>CANROU010000001.1 GCA_947632325.1 uncultured Bacilli bacterium
TTCATATAAGTTCGATAGTAATTACAAATAGTATAACATCTATTATCTTTTTTTCTTCTAGATGTAATTGATATTCGATGTCCACAATCACCACAATACAAAAGTCCATCTAGTAAATGATTTTCTTTTTTTTCATTTCTTCCCTTATTTTTGGGTATTATTTTTTGAACTTCATAAAATATTTCTTTATCAATAATTGATTCATGAGTATTTTCTACAACAATATAATCATTAATATTATTCTTGACAATCTTTTTAACTTTATAATTTACCTTGCTTCTTTTGTTTTGTACTAGATCACCTATATACATTCTGTTAGTTAAAATATCTCTAATTGTTTTAGAATGCCACTGTCCATACCTTAAATTATAATGACTTTTCCATTCAAAACTATAATACTCTGCAGGAGTCTTTACTTTTTCATTAGTTAACTGTTTTGCTATTTTATAAAATGATAAGCCTTCTAAACACATATTAAATATTCTTTTAACAATATCAGCTTGTTCTTTATTTATTACTAAGTGATTTTTGTCATTTTTATCTTGATCATACCCAAACGGAGTTCTACCTCCTACCCATTTACCTTCTTTCATTTTAGCTTTTAAACTAGATTTTATCTTTTTTGAAATATCTTTGGCATACATATCATTCATTATAGCTTTAAATGGTGCAATATCATTATTAGAACTATCTAAAAAGGTATCTATGTTATCAGTGACTGCAATATATCTAACATTATGCTCCGGAAAATACTTTTCAATTAAATTACCCGTGCCAATATAATCTCTCCCTAATCTTGACATATCTTTCGTAATAACCATATTTATTTTACCTAATTCTATATCGTTTAATAATCTATTAAAATCTGGTCTATCAAAATTAGTTCCTGAATATCCGTCATCAATATAAATATCATACACTCTTAAATTATTCTCTTTAACATATTGAAGTAATAAACTTTTTTGATTTGTAATACTCTCACTCATCTCAGTCTTATCATCATCTTCCCTAGATAATCTTATATAAAGTCCAACACTATATATCTTATTTAAACTCTCTAACAATTTTTTCTCCTTCCTTGAGATAAATAAGTACATGATGATAGTACCTCACTTTTTTTATTTTTACAAATCATTACAATATGTTTTTTTAGTTCTTTATTTAAAACTTTTATAAAAATATCATTAATATCTTTTTCTTCACTGAATATATAATTAATCTTGTACTTATCCATAATTAAGCACCTCACTTAAACTTATGGATAAAATGTTAATTTTAGTAATACTAAATTGTGTAAAGATTACATTACACATTAATTTAGTATTACTTATAGGCACTCACTTCTTTCAAATATTATAAATATCATCTCCCTTTTGCATGATGCATGTTACCCCTATTAAAAAGAAGCGTCAAGTCTTAAACTATAGAAATTTTTGTCTATCATCCTAAAATATAGCAAATTTTATTTAAATATGAAACAGCAGGATAAGAAAGTTGTGTATCAACCCATATTTTTCGTTTTAAAATAATGAAAACTATATACACAATTCTTATTTCGTACTTACGAAATTCATCCTAATTTATAGTTTGATATAAAGAATAAATAATTATTTTATAATATTTTAGAGCATATAAAAATCATCCTAAAATTTTCAAATTAATAAAAATTATAGGATGATTAATTTTTTTAGTTATTTTTCTTCGATTTCAAAATTTAATAGTTCTTCACAAGTCTTTTCAAATAAATCTTGTTCATGTTTTATGGTATCAATCAAAAATATTTTATCATTTTCATATTCTTTTAAACCTCTCATATAATAAGATTTATCATCATCTAATATAATAAATGGCATAATATTATTTTTTAAACATTCTTTAAACATAATAATTCTTCCAATTCTACCATTTCCATCTCCAAAAGGATGAATTTTCTCAAATTTATAATGAAAATCAATAATATCTTCTAAAGTGATTTTTGTTTTAGAATTATAATCATTAAGCAGTTCTTCTATTTCTTTTTCTACATTTTCTGGTGTAGTTGTATTAATAACATTAACGAGCCCAATCATATTAGGAACTATTTTAAATCCACCAACATTATATCTAGGATTTTCTTCATCACTAGTATTTCTTTTTAGTATTTTATTCATTTTTATAATCATTTCTTTAGATAATTTATTATCAACATTATCTAACATATAATCAAATAATTTAAAATGATTTTTAGATTCTGTTAAATCATCCAATTTTATTAAATCATCACTTTTAGGAATAAATGAAGATGTATCAAATATTGCCTCTGTTTGATCACTAGTTAGTCTACTTCCCTCAATCTTGTTTGAGTTATAAGAAAAATTAACTTGCGAATAATGATAAATATTTCCTTTAAATTTTGATTCTTTTTGGCTAATTAGTTCTTTTTTAATTTTATCTATATTCATATTACTTATCCTCCATTGAAATATTGATACCTGATTCACAATGTTTATAAAATTCTAAAACACTTAGATGATATTTTGGCTTTTTATAATCATATATGCAAAGATTTTCTTTTATATAATTATTATTTAGTTCATATTTAATAAATTTATCTCTTACATCTAATAATAAATCTTTTAAAGTGGCATATTCATGTATTCCGCTAAATATTTCCCATGAATGCTCAAACCAATAATATTTATTATCTTTTTCAAAAGTTAAAAATGTATGTGTAGGACATTTATCATTATCATAATGAACTATAAAATGAGTTTTTATATTAAGGCCATTTCCTTTAAAATAGTATCTTTCAAGTTCTACTTGATCCCAACAAACACCTATTCTATTTTTTATAACTTCATTTGGTGATTGTAATATATAATTATCTGAAAATGTTTCATCTACAATACTATACTTATTATTATTTTTATCAACATAACCATATTCTATATTTTTCATTAAATCCATTATCTCAAATTCATTATAATAATTCCAAATATTTAATTGTCCTTTAGCTTTGATAAGATTTTTTAATGGTGTTACATTTTCTAATACCTAAGCATAACGACCTTCTTCATAGTCACCACATATATATTCTTGATAGCTATTTTTTTTCATATTTTCTACATATTCTTTACTCATATAAATACAATCCACTAAATTGCATTTGCAAATTATATTTCCAAAGTTCATACCTTTATTTTCTACTAAGAACATCAATTCATTATTTTCTAAATCACTTTTAGATGGCTTAGTCATACTTGCATGAATATATAATTCTCCTCTATAATTTGTTTTCCAACTTCTTGTTTCAATACATTTCTTTTTTTCTAATATTAATGTAGCAAAGGGTTCAGTTAAACTTAGTACTTTCATTAAAATCACCTATAAATATTATAACACACAAAAAGACATTTCTTAATAAAATGCCTTATATTTGTACTTATTTATCTCTATTTATTTTGATCTATCATAAATTATCACACATGTGGTACTTCATGGACAATTGTTTTATGAATACATCTTTGTTGAACAGGTGATGTAATTGGTCTATTACAACAAGTATTATTAAACTCCATCATACCACCATCCATCATATCGCCACCTACCATATTCATATCATTTTCAATAGTATTATTGTTTCCAATAAAAGTAGCATTCATTTCATTATTACGCATATCTTCGTTTCTAAACATCATTTTCCCTCCTATCTAGGATATCATATGACCTAGGGAAAGTTATGTCTATTTATTTGCCTAGAAATCTATATTTTTAACTAATTTTAAAAGCCAAATCTATAATTAATTTGTCTAAAAAGGCAATTTTAAGTTACCATTACTAAATTGTTTCATCATTTTTTTCATTTGATCAAATTGAGTTAATAATTTATTAACTTCCTGAACTGATAAACCACATCCCTTAGCAATTCTAGTTTTGCGACTAGCTTTAATGATGTCTGGATTATGTCTTTCTTTAGGAGTCATTGATAAAATAATAGCTTCAATATGGGCTAATTGTTTAGGGTCAATGTTAATATTGTTAAGACCTAATTTCCTAGCGCCCGGTAATAATTTTAATATGTTTTCAAGGGGTCCTAGTTTTTTTATTTGTTTCATCTGCATTAAAAAATCTTCTAAATCAAATTTTCCGCTTTTCATTTTTTTAGCGGTATTAATTGCTTCTTCTTGACTTATAGCTTCTTCAGCTTTTTCTACAATAGATAAAATATCTCCCATGCCTAAAATGCGGCTAGCCATGCGTTCCGGATCAAAAATCTCTAATCCATCTAATTTTTCACTAACACCTATAAATTTAATAGGAACATTGGTTAAATGGCGCACTGATAGAGCTACACCGCCTTTAGTATCGCCGTCTAATTTAGTCAATATTACACCAGTTAAGGATAGTTTACTATTAAAACCCTCGATAACATTAATAGCATCTTGACCCATCATTGAATCAATTACTAATAGTGTCTCTTGCGGTTTAATTTCTTGTTCTAAACATTGTAATTCCTCCATTAATTTTTCATCAATATGTAATCTTCCCGCTGTATCAAATAAAACATAATCATAACCCTTATCTTTAGCATAAGAAAGAGCATTTTTAGCGATTTCAACTGGATCCTTTTTTCCTTCCTCATAGACTTCAATATTTAATTCTTTGCCAATTTGCTGTAACTGATCAATAGCTGCAGGTCGGTATACATCTCCGGCTACTAATAATGGTTTCTTATTATACTTTTTACGCAACAAATTAGCTAGTTTCCCAAGAGCAGTTGTTTTTCCGCTTCCTTGAAGTCCAACCAACATTAAGGTAGCAGGATCGCCACTAATATTAAGTGGAGCGTTTTCTCCACCAAGAAGGTCGGTTAATTCATCTTTAACTATTTTAACAAATAATTCCCCTGGTTTTAAACTATGTTGAACTTCTTCTCCTAAAGCTTTTTCTTTTACATTATTAGTAAATTCTTTGACTACTGTATAGTTAACATCGGCTTCCAAAAGTGCAAGGCGAATTTCTCGCATCATTTCCCCAATATTATCTTCTGTAATTTTACCATAACCCTTTATTTTATGAATAGCATTTTGCAAACGCTCTCCTAAACTCTCAAACATTTTTCTTCACCCATTATTAATTATACACTAAAAAAACTGGAAAACCCAGTTTTATTTTCCTGACCACGTTTTAACAACATCACAGTTAGCGCTCTTTGGTTCAGGATCTGGCATATCTAATTTTACGATTAATGGCACTTGAAAGGCCTGTCCAAAAACCAAGCAGCTACCAGCTTGTAAACTCTTTTGTTTTTCTACTATCTCTTCACTTATATTAGGAACCATCTTTTTGATATAATCTACATCAAGTGGGTGGTTGATTTTAAAAATCAAAAAGTTAGAACATTGTGATATAACCGTATCAGACAATTCAACTGGACGTTGTGATATAAGTCCTAAAATTAAGCCATATTTACGTCCTTCTTTGGCAACTCTATCAAAAATATTATAACCTAGTAATTCGTTATCAATATCTTTTTGAATATACCTGTGTGCTTCTTCTACTACTATATGAAATGGTATTGAAGCTCTATCTTTTAAATTTTTAGTAAACTCAAACAATATTCTTGTATAAATTTTAGTTATAGTTTTGGCAAAATAATCATCAACATCGTCAAAATTAATATTAACTATCTGGAATTTTTGATTACCCTGGACAATTAAAGATGCAACATACTGTTCCATGGTTATAAATTCTTTAACATCAAAAAATTTAGAATTGCTACTAGTAATTAAGGAATGTAATCTTACCTTAATCGTAATAGCGTCACTATACGTATTTTCATTTCTAAGCCAACCTTCACTAATTAAAGCAAAATTTAAAGCTTTTTCCAAATCTTCTAATGTATAATATACATTTCCCTTTGGTTCGTAATTATCATACTCCTCTTTAATAAAGCTAGAAACATACTCTGTTAATAAAACACTTTCTGTAAACTGCCCGTTGGAATCTATTAGGAAACACTCTCTAAACTTGCGTACATAACCAATCCCTTGAACTGGTGCTTCTAAATTAAATTGTTCTGTTGAACAACTTGTCAAAATGGAGAAAACCTCATTTCGTTTATTAGGCGCTGTTTGATTGGTGTAAAGGATGGTCATGATGGCTTTAGCTATTAAGTGATTCTTATAATTTTGAGACATACTATCATTCTCGGCAAAGATTTGTACTAATTTAAGAGTTCTTTCAATAATAGGTAATTGTGCATGCTTAGTAGCTGATAATAATAGAGCTAAATCACCCACATCTAGTAACCAAATAGGTAATTTTAATTGTTCCCCTTCAATATTTTTTTGGTTAGTAGTAATAAACCTATAGTGAAAATTAGGATTTATCTGGTTAAGATTCTTAAAGGCATTATAATATTCACCTGATGAATCAAATAATATGATGCTTGAGCGATAAGGAAACAAACGTTTATCTTGAAACATATTTTGAAAAATTCTAGAAACGCCACAACTTTTTCCACTACCACTGTTACCAAAAATAGCAAAGTGATTACTGAAAAAATTATTAACATTTAAATAGACTGGATGCCCATTATAAAAAGGACTCTTACCAACTAATAAATTTCCTGCTTTATCTTCTCCTACTATATATGGAATTTCCTCATTAGTTACTACCCTAATGGAAGCATCGAGCGCAGGTTTTCTAATAACTCCCCCTAATAAACGATTATTTACAAATTCTCCTAGAAAACGAATTTTAGCCTTTCCATCATGTAAATCATCAACTTCACCTAATATTTTTTTATCCTTATCTTCAAAAACAATATGTAAATTCATGACATTAAAAGTTATTTGATCATCTTTTAATTTAACTTCTGCATTATGATCGCTAATATACACAATTTTATCAAACATCCCATTTCACCCTTTCTATAACAATTCCATAATTTCTTTTTTTTCTTTTTCTTTAATCTCATTATTTAGTATTTTGGCTATTTTTTTCTTTCTAGTATATAATCCTAGTATTTTTTCAAATTCTTCTAAACGTTTTTCTACTAATTTTAACTGATTATAAACAGCATTGCGACTCACTTTATAATTTTCAGCCATCTCACTTAAAGATAAATTTTCAAAGTAATAATCTTCATAATATTGTTGTTGTTTCACTGTTAATAATCCCTGATAGTAATCATATAAATTATTTAAATATATTGTCTTATCCATATAATCTCCATAAATTTAAGCCTGCCATTACTAACACAATAATTCCAATAATGATATAAACAATCGTAAAATTATTTCTTTGATATACATTTTTATTGTTATAAGCCATAATCAATAAATCTAATCCCAACAATAGTTGTAAATAGCCTAATACTTTATGATTATCCAACCACCAGATGGCCATTATAATTGTAATAATAGTTAATATTATTTGACCATATATACTAATTGTAAAACTCTTACCCTTTTGTTTATCTGCTTTTTTTGACATATTAGCCTCCTACATTATATTTTTAAATAATCCATAAATATATTTTTCTATATCAAATGGTTGTAAATCCTCTTTAGTTTCACCTAAACCAATATATTTAACAGGAATATTCACTTCTTCTTTTATAGCCAATACAATGCCACCCTTTGCCGTACCATCTAATTTAGTTAAAACTATTCCGGTAACATTCGTAATTTCCTTAAAGCTTTTTGCTTGGCTTATTCCATTTTGACCGTTTGTAGCATCAATTACTAATAATGTCTCATGTGGAGCCCCAGGTATCTTCCCTTCGATTACCCTATTTATTTTTTCTAATTCTTTCATTAGATTAACTTTATTTTGAAGTCTACCAGCGGTATCAATTAAAACCATGTCATAATTTTCTTTGATAGCTACGTCTAAGCCATCAAATACAACACTAGCTGGATCACTACCTTCTTCTTTACTAGAAAAACCTACTCCTGTTTTATAACTCCATTCTTTTAACTGTTCAACAGCTCCCGCTCTAAAAGTATCTCCTGCGACTAATAAAACTTTTTTACCTTCTTCCTTAAACTTCCAAGCTAATTTACCAATGGTAGTTGTTTTGCCAACTCCGTTCACTCCTACAAATAATAGTACTGTTGGTCCATTTTGTTGAACATTTATTTTACTGGTTAACACTTCATCGTTAACATATATAATAAATAATTCATCGACAATAACTTCTTTTAAATATTCACTATCTTCAATATGTTCTTCCCTAACCCTTTGGCGAAGACGATCCATAAAGGTCATAACCGTATTAACTCCAATATCAGCCATAATTAAGATTTCTTCTAATTCCTCAAAGTATTCTTCTGTAATTTTATGATATTTGTTAGTTAAATTAACTAATTTAGAAACAAACGATTCACGAGTTTTACTTAAACCTTTTTCATATACCTTTATTTCTTTTTGTTCTGTTTCAAGGTTATTATCATTTACTTCTTCTTTTTGAAACATAGTCTTGATTTTATTAAATAATCCCATGTCTATCACCTAGTATAATTATAACAGACAAATGAGCAAAAAAAAAGAGATATTGACAACTTCAATATTTCTTTTTTTATATTAGCAATAACTGCGAACCATTTAATATTCCTAATTCCCTGAAAGTTTTTTCACTATCATACAATTGCCCTGTGTTCCTATCAGCTAACATAACTTGATTAGTAACAGGGTATTGTCCTTTGGTTAATTCTGATATGGCAGTTACTATCAAGGCTAAGGCATTTTTAATTTTCTTATTACAAGGAATAAACACATCATAACATTCCTCTAGTTTTACTACATATAATTGAACTAGCACTTTATTATTCATTTGTTATAACACCTCTTCCTTTTTTTCTTCCATAACATCTTCTTCCAACAATTTAACCAATATAGCCACTCCATTTTTAACTATATATCCAAAATTATTTGGAATATCTTCAGACAATGATTTTGGTGTTTTAGATAGTTTTAAAGTATATTGATCACTAATACCATTACCAATCCAAATTCCACCATTGGCATCAGTATAATTTTTATACCAACGCTCGATCTCAACCTTTTTAAAGTTATTTACCGTATCAACAATAATATAATTAATATTACCTAATTTTTTACTAATATCAAGAATATTTTGGAATTTATTATTAAACTGGTCTCCTATTTTGTTTTTTAAGTCATCTAATCCCACTATCATAAATAAATGATTTTTGTTTGCATCTATTCTACTATTTGATAATAACTGTTCTAAATTACTAATAATATTATCTAACTGATCACTATAATAGTTAGCTTTTTTAAAGGAATAGTTTTTTAACAAACCGGTCGCATCTATTATAGATAAAGATACATTTGGTAATTTAGAAAATAATAATGCTACTGAAGGTAAAAATTTACCTATTTTTTCTATTTCCGTAGTCATAATATTAGTAATTAATCTTTTAGTAAAATTATATTTTTCAATAATTAAGTTGTCCTTTCTTACTCCAAGTGGTACATCTTGTAATGTGTGTAGAGAATCCATTAAAAATTCTAAGGTTACAACCTCTGGTAAAATAGGAATTTTATTGGCACTATCTTTATATTTTTGTTTTAATTTTTCTGAAATAGCTCCAACATAACTATTTATCTTATCCTTATCGTACGCTAAAGCTGATTGAAATTCATAAACGTTATTATCAATTTTAACTATACCTCGTCCAAAATTTTTAGATGGATATACATCATTAGTACTTCCTAAGATATTGACATAATCATATTTATCATTTAATTGTAATACTAAATGTTGTCTAAAGTTTTGTCCTAATTTGTAACGAATAGTATTAGCGCCACTAGCTGTTAATATGAAAATAATACCATATTTTGTTCCTTCTCTCGTTAATTGACAAAGGATATCCTCATATTCCATGTATAACTCTATAAAAGCTTCATAATTATTAATCATGATTACCATTAATGGTACTGTCTTGCCACTATTCTTGCAATAATACGTATAACTTCCGTTATATTGTAAAAATAGTTTTTTTCGTTCTTCCATTATGGTTTTTATCATCTTAAAAAGATTTTCTACTTTCTCTTTTTCATTTGATAAAACAACATCACCAACGTGAGGAATCTTGCTAAAATTACGCATGGTCTCTGAACCAAAGTCTAAAATATAAAAATTTACATCTTGTGGTTTATAATTAATAGAACATGAATAAATAATTGTTGTTAATAAATTTTCCTTACCACTTCCAGCCACACCATATATTATAGTATTTCCTTCTGTTGATAGAGGTAGGGTTAGCAAATATTGTTTTTGATTAGAAGGATCATCATACTCACCAATTAATGGATTAATAACATTTTTTTCTGTACGATAATGGTATTTCTTTTTTAATTTCTCAACAAATATTTCATTTGGAATTCTATCTAACCATAATTTATTATGTTGCAAATGCTCTTTTTCTGCTAAATTTTGTAAATAAGTTATTATATTAGATAATTCCTCTCCTTTATAAATTCCTTCAGTATTTTTAGCTTTTTGTTCTATGCTTTTAACAACGCCACCGATTTCATCAACAAAGTTAATCGATAAATCTTTTTTAGCTTTTCTTTGTTCAGCTTCATAATATGAAGCACCACACCATGCCGACTGTCCTAATGCAAAAAACTCATTATATCCAACTTGTAAATAAAAGCGACCAACATTTACTAATGCTGCAGCATCAGCACATTTAATCATGTCCATACTATCTGATTTATCCTGAACTTTAAGACAAACCCTAAATTTAGCATTACTCCATATTTGATCATCAACTACTCCTGATGGTTTTTGAGTAGCCAAAATCAAGTGAACACCTAATGATCTACCTATACGAGCTGTACTTATTAATTGTTCCATAAATTCTGGCTGTTGATCTTTTAATTCAGCAAATTCATCAGAAATAATTATTAAATGAGGAACCGGTTCTTCAACTTTTCCTGCTCGATATAATTTTTGATACTTATAAATATCAACTGTACTTTCATTTAATTTATTTCTAGCATCATTAAATATTCTTTGTCTTCTTTTTAACTCACTTTGAATTGATGAAAGATTACGTTTTATTTCTACTGAATCTAAGTTAGTAATAGTACCCGATAGATGAGGAAGAATGACGCCTGTTTCTTTATTCTCAAATGCTCCAGCTAAACCGCCACCTTTATAATCGATAATAACAAATGACACTTCATTTGGATGATAATTGACAGCCATGGATAATATATAAGTAATTATGAATTCACTTTTACCGGAACCTGTCATTCCAGCGATTAAACCATGAGGTCCATGATGTTTTTCATGTAAATCTAATTTAAATAATTCCCCATTTTCGTCTACTCCCACTGGTGCTTGAAGCGTAGTAGATGGATCGTTTTCTTTCCAACGATTAAGAGCATTTAACTGTTCTACTTTACCAACTTGGTACATTTCAAGGAAACTTAAAGAATTTGGTAAATCAAATCTATTTTTAGATAATTCTATCGGGATATTAGCTATCATCTTACAATAATTAACCATGCTGATTTTTTGATTAAATTCTGGTATAAAAACGTTTTGCTGTTCGCCAGATAAATCACTTTCCATAATTCCAGCGCTTTTTTCATCAATATTAATAAACGTATTACATTCATTTGGTAATTCATTTAAGCGTGACGCTAAAATAACTAAACTAAAACCATAATTAATATCTTGTGATAAAATGCTTTTAATAATATCAAAATTACGAACACTCATAAAATTATCAACAAATATTAAATAGTAAGGTTGATAACTTTTATAATCATTTTGTTTTAATTTCATCATACTATCGTCATCTTGAAATTTACGATGATTAAATTCATTCATAAGATAAATTGATAATTGACTTATATCATCTAAGTTAGAGGCAAAAAAACGGACACTACGATTATTACTCCAGTTATGTGGTAATATTTTTAAAGATTCCCAATATTTATCGTTCTCTTGATCAGTGAAAACAACTATTTTTAAATCTTCATAACTTTGAAATGTTATTAATTGTAAAATTATATTTTCTATAAATTTTTGAATTAAATTTCTTTCTCCTAATGTAGCCGAAACAATTTTCTCCGCAAAAGAACAACAAATAGGTACGTCTTTTAATTCTTTAGGTTCTCCTGCTAATTTATATAAATCTGCCCTTAAATTATCATTATCAAGTGAAAAATGCTCTTCAGGGTAATGTATTTCTATTTTAGCTGGAACATTACCTCTACCTAGTCTAACAGTCAAAAAATCATCATGATCTAGTTTTCTTTCCCAAAGATTTCGACTTCTATTTTGAACAATTAATTGACATTGATCTAAAGAAATAAAATTATCATTTAAAATTTTTTGTTGCTTATCAATGATGGCTAGAATATCTCGTCTTTTTTTATCTATATAAGCACTATATTTTTTTTGACGATATCTTTCTTTTTTCTTTTTTAAATGCTTTTGATATTTTTTACTAAGGAAAGGTATAAATACCATTCCTACTAACATAGAGGCCGCTAAAATCAATGATGGTAAAGATTTTTCTAAATCTGCCCCATCTTTTAAATTATTTACTGCTGTATAACAAGATATTAATGAGCTCATTCCCATGGTCATCATAGAACCCATTGTCAAAAAGAAAGGCATTTCTTCAGTATCTTCGCTTTGTGGCGGTGGATCTATTTCGATTACTTCCGTAACTATTTTATTAGTTAAACGAGGCGATCTAAAAAAATAATTTTCTTTAGAGAATAAATCTATATCGGGATCCTCTTCATCAGTAGCTTCAATTAAATTAATACCATATTGACTAAAGACATTACCATTCATTATACGTTGTTGATTGGGGTTGTTAACCAATAAAAAATTCCCTAGTGGCACAATTCGTAACCCTAAGATAAAAATAACATCTCCATGATAAACAGGTTCCACAACCACAGCTTTTTTATTAACATAAACAGGAACCTTACTATTCATATTATCTATTGTCCAACAATTATTATTATAAGTTAATTTTATTTTAGAATCATCTAAAAGAGGTTGTCTATATACTAGTCCATTATCATCTGTATTACCAACGGTAAACTCTACGGTATTACGAAGCGCAAAGAGATCATATGAATCCTCATATGATTTGGCACAATATAAAAGATATTTTGTAGGTTCATTAGTAAACTCTAGGATACATATCCTATCATCAATTAATTCTAATGTATCATGATATGTCCCATCGTGTACAATTTTAATACCTTCGTTAACATCTAATATCCATGAACCATTTTGTTCTTTAATATTAGCTAAGTTATAAGTTTGCCCATTTGCATCTATGTCAGTCACCCAGTAATTACCAAATATTTCTTGAGGCAATGAAAACTCTAGTATCTTATCATTTTTTAATATTAGTATTTTCATTTTTTCACCTCTTTTATTCTTATAACATTTCTATATCTACCATTTCACCTTTTTCTCTTACTGATGTAGCGGTAAACATATCATTATTACGATTTAAAAATTGTTCTCTCATAGCATCAAAATTCTTGTAAAATTCTTCTTCTTCAGCATCAATGTATCCACGAAAATAAATATTAGCAATTTGACTATGATTAAATAGCAACTGTGTATCCGGAGAAATATATCCTTCAGGAAAAATGACTCCTATATAATCATAAACCTGTTTATCTTCGACCTGTGGCATGTAGCCGATAACCATAATTTTCTTACTTGCTTCGCTTAAAAGTACTACTGATCCAATAGGTAATAATTTTTCCATATAATCACTCTCCTATACCTTCTATATATTTATCTGGCTTAAAAAATTGAGACTCCCAAAATCCCCAATCACCCCAGAAAGTTCCCATGTTATTATCATAATCGACAAATTTAGTACATTTACCACTTTCATCGTAAAAAGAAATAGTACCAGTTGAAAAATTATCTGGAGTACTAATGCTCTTCATGTGATACACAGACTTGTTATTTGAAGAAGATCCTTTATAAAACTCTTTATCGCTGATAAGGTGATCTTGACCATTTTCGTCGGTGCAATAATATTCAAATTTAGCACCACGTACAGTGTAGTAAGTACCATCATCATTATAACGATAATACTCAACATCTTCACTATTTTCACCATCAGAAGTATAAGATGTAACTACGCTTAAACGTCCTTGTAAATCATATTGATAATTTGTTTGTTTAATAAGGCTACCAACATCAAGATTACAACCTTTTGGAGATGTATATGTCCCTATTTTTTGTCCCTGAGCATTATATTCGTAAAAATATCTTCTCTCCAGGTCATACAAGTAATAACTCCCATCATCACGATAGTAAGTTATATCACCAGTAACTAAATTCTTTTTATAATAACTATATTGGCCCTCTTTACCTTCACGAATAATCATTTCACCTACTAAAGGATCATAAGTCATACTCGGACTTTTTTGTTCATAGTCACGTTGCTTATATTCAATAATTTTTCCAGATGTATCGATATGCAAATCATATTTAGTGATATTACCAATAGCATCAATTATCATGATTGGTTTATCGCTATAGCCTTCATTGTAACCGGTAATCGTACCATCAGGTGAAAATACAAAATGATTAGCGCCTAAAATTTTAGACCCATTCATAAGTTGTTGTCCACCATAGTTACTAGTCCATCGTTCTTTAATTGAACCATCCTGATTATATAAAGTAGCAATTGTACGGTCATCATTAAAATTTAGTTTCCCATTTTCATCACAATAAACATTTCCTTCAATATAAGATCCGTCTGGATATAGAATATATTCTACACACAACAACGTCCCCCCCTCCGTATATTGAGACGTCTGTAATAAAGTTCCATCATTATATTTAATTGCTACTTGCCTACCATTCCAAAAATAGAGTGTCCCCTCATCTGTAGTAGTCATTTTATCGTAGAAAATTTCTTCATTGCCAAATTGAATTGTTTGATTACTTTTATCTGATTTTTTAAAGCGATTAGAGATGGCACCGCAAAGACGAGCCCACCAACCCTCTTTCTGGGAGTTAGCATCATCTGTTTTTGCCTTTTTAAACCATCCCGAAACAGTTTCCCGGAGCTTATCCCACCAACTTTCCGTCTTTTCATTGGCTACTGTAGCTCCTGTTGCTTCTAATTGTATTTCTAATGGCATTGGCCCTATAAAGTTAGGATCACCTGGCTTTGCTACTGTTGTATTTGATACATTTGTTTCCGTCATGGACGTAGAATCTAAAGTTGATAAACCATTTAAACTACTTAATTGTTGATTTAATAATGCTTCACTCTCTTTATATTTATTTCTTACTGTGTCTAAAGTATAATATATATCTTGACATCCGTTTTTTATGGTCTCCATATCAGAAACCAATGTACCAAAGTCATTCCTTATATTATTACGATTTAATACATCATTATCGGTATTCCTTCTTATTCCTTCTACGATATTTATAACACCATCAAGGTCTCCTGGAATGCCCATGTATCTACCTTTGATTATTTCCATTGTTTGAACATCTATTGTGTTAGCAGCCATAACTTCATCTCCTTATTTAGGGAATATTTATTACTTGTCCTACCCTTATAACGTTAACATTTTTAATATTATTATATTGCGCTAATTCTTGAACCGATTTTCCATAACGTTTAGCAATTTGACCTAATGTGTCGCCAGAGCGTACAGTGTAGCTTGAACGGGAACTAGATTGTTGTTGTTGAGCCTGTCTTTGTCTTTCTTCTTCAATTCTTCTAGCCTCTGCTTCTTCAGCAGCAATTTGATTAGCGGCTTGGCGCATATTATTACCAAGGTTACTGCATTCTCCAATAATTTTATCAATCATAGAAACATATTTATCAATAGCATTTAAAACTTGAGTTGAGGCGGCATCACTCCAATTGCTTATTAATTCTTGCTTACCATCGCTTAAAGCGCCCTTAATTTCTCTCAAGCTCTCTATGCATTGATTGAATTTAGCTGCTTGAGTATCCACATTTCCTACATTAATTGCCATACTAACCTCCAAATTATAATTATATTACGACAAGAAATCTTGTCGTAATATAATTTTCTTTTCATTATTGATTTGCTGCATTGTTGATGGCAGCGTCTGCTGCTTGATATGTTGCTACAGTATCATCTAAAAATTTAGCATAATTATCAATTGCTTGTTTACAATCATCAAACACTCTCATAAAGGAAGTGAATTTAGCATTGAATGTTGTGCTGGCTTCACTTTGCCAATATTCAGCAACTTCTTTAATTACACCATTCATCTCTTCAACTGTATTTTGCATATTAGCATTTATGTTCTTAATTTCACCAGCAGATGCGGTCAAATCTTCTAATGTAATTGTAATTGTATCCATTTTCTTTTTCCTTTCTATAATCTGTTTGCACTATCAGCAATTGATTGTTGTGTTTCTCTATATACTTTTGCTGCTTGGTTCATGAAAGAAACATAATCGTCAATAGCGGCTTTAATTTTTTCAAAATCTTCTCTGTAACCAGTGACTGTAGTAGCAAAGTTAACATTATCTTGTCCTTGCCAGCTACTACTTAAATTTTCTACCACTTCAAACATTTTAGTATACTGTGATAAAAAATCTGCATTTAAATCACTAATACGACTTGCTTGAGATTCCAACTTCGCCGGATCATTTAAAATTGTTGGCATAAATTTCCTCCTCCCCATCAGTATCATACATGCATAATAATGACACCTCTGAATTATAATTTTATTATATAATAAGGACCCCCCCCCATGTCAACTTTTTGTTACTTTTTTCGACATATTAAAAAGAGCTATTTAACACTATTTGTGTCAAAAAGCTCTTACATTTCATGATAACTACCATCTTTAGTCTTACTTATTCATTGCCTTATATCAGCCATTTTCCAGCTTGTTCCCCGGCATTGACTAAATTACAGGGATGACCCTTAAAACCAGATCCAAGAACATAGTTTATGCCCTTTAAAATTGTAACTATTATAACAACTCTGTTTGTCGTTGTGTATTTTCAGATGATTTTTGATCTGATTTTGGGAGCGATTGTTTTGCTTGTTGTTGTACCACAGTGGCACTATTGACGTTCATTTGGTTTATTAAAGATTTTAGTGTGGATTTGAATTTTTGTTCTTCTTCATCCACTAATCCCATATGATAAACTTTTTCTATTTGCTCATGATTAAATAATGCTGTTTGATCACTTGATAAAAATCCTTCTGGAAACATACATCCAGCGTAATCAAACATTGTGCTTTGATCTTCTGTTGCCATCGAACAAAAGCCAGTTATCATCACTCGCTTACTTCCACCTTTCAACATTACTACAGTACCTATTGGTAAATACTTTTCTCCTACATTATTCATTTTTCATTCCTCCTTTTTCTTTCATATCTTCATCACTATAATCAATAAACTCTACTAAACAATCAATCGATTTAACTGCAACTTTACTAATAAAATTTAATACTGTTTCTTTAATTTCATTATTTTTTTCAATATAAGTATCCCAATATTGATCTGATATATTTATTTGATATTTCCCATAATATAGACCTAATATAACGGAATTGGTATATTTTAAATACTCTTCAGAATTTCCATCATATAATATTCTCCCTGGTATAACTGGTCTTCCAAAATAATAGTCCACTTTTATTGTTTCTTTAAAAGTTCGTTCTATTAAATTCAACAAAATATCATCATTGCTTTGAGTCATTAAGATATTTATATCGTTGAGATTTAATTTTTCAATGTTAAGGTTATTTCTAATAAAGAAATATTTAAGTTTTGTTTCATTAGGATATTTAAGTTCTATGGGAACACCTTTTGCCTCATGAAAATATTCACTTTTTTTTAATTCGTTTTCGATTCCTTCTAAGTTTAACTTTTTAATAAGAAATTTTTCAAAATATAAATAATATTTTTTTTGCATTTCAATATAAATTGGCTCTAACTTTCCATTTTTTATAAATCCATAATTAGTTGCAAAATTAATATTAATCGTTGGATTTATTTTAAATATATCATTCATACAATCACCTACTTTATTTTAACAGCAATACAATGTAGATTAGTTAAATATTCTTTGGAAATTTTAAATATTTTTTTCCACGAAGAAACCATAATATCACCACTATCAGAAATTCCTCTAAATGTCATTGCATGCCCTATTCCATCATCGCCTAAAGTTACACCACCCATAAATTTACCATCAGTCATCCAAATAGGTTTACCTCCAACGGCATTAACTACAATTGAATATCCCTCATTATAAAACTGTTGTAAATCCGATAAAATTTCATCCGGCGTTCTATTAACATCTAAAATGTCATGGGCTGTCACCTTTAGATCAATTCCGTTATTATCGAAATATTGAGTCAACCACTTTTCATAATCTTTGGCTTTAGTCAATTTGCTTCCTGGTTTATCGTTTGAAGATATAAAGGCACTTATTTTTTTCTCTTTCAGTAATTTAAGAAGTTCATCTTTGGATTTCAAGCTAGAATTCGTACCAAATAATTTTTGTTCAATTTGATCAATGTTGCTTCTTATAACTGATTCATTATTTACAAATTTAGAATAATGGTTTCCTTCAATGCTCCATCCATTGTTACTTAACAAAACAGCGGCTTCTGATTCATTTGCACATTTTCTATTTAATAGTTTTTCTGCTGCTTCAATGTTGTTTGTAAAACTTTCTTCACGATAAAAACCTTTAATGTTTAATTCTACGTTGTCAGCTATATCTGAATACATATCAACAACAATCTTATCGTGATTTAAAGTCCCATCAATATTTTTCATACTGTAACCAAATTTTTTTTGGAAAATTGAATCATCATAATTAAGCTGTTCAAGAATTACATTTGATGAAGCAACGTATGTACATCCATTATTTGCAATACGGTTTGCTAATTTTGAAATGTCTTGTTTAGTTGCATTAGGATAACGTTTTTTTACTATCGATTCTAATTCTGCCAATTTAGCTTTAGTCTCTGAACTTTTGATTTTTTTATTCAACATTTCATTAAATGAATGTTGGTTGCCTCCAAGTTCATCCCATAATTTTTTAAACTTTGATTTTTCCTTACTTGCTATTACTAAATTATCAGAATCTACTACTCTATTTTTAACCTTAGAAAAAGTTATTTGTGCATTAGTGCTCTTCATTGATAAATTAGAAAAATAATCTTGTTTAATTAAATCTATATTTTTCCTTTTACTTATGAATTCTGCTACCGCCATACCCTCCGCTGTATTCTGATAATTATCATAAAATGCTTTGTTGACATTAGCGTATACTAACTTATCATCTACTTTACGTAGAACAAAATACTTTTTTGATGCGCTTTCAGCATCGAACTTCAAATCTCCACTATATGTGACTGCAAAATCATCATAATTTCTAACTTTTAACTTAGGGCTATTAAGCATTTCATCACTTGGAGAAATTCTAATTGCTTCTGTTTTAAGTGGTATATTATCCAAATTAGAAGCATATGCTCCAACTTCAGGAACACCATTGAAAAAGAAGCTTTTTCTTTCACCATAAGAACTAATATAGCCACTTGATTTTACATAACCACTATCCATGATAGCGTCTACATTTGAAGAAAAATGATAAAGACCGTTTTCTCTTATACTATCGTTTAACCCATCAACTAAATTAGTATCTGTATATCTATATCTATTTATATTAGATTCAAGTCTATTAGAAGCAGATTTAACCAAATTTGAATGTTCATATTTTAAATCTTTTTCTGAAAAAGA
Organism: uncultured Bacilli bacterium; assembly: GCA_947632325.1. Taxonomy (GTDB): domain Bacteria; phylum Bacillota_I; class Bacilli_A; order RF39; family UBA660; genus CANPXY01. Next base: position 19,796 of record CANROU010000001.1, read on the forward strand.
ATATGGTTGACTGTTCACTTTTGATACATTTAAGTCTTCAATCTTGTTGTTTCCACTGATTTTGTTAAACTTACTTAAATTTTGTTCTGCAAGAACTCTTTTCCAATCAACATCTTCCCCTGCTACTTTAAAGCGAACATAATCTACATCAACTATTTTTCCGAGAAAGTCTTTTGGGATGTCATCAAATGAATCAACTTCAACTACTGAAAACCTACCATGTCTTGTTATTTGATTATTGATTGCCGATATTTCACTATCCCAATTTCTAGTAGTATTAAACTTCTTTACATCATTCGTTGATGAAACATTGTCTGCCTTAATTCCTGGATCTACCTGTGCACTTGATATTGAGTTTAATCCACCACTAAAATACTCTCCACCTAAATTACCCAAAAAATTACTTACATAAGCACTAAATATTCCAGTACCAATATCTTTAAAATTCCATTCGCCTGTTTGTATACCCGATTTTACTTCATCCGAAATAAATGTGCCTGAATCTATATAAAATCCAATATCTTTAAATGTACTTACTGCAGCTTTTTTCCCTAATTGTTTAAATGATTGCTTATATCCAAAGTTTTTGAGCAGCGATACGAATCCTTTCACATAATTTCCTTGTCCTAAATTTTTTATCATTCCACCAAACGATTGTACATTTCCAAGTGTAGAGATGGCTGTGTAATATTCAAGTCCTTCTAATAATCCTTTACCCGCTCCTACTAACAATCCTTGTGCTGTATTAGACTCATTTAGGCTATTTATTGATACGGTATTTCCTGTAGCATCTATTATATCATATTCTCCGTTACCTTTGGAAATAATTGTAAAAACTAATTCCTGTATACTTCCATCTTCTAGTTGTATTTGCTTTGTTATGGTCGTAGATTCACCCTGTTTTAAGTTTTCTATTTTTGAATATGTCTCATAGTCCATTTCGATATCTAAATCAGTCCCGCCATAGTTTACTGATATACTATTTTTATTCCATTCTTCTGCTGTGTACTTTGAGAAACCTGTAGCACCAGCTGTTACTGCAACTGCTCCTGCGTTTATTGAAATTCCACCGACAGTAGCGGTCGCTCCAAATCCAACACCCGCTGCTCCAAATGTAACTATTGATAGAGCTATTATACCAGTTACATATCCAACTCCATCAAGTATCTTACAACCTATACCATCTGATTTAAAAGGTTCATAAGCATATTTATCAAGTGTTTTCCCTGCTTTAGTATTATAAATTGCACCAAATAGTTTGTTTGTCCATTCGTATGATACTATCGATTTGGTGTCTTTCCATAAGTCTTTTGTAACTTGCCACTCCCAATTTCCTGTTGATATTCCAGAAACTATATCAACTAAACCGCTAACGATTGAACCTACGGCAGATAAAATCAAAGCAGTGAGATCACCCGCTGCTTCTACTACATGAACCAGACCTTTTACAACGGATATTACTCCATTTGCTACCGAAGCCCCCAATTTTTTCCAGAATGATGGTTCTTCCTCTTTTACATCCGCTGCCGAAACAAAAGATTTAGAAACTACTGCTCCTGTCTCAGCTAATGGTGAATCTAATGGCAGTGGCCCTACAAAGTTAGAATCTCCTGGCCTTGGTACTGTTGTATTTGATGTTTCTATTATGGAAGTAGAATCTAACGTTGGTAAATCATTTAATCCGCCTAATTGTTGATTTAATAATGCTTCACTGTCTCTATATTTATTTTTTATCGTGTCTAAAGTATAATATATATTTCGACATCCATTTTCTATGGTTTCAATATCCGCTATGACTGTATCAATTCTATTTCTAAGATTATCCCTATTCAAGACTTCGGCATCTGTGTTTCTTTTAATACTATGTATTATATTAAGAACACCATCAAGATCACCCGGAATGCCCATGTAACGACTCTTAATAATTTCCATCGTTTGGATATCTATTGTGTTAACAGCCATAACATCTACTCCTTATTATACACCATTATATAATAACCCCCCCCCCTTGTCAACTTTTTGTTACCTTTTTCGATGTATTATAAAGAGCTATTTAATACTATTTACATTAAAAAAATTTTTGAGTTTATTTTATCTCAAAAATTTTTTTATATTAATCAATTATTATTTTATAATTCTTCAACTTCATCTTGAAGTTTGCTGTCACTACTCTTTTTTGGCAAAATATCAGCTAGTTGTTGCGCTTTTTCTATTACTTCTTTCAATTGTTTATGATATTCAATTCCCTCGTCATCTTCATAACCCTTATAAAATACTTTATCAATTTGGTCATGATTAAATAAGCATACTTGACTAGAAGATATAGAACCTTCTGGATACAAACAACCACAATAATCATAAACTTTATTAGTATCATTTCCAGATACAACATAAAATCCTGTTATCATTACCCGTTTACTAGCTCCTTTTAATATTACTACAGTTCCAATTGGTAAAAACTTCTCGCTAATTTCATTCATTTTTGTTTTCCTCCTTCATCAAAATTGAACTCAAAATCACCTTGAATAACGCTAATATCTGTTAATTCATCATATATTTGATCTACTTCTTCCTCAGTATACCCTAAACTCTGTAATAAATTAATCGATACTGGACGTTTTACATTAAGGAAACAACGATCATTAATCAAAAAAGTATTAACAGCATCATATTTTTGCATATTTGTAGAATCATGACTCTGAATCGCCTTATTCAATTGATTAATGCATCGAGCTCTAACTTCATCAATTCTTTTCACAATTATCACCCTCTCTTATTTATAATCTTTATAACCCAAATCTTTTAATTCCTGTAATGTCGTCTTACGAACTCCATTTTTACCAGTATATAGATAAGCTGATGAATTAACTCCATCATCAATAGTAAATAATACTGCAAATTCAGAGGTTTGAGAATTTACAATATATTGTTTTTTTACCAGAGCAAGCTCTCCATAAGTAAATTCCGCTCCTTCTAGTGCATCAAACCACACGTTACCTTCCATAACTCCAACAGAACTAATTTTAGGAAAAATTCGTTGTTGTACTCTGGCCATTTAACCGTTTTGACATCAAGCCTTCTGGATTATATTGAAGTTCATCAAAATAGCCATGTTGGTTATTTACATATCCCAAAATATACTCTTTTTTCAATTTTGGAGTAGAACCACTATAGTCAATCAATTTATTCATATTATCTATATCACCTTTAGGTATGGCGGTAATAACAATATCAGCATTACCATAACTTTTATAATAACAACCCCGATAAATATCGCACAAATATCTATAATATGAAGCTTCACTCTTGTCTGTATAAAGGCTAATATTATTATTCAAATCAACTGCTTCGTCAACGACACCAGAACTAAGATCTCCAGTAAGCAGTAAGCCATCATTCATAATTAAAGAGCCCAATTGTCCCCCACTTTTATGCACTCCAATAATATAATCATCTTGAAAGAAAATGTCTTCTAATCGTTTACCCATAACCTCATCAAAATTAAGTTTATCAAAGTGACTTTGAAGATAATTATTAGAGAATTTGTGTGTATATTTACCGAGATTTCCTTTACCGATAGTTCGCCTAACAGCTTCTAATTTTGTTTGCTCCAACCAGAGTGAATCGCGCATTTGATACAATTGCTCATACATTTTTAAATCTTTGCCCGATAAATTTGATGACGTTCTAGCATCTAGCGCCTGTTTAACATTATCTGGAGCGTTTTCATACATTTTATTATATTTGGACATAGACTTAGATAATGAGTTTTCCAAATCTGTCATACGTAAAGCATCTTTATATGACATTTTATTTTTATAAGCTTTTACTCCAGCACTAGCAAAATCCACGGCTTCCCCAAATCCAGAAGAAAGTCCCGCAATAGCGGACTGCACACCAACGGCTTTCCAACCACCCGTTCTATCCCAGGCTTCTTTCCAAGAAATATTATCTTGAATAGAAGTTACTGTAGTTTGAAAAGGGACCTCTACCGCTCCAGTTAAAGTATCTAAGCCCATTCTCATAAAACTTGACGTTAGCTTCTTTAAAAGGGGATTAGATATTTTAGAAGTGATTTTACCAAATTGTGCTCCGCTTATTTTATCACCAGCAAACCATTGACCTGCTTCCCAAAGACCTTTTATTGTACCAAGGCCGTAGCCTTTTACTAAGCCAGTTTCATCTACCGTTATTTGAGTAGCTTCATCACCCACAACAGCCCAATATGTACCGTCTTCTTTTTTAATGTATGATATAATTGTACCATTTGCTTCCACGTCAACTTGCTGTCCTTTTCTCAATTGTTGTAATTGATTATAAGTAAGTGAACCCAATTCTTGCTCACTACCATCCTCGGTAGTTACATTGTTTTGATTCCAGGCATCAGCAGTTCCTTTCCCAAAACCAGCAAGACCGGCTATTATGGCACGAAGAGTTCCAGGTGAAAGTATTTTACTACCAATGCTAAGTCCTTGACCGCCGGCACTAGCACCTCCAGTAAAACAAGCCGTAATTAAAATACTACCAATATAACCAATTCCGTTGGATATTTCACATGCAGTACTATCTGGTTTACCCCATTCATACGAATTTTCTTTAAGAAATTTCCCTACCGCAAAATCGTCGTAATACCAAGTTGAAAAACTATCAACCCATTCAGTACTGGTAATGGTTTTAATCATTGATCTATACTCAGCACCTGGATCTATATCAAGTCCCACAGCATCGGTAACCGCACTTGCAGCATATGAAATTAACGTTGGGGTAATTGAAGACAACAATACTAATGATTTTACCAAGTCTTCAAAGCCTGTCATGACACCTTTTATCATACTTATACAAATATTATCAAGAGCACACCATGTTTTTACAAAACCTTCCCCAATCTTACTAAGCCAGCCACCATCCTTCCCTTCAGCCGCTGACTTATAACCCGTTTTTTCATCAGTAATAGTTGCCCCCGTCGCTTCTAATTGCATATCTAATGGCAGTGGCCCTACAAAGTTAGAATCTCCTGGCCTTGGTACTGTTGTATTTGATGTTTCTATTATGGAAGTAGAATCTAACGTTGGTAAATCATTTAATCCGCCTAATTGTTGATTTAATAATGCTTCACTGTCTCTATATTTATTTTTTATCGTGTCTAAAGTATAATATATATTTCGACATCCATTTTCTATGGTTTCAATATCCGCTATGACTGTATCAATTCTATTTCTAAGATTATCCCTATTCAAGACTTCGGCATCTGTGTTTCTTTTAATACTATGTATTATATTAAGAACACCATCAAGATCACCCGGAATGCCCATGTAACGACTCTTAATAATTTCCATCGTTTGGATATCTATTGTGTTAACAGCCATAACATCTACTCCTTATCACACACCATTATATAATAACCCCCCCCCTTGTCAACTTTTTGTTACCTTTTTTGACATCGATTTAATTAAAAATTCTTTAATGTTTTTTATTAATAATTAAATATATATATTAGATTATTTATTTGGAAAAATTTTCCAAATTATTTTTGATAAAAAAAGTATAGTAGTTTACCTACTATACCAACTTGATGGAAAATTAATTAAAGAAACAGCTCCATGAAATCCTTGATGATATCTTCTTTCAACATAATCAGCATAATTTGACCATCGACTACAGTTAGGATCTGTTAAATCATAAAGCTTACAATCAGCAACTTCAAGATGCAAATGTACTCCATAAGCAAATCCTGTATCGCCCATGTTACCAATATATTGATCTGGAGTAATAGTTTGTCCTTCATAAATATTTGGAGACCAACTACTCAAATGACAATATAAGGAACTATAGTTTTTACCAGTTACGGGATCATAATGGTAAATAAGCACCATTTTAGCACCATAACTATCTTTATATATTCTTTGAATCTTTCCAGCCGCAATTGGATAGACTCTTTCATTTCTTTTATTGGCACTACTCATATCAAGTCCTAAATGGAAATTATTACCAGCTATAACAATATCGCGATAACCCATGTATCCTGTTATATATCCCTGTTGTATTGGTCGATAAAATCCTGAAACAGAAACATTTTTGGCACAATCAACACCCACGACATCCGTTGGTTTACATCCTAATTTTTGATAAGTTGCTACCATATCTTGATATATTTTTAATTGTTCTCTTGATGATACAGCTCCAACTTGAATACCAATTTTCTCATTTTCTAGAGATGAAATTTTACTATTTAATACTACCTTTTTCTCTTCTAACTCTACTTCTTTTTTGTTTAGTTCAACTTCTCTTTGCTTATTTTCTTCAATCATTTCTTCTAATTGATTTATAGTCTGTTCATTGTAATCTGTCAACTGTTCAACAATTGACATTCTAAAAACTAAATCCGTAATGTTTTCTGCCCCAAAAATGTATTCAAAATACACATTTTCACCTTCAGAAACCTGGAAATATTGAAATATTTGTTTTGTTTGCAAACTTTTTTCTTTTATTTCCTTATTATAATCGTCAATTTCTTGATGCATTTGTTCAATCTCATTGACCATTTCTTTCATTTCATTATTAATGCTTTCTATCTCCGCTTTAGTCGCATTTATTTGACCTTCAGTTTGATTAATTTTCTCATTGGCTGTATTAACTTCTTGTTGGTAAGCATTTAATTTATTTATGTATTCTTGCAAAGTGGCAGCATCTACATGTATTGGTAGTAATACAGTAGAACTAATAACTATTGTTAAGCCTATAATTATTACTTTTTTCATTATACTTTTAAATACTTCCTAACGGCGGATGCACTACCAATCATTCCAACCAACATTCCAACTAACGCTACAAAAAGGGAAACAATATAGACAAATGGCTGTGGATTTACTAATTGAATCAAAGATGAATATAACACTCCATTAAAGTGATCAAACAATAATGTATAACCATAAATAACAATTAAAATAGGAATAATTGAACCAATAAAACCAAGCACCATACCTTCAACAATAAAGGGAACTTTAATAGAAAAATTACTAGCTCCAACTAAACGCATTATCGATATTTCTCTTTTTCTTGAAAAAATAGTTAATTTAATAGTATTAATAATTAAAAATACTGTGACAACTATTAATGCTACAACAGCAACAATAGCGATTTTTTCAATAGTTGAAAAAGTTGATATTAAATTGTTAACCATTTCTTCCCCATAATTTACAATATCTACTTTTTCATATGAGCGAATAATATTAGCCGTATTTTTTATTTCTTCTATATTTTTTACCTTAATCAAAAATGAATCTTTTAACGGATTATCCTTTTCTTCCCATGTTTGCATAATTCCTTTAAACACATCTGATTCAGCCATCATTTCTTCTTTAGATTTAGCTTTAGACTTAAAGTTACATTTTTCGACATTATTAAGTTTATTAATTTTTACTTCTAGTTCTTTAATTTCATCTTCAGTAATGTCATTATCTAAAAAGACAACCATTGTTACATCTTTTTGAATAACTTTTGAGAAGTGTTCTACATTATAAGAAGCTACCATAGAAACAGCTACAATAATTAAGGTAATAGTTATACACGTTATAGAAGCCATTGATAAACTAAAATTACGAAATACACTTTTGAACGCATCTCTTATACTGCGTCCTAACATTCTAAATATCTTCATTATGATACGTTCCTTTCTCATAATCTTTAACTAAGCGACCATCTTTTAACACCAATACTCTTTTCTTCATTTTATTAACAATGTCACGATCATGAGTGGCCATAATAATGGTTGTGCCACAAGTTTTATGAATATTATCTAAAACTTTAACAATTTCCATACTTCTTTCTGGATCCAAATTACCCGTTGGTTCATCACAAATTAATAGTTTTGGTTCATTAACTATAGCTCTTGCAATAGCTACCCTTTGTTGCTCACCTCCAGATAATTCATCTGGATAATTATGAACTTTTGCCTTTAATCCTACTAATTCAATAGCCTTTAGGGTCTTTGTCCTTATTTCTTCTTTCTTAGCTCCTAATACCTCTAAGGCAAAAGCCACATTTTCATATACATTAGATTTAGCTAATAATCGGTAGTCTTGAAAAACAATTCCTAACTTTCTTCTTATTTTGTATACTTTTTTATTTCTTAGCTTAGCGACATTAACACCACCAACAATTATTTCACCTAATGTAGGCTTTTCTTCACGATATAGCATTTTAATAAGAGTACTTTTTCCACTTCCTGATCCCCCAATAATAAAAGCAAATTCTCCTTTTTTTATAGTTAAATTCAAATCATAAATGGCGGTTACACCATTTTTATATTGCTTTTTAACATTTTTCATTTGAATAAAATCCATTAATTCACCACCTATTCTATTTCATTATACCATAAAACAAATTATTTGTCTTCATTAACTAGTTATGCTCCTCCTTCTACTTGGTAAGCATCACTAACTACAAAGAAAGCTTCCTTATCAATAAGTTTAATACCTTCAGTCAATTGAAAATATTCTTTAGTTGGTACTACAGCTAATAAAACTTTACGTTTTTTTTCTAAAAAGCCACCTTTAACATCAAATACAGTTACACTATGTTTTAATTTTTCAATAATATATTGTTTTACAGCTTCATCATTTTTAGTAATAATGTAAAATGACTTATTCCGTGAGATGCCAAGTAAAACTCTATCTATTAATATACTATTAATATAAATGACAATGATGGCATACATAACCATATTCCATCCAAAATAAATACCCCCTATAATTACTATGATACCATTCATTACTAAATTGGTCTTACTAATAGCTATATGTTTATATTTATAAAGTATTTGACTAATAATATTTAATCCACCACTACTAAAGCCTGTTTTAAACATTATACCAGAGGTTATTCCACTTATTAATCCACCAAACAAAGATACTAATATCATATCAGTAGTATCTATTCTAATATAATCGGCAATATTAGCTGTAAAACTAACAAAAAAGGGATAAACGATTGTAGCATAAATAGACGCCGATGTTTTTTCAATTCCTAAAAATAAAAAGCTAAAAATCAGTAACACTAGAGAAACAAAAAAGATAGAAATAGAAGGACTAATATTAAAAAAATAGTCAGTTAAAATAGCTATACCATTAGTACCACCGGAAACAATTCTAGTTGGTAACAGCAATAAGTTAAAAGACATGGCAGAAATAAATAAAGCAATAGTTAAATAAAAATATCTTTTAATAAGATTACGTTTTTTAATGGTTTGTAATATATTTGGCATTTTATCTTGATTAAATATATCCATATTATTCACCTCCAAATACTTCATAGGCATCTGTTACTACAAAGAAAGCATCACTATCTATCTCATGAATTCCTTCTTTTAGTCTGTAATAATCTTTAGTTGGTATAACGCACATTAATACTGTCTGTTTTTCTTTAGTGTATCCTCCCTTAGCATTAAAAATCGTTACGCCATGATTTAGATATTTTAAGATAAACTCTTTAACATCAGCTTCTTTATCCGTAATAATATAAAAAGCCTTACTATCAGAAATACCTAAAACAACTCTATCAGTCATTATGGTAATAATATATAAAACAATTAGAGCATACATCAATTTAGTTGGTCCAAAAATAAAAACTCCCCCTAATACTATAAGACCATCACTCATTAACATACTTTTTCCAAGTGATACTTTCGCATATTTGGAAATAATTTGATTAATAATATCTGTTCCGCCTGTTGTAAAACCGGCTTTAAAGATAAGACCTGTTCCAAAGCCTTGGATAACTCCTCCAAAAATTGCCGCTAATAATAACTGGGTATTATCTATATCTAAAAAAACATCAATGTTAGCTGTTAATTTTACAAATAAGGGAAATAACAATGATCCTAATACTGATCCTAACGTTTTGTCTTTCCCAAGTAATATTAAACTGACTAAAAGTAATATTAGGGACGCCACTAAGATAAACAAAGAGGGATCAATGCCAAATAAACGTTTAAAAATAAGGGATAAACCACTAACACCCCCCGCTACTAAAGAATTGGGTTCTAAAAATAAGTTAAAGGCTACAGCAACCAAAAAAACACCGATGACAAACTGAATGTATCTTTTGATTCGTGATTTGTGATATATTTGCTGTATAATGCTATCGTTTAATTTTTTTCTAGAACGAAAAGGCCAAGTTATTGTCACGATAATTCCTCCTTTAAATATGCTTCAATAAATATATCTAGATTACCATCTAAAACCTTATCAACATTACTAGTTTCTACTCCAGTTCTATGATCTTTTACCATAGAGTAAGGGTGCATAACATAACTTCTAATTTGTGAACCAAATTCAATATTTTTATGTTCACCTTTTATCTTTTGCATTTGTTCTTGTTGTTTTTCAATTTCTAATAATTGTAATTTGCTTTTTAATATTTGAAGAGCTTTTTCTCTATTTTGAATTTGGCTTCTCTCATTTTGACATGTTACTACTATTTTTGTAGGTAAATGAGTAATTCTAACAGCACTATCAGTCGTATTAACATGTTGCCCCCCTGCTCCTGAAGATCTATAAACATCTATTTTTAAATCAGTATCTTTTATTTCTACATCTATAGTTTGATCAAATTGTGGTGTAACTTCTACTGAGGCAAAAGAAGTATGACGGCGATTATTAGAATCAAATGGTGATAATCTAACTAATCGATGAACCCCTTTTTCACCTTTTAAATATCCATAACTATTTTTTCCCTTGATCAATATTGAAGCACTTTTAATTCCGGCCTCTTCGCCTTCTAAATAATCAAGTACTTCTACCTTATAATGTTTACTTTCACAATATCTAAGATACATGCGATATAACATCTCAGCCCAATCACAAGCTTCTGTTCCACCAGCTCCACTATGAACTTCTAATATACAATTATTTTTATCATATTTTCCATTCAATAAAAGGATTAAGCGTAAGTTATCTAATTCTTTTTTAATAGTAGATACATCCTTTTCTACTAAAGAATACATTTCTTTATCATATTCAACGGTTAATAATTCGCATAAATCTATATTACTATTTATCTTATCTTTCAATTCAGTTATACTGTTTACCACACTCTTTAAATCATTGATTTCTTTTATTGTGGTCTCAACTTCATCTTTTTTATTCCAAAATGACGGATTATTTATTTTATCATCTAACTTTGCAATTTGGTTTTTCTTGTTATCGATGTCAAAGAGACCTCCATAAATCTTCTATTTCTTTTTTACTGTTTAATAATACTTTTTTTATTTCACCTTGATCCATATTATCCCTCTTTCTATTTTATTAGTAATAGTATATCTTATTTTTTTTATTATCTCAAGTGTTTATCAAAGCATAAGCTTTTTTTTATATCATATATTTTAATAGGTGAACACATGAAAATTGTCGCTAGTAAAAATAATTTATTTAATATGGATTCTTTCCTTAATGATAGTAATAATAAAGATTACGTAACAGGCCTTTTTATTAATATCGCTACAACCAAAAATAATCATTTAATTGTTTTTGATTATGTTAATAATAATTATAGTGATTTAGTAAATGTTGAAGAACAAACATTTGATGATATCCATAATGAATCAATTTTTTCATTAGAGGAACTTTTACAAAAACTTATTACGACAAATGTCCAAAAAGATATTTATCTAAATTTATTATTGAATTTTAATATAATTGATAATAAAAAAATAGACTCATATATCGAACAAGTATTTTGCATAATTGATAAATATCCTACTATTTCTTTTCATCTTTGTAGTAACAACCAAAATCTTTTAGCTAATTTAAAAACCTATGATCGCAATTATCCTATTGGATATATTATTGGTCCAGGGGGATATATTGATGTTGATTTTTATATTTTTTCAATTCATTTTTTAAATACTAAAATCTTAAATGAACAACATGCTTTACAAAAAGGTATGTTGATTCAATTACTAGATTGGGCTGATCTGCAATATGTATGCAATTTTCTAGAAAAGGAAAAGGATTTTTTAACAAATGGTTTATGTGAAAAAATAAGCTATATTGGAGCTTATCCAGATATTATTCACAATAGTTTAAAAAATAAATAATTGACCTTAGCCAATTATTTATTTTCATTTTTACAAACAATTCCTTGTTGGGAATACATTTTTTTTATGCCAGATACAGTAAATTTATTATCACTATTCATAAATTCTTGTAGTGTCTGATGATCTTCAGCATATTTTTTAGTATCTATCTTATTATAATCAATCACAACAGTTCCAATCATTTTTTCTTTTTCCATCTTTGTCTCATATTTAAACCCACTATAAATATCATCCAAAGTTTTATAAAGGTCTTTTATTTGTACCTCATAATCTTCAAGCATATCTTTGTTTTTAGATGTCATAGTAGTATTGTAGGTAATCTTATTAACAATATCTTTTTGATAATTTACTTGATAAGTAGATAATATTTCATAACCTTTTTCTTCATCAATTGTTTTATAATCACAAGTAAAACTTTTTCCTTTAAAAAGACTCGATTTATTAAGCAACACTACTCCTACTATGATAATACAAATGGCTATAATGCCTATTATAAGCGATATTTTTTTTTTCATTTTAAATCCTATCTCCTATTTTCATATTATAACAATTATACACCACGATTAACTATTTAAGCAAATATAATTATTTCATGTTAATTAAAATAGGGATATCCCGAAATAAAATACCCCATATATATCCTTGTGTTACAATAATTTTTGTCCAGAAAATTATGAATGGAGGTATATATATGGGTCGTAATTATTCTAACAAAAATTTATCTATTTTGGAAATAGGAAATATTGAATTTTATTTAAATGAAGGGATATCTCCTGCTGATATAGCTAGGTTATTAAATAAAGATCCTTCTGGAATTAGAAAAGAAATTAAAAAATATTCTTCTTATTTTGGAAATCAAAGAAAATGTTCTAATTGTTTAAACAAGGATAATTGTCATCAAAAATATCTTTGTGAAGATATTAGAGATAAGGTTAAATGTTCTCAATGTAAGTATTGTTCTTATGCTGTTAAAGTTTGTCCCAATTATAAAGTAATTATTGATTGTGAATTATTAAAAAAGAACCATCATGTTTGTAATGGGTGTCATTTATATTTGAAATGTAAAAAAGTTAAAATTAAATATCACGCTGAAACTGCTATTAAAATGCACAATGCTGTTCAAAGAGTTTCTCGTATTGGTACTAAGGTTGATACTTTCCCAGAAGAATTTAAATCTTATGTATCTAGACTTATCAAAAATGGTATCTCTCCTCAAGTCATTATGAATACTCTTCCAAATAAATTTTTGATGTTCAAAGTTTCTACTCCTACTGTTTATTCTTGAATTGATAAAGGCTTATTAGACTGTTGTAATTTAGATTTAAGAAACAAAGTTTCTAAAATTAGATATGGTACCAATACCGAAAAAAGAAATACAGTTAGAAATCATCAATTAAATGGCAGAAGTATTGAAGACCTATCAGAGGAAGAAAGGATCAATAGACCTCTTGGTGTTGTTGAATTAGATACTGTTGAAGGCATTAAAGGTGGTGAACTTCTTTTTACTATTATGTTCCCTTGTTTCTCTTTAATGCTTGGTTTTAAAATAAAAAGAAAAACTCAGGAAGAAATTGGCAATATATTAGATATGTTAGAGGATAAATTAGATTCTTATTTTTATGTTCTTTTTAGAAAAGGAATTCCTGATAATGGTTGGGAATTTCTTGACTTTGATTTATTAGAAAAATCTATTCATAAGGATTTACATAAAAGAATGGAAATTCATTATACACATTCTTATGCTTCGTATGAAAAGCCTCATATTGAAAATAATCATATCCTTTTAAGATGGTTAATCAAAAAAGGTTATGATATCACTCTTTTATCTGGTGATGATATTTTAGATATTATCAATCGCTTAAACAACTATCTTAGACCAAAAAAGAATTTTAAAACACCACTTCAACTTTTAGAAGAAGAACTTGGAGATTATATTCTAGATTTATTAAATTTACATCATATTCCTATCGACCAATTAAATATGAAGGATATGATAATAAAAAATCAAGAGCGAACAAAGTGAGTTCATCTTGACTCTTGATTTTTTATTTCATATTTTTACCATTATTTTCCCAATAAAGTTTATCTTTATTGGTTATCAATTAGTAAAAACGGGATTTCTATTCGGGATTTCCTAACTTAAATTCACCAATTCTAAATATTTCTTTAACATTTCTATCTCTAATCCATTTATCAATTTAACAAAATCAGTATAATCTTTCATTGTAAGGGCTTTATCTAAGGCTTCATAATATTGTAGTCTATCTTCTTTCTTTATAATTACTGGATTAAATCCATGTTTCATTAAATCTAAATTCATAATTAATCTTGATGTTCTTCCATTTCCATCAACAAAAGGATGAATTTTAACAAGTTCTCCATGCAATAACGTAGCTTGAATTATTGGATGATATTTATTCCAAGTTTTATAATTTAAAATTAATTTTTCCATTAACTCAGGAACTTTTACAAAGTCTGGTGGAATATGAGTTGCTCCTTTTATAGTTACATTTTCACTTCTATATCTTCCAGCATTTTCATCATCAATTTCCTTTAATATAAGAGTGTGTATATTTTTAATGTTCCACTCAGTAATTGGGTCATCATCCTTTACTAAATCATTTAAAAACAAAATTGCGTGTTCGTGATTTATAGCTTCTAAGTGTTCCTTGATTGATTTGCCTCCAACAGTAATTTCTTCTAAAACTACTTGGGTTTCTCTAAGGGTCAGAGTATTTCCTTCTATACCATTACTATTATAAGTCCATTCTAAATTAATTTTTTCTTGTAAAGTTCTAAGTGTATCTTTTGGTATAGGTCTTTTATTATCAAGTTCTTTTTTTAAATTGTCTACTTCATCAAAAAAATTATTTGGTAAATTAATAATAAAGTCATTATTATCAGGTTTTATAATCCTTTTATCAACTGGTTTTAGTGCATCAATTGGGATATTCCAACTATTTCCATTTTTGACTGCTCCTTCTATTCTTCCCTCTTTTAATAATTTTCTTATTCTTCTTTCACTAATATTCCATTTTAGAACAGCATCTTTTGTAGTCATAAATTCCATAGATATCACCTCTTAAACAATTATACCGCAAACGGTATCTTTGGTCAATAATTTTAATCCTTTTTATTTATAATTTGTTTAATGCCTTTGAAAAAAATTTTTTAGATTTTCAATCACTCACAAACCTTATAAACCTACTACATTCCGCAACAATATTTGTATTTCTTACCACTGCTACAAGCTCAATGCTATCTCATATTATCTGTATTATAAATATATTCCTTACGAGGCAAAATGCGGACAACGTCTACACTCGGTTGCTATAACAAAAATTTAATTTTGTTAATCAAAATATTTAACTAACATATATTCCTTATCTTCATTTAATTCCTTTTTGCCATCAAGATAATCATATCCTAATTTTCTATAAAACTCACATCCATATATTGAAGATGGAATAACTAGCTGTTTAACTTTGATTAATTTCGCATATTCTTCTATTTTTCTTATTAATAGTTTTCCAATTCCTTGACGATGATTTTCCATTCTAACAAAAACAGTTAAAATTATATATTTTGTTCCAGTATCATCACCCCAAAATTTATCAATACTCGCAGTACCAACTACCTCATTATTTTTTAATGCAACAAAACATTTAGTTCTATTTGGAAAATTTTTTTTGATTTCATTTTCTGTAAAAAGCTTTGATAATTTATCTACAACTTCTTTGCCATGATCTTTTATTATTATTTCATACATATTGCTTAATATTATATCCGACATTTCTTTTGCATACTTTTCTTCATATTCTTTGATCTCTATCATAACAATCTCCTCTCATACATCAAGATTTTACATTATTGAATTCTATCATTTTACTTATTAACTTTTATGGATATTATTTTATAACACAACAAGATTAAAGTCAAAAGTTAAGAAAAAGAGAAAAACTTACACAAAAAGAGAAAAATAACTTCCTTTTTTGTTTTAAATCCTGACTTATTTATGAATTTTCTTTTACCATTTATTTTGGCAATTTCAAATTGAAATTGATAAACCTTTCCCCTTTTTCTTACGTTAATCATTAATATCATCTCCCTTTCTTATTTTGATTAACTTATATCTTTTGTTAAATTTCAAAATTTTTTCATAAAAAAATGTCAACAAAAATGTTAACACTTTTCTAAACTGTAACCAATTCTTTTTTTAATAATTCAATAACCAAATTAATTGCATTCATTATTTCATCATAATCAATATCAGATACATAAGATTTTTTATTTTTATAATTTTTAAAATTTAATCTTAACTTATCACTTTCTTTTATTTTACTAAAATTATATATGATTTTATCTATATCAAAATCAGTTTCTCTTCTTTCAAAAGTGTTTTTAATTGCCTTTACTAAAACTTTTTTATCAATTTTATCATAATATCTAGTTAATAAAATATACAAATCATAAAAATCTTTCGTTCTTGTATTCATAATATTATCAGAAATGAATGTTTCAAATTTTTCAGCAATAATAGTTTCCATATTAAAAGCCATAATGTTAATATAAGAATCATCAAACATACATTTATATCTATATTCTAATTCTCTTGGAGTAATTGGATCACCTACTGTTATATCAATAGATAGTGGCACTTGTAAATGTTCTTTATATCCTAGAAGGTTTACTCTAATTCCTCCATATTTATCATTTAATCTTATTTCTCTTGATTTCTTTAAACTATAACTTATTCCATCTTCACAATCTATATTAATAATCTCATTTATAACTTTCTCTATTTTTCTTTCATCTAGTGGAATTCCTTTTATCATAGTATCCATATCTTGTGTAGTTCTACGATCATCACCAAATATTGCAGATAGTAATAATCCACCTTTTAATATAAAATTGTATTTATATGCACTTATTGATATTCTATATAAAAGCCTTTCAAAAAAATACATTTGCATAATATCTTGAGGTTCTAAGTTATTTTCATGGGCTTTAGTCTTTACTTTAATTTTTAAATCTTCAGCATCAATCATTATATTAGCACCTCCAAATATTTATTGATATCATCTAGAATATTAAATACTTTTGCATAATCAAGAAGTAAAGGAATATTTCTCTTATTTTTATCCTTCAAATATTCTGTTATAGCATATTTAATTATTTCTATATCTTGATTATCTCTATTCCTAAGTAAATCACATATACATCTTTCTGCATTATAACATTTTATAAATTGTCCTTGAGGACTTTTCATCTCAATTAAGCCTAAATCAAATAATTCTTTTTTCACAAAATGTAGTTTCACTTTTTTAATTTTCCTTAAACTTCCATTATATCCCCTATTTACTGTAATATGATATTCACTTGGAACCGACTGGCAAAGTTCTAAAAAATATAAAGCTGTTTCATAAGAAAAAACTGCATTATTTCCATAAATTAAATTGAAATATTCATCACCCCAAGTAGAAGGCAAAACATATAAACCTTTTTTTACTCTTTCTAGTTTTTTGTTATTAACTAATCTTGTCAAAAAAATCTTATTTATATTTTTACTCACTACTTCTTTTGTGGTAATAATTCCATTATTTTTTTTAGCTAAATTTAATATAATATCTTCTTTATTCATTTTTTGTTCCTTTCTACATACATTATATCATATATGTATGTTAAAAGGAACATGCTTTTTGCTTTTTTCATAAAAATTAAAAAATGTTAACATACTTTATTCGTTAACATTTCCTTTAATTTCAAATGATTTTTTAGTTTTTTTAATTTTCTTTGCAAACAAATTACAAATTTGCAAATATTTTATTTTTTTAAAATAGCTTGCAAACCCTTATAAAACTTACTATTTACCACAACAGTTCTTGTATTTCTTACCACTTCCACAAGGGCATGGGGAATTTCTGCCTATTTTGGTAGACTTTTTAGGAGTATTTGCTCCTTTTTCTTTAACTTCATTGGTTCTAGTATTCTTAACTGTTTCTTTTCTCTCAACATTATGTCTTACTTCGGCTTTGACTAAGAATATAGTTACATCTTTATCAATTCTTTGTAACATATTATCAAAAAGTTCAAATCCTTCCATAGTATATGCTCGTAATGGATCATCTTGTCCATAACTTCTAAGATGGATACCTTCGCGCAAATGAGACATTGTATTGATATGTTCCATCCAATAATTATCAATTACTCTTAAACTAATAGCTTTTTCAAATTCATTGACAATTTCCTTTGGTATAGATTCTATTTTAGCATTATATTCTTTTATTACCGCATCATAGATATAACTAATAACATATTCTTCGGTATGATCCTTTATATCACTAGATTTCATATCCTTTTTTAACATGTTTTCATTAGCAAATTCAACAATTTCCTCAATATCCTGATCGGTTAGATGTCCTTCTGGGAAAACGTGTGATTTAACCAAATCCTCTATATGATTATGAATAGTATTCAAAACAACATCATGAATTGATTCGCTATCAAGAATTTGATTTCTTTTTTGATACATAATTTCTCGTTGATTATTCATAACGTCATCATATTGTAACAACTGTTTACGAACATCGAAGTTATTTCCTTCTACTCTTGTTTGAGCAGAACTAATAGCCTTGGTAAAAGTTTTACTTTGAATAGCATTTTCTCCAAAGCCAAGAGTTTGCATCATCCCTCTAATTCTATCAGATCCAAAACGAACCATTAACTCATCTTCCATAGAAACATAAAATTGGGTAAATCCAGGATCCCCTTGTCTTCCTGAACGTCCACGTAATTGATTATCAATACGTCTAGATTCATGCCGTTCTGTACCTATAACACACAATCCTCCTAAATTGCGAATTTCATCTGATAATTTAATATCTGTTCCACGACCAGCCATATTCGTTGCTATAGTTACTGATTTATGCTGTCCAATTTTAGAAATAATATCCGCTTCACGAGCATGGTTTTTAGCATTTAAAACTTCATGGGGTATTTTTTCTTTTTTTAACAATTGACTTATTAATTCACTAGTTTCAATTGCAATAGTTCCTACCAATACCGGTTGACCCTTTTGATATCTATTTTTAATTTCATTAATAATAGCTTTGTATTTAGCCTCTTTAGTAGCATAAACCAAATCAGGTGCATCAACACGAATTATTTCTTTGTTAGTTGGAATAGTAATAACATACATATTATAAATATTTCTAAATTCTTCTTCTTCAGTCTTAGCTGTTCCAGTCATACCAGCTAATTTTTTATACATTCTAAATAAATTTTGGAAAGTTATTGTAGCTAATGTTTTTGTTTCTTGATTAATTCTAACATTTTCTTTAGCTTCAATAGCTTGATGAAGTCCATCACTAAAAGCCCTACCTTTCATTAAACGTCCTGTAAACTGATCTACAATGATTACTTCTCCATCTTGCACAACGTAGTCAACATCTAATTTCATAGAATAATTAGCTTTTAAAGCCTGATTAATATAATGTACTAAAGTTGCTTCATTTATATCATACAAATTGTCGACATGAAAATTCTTTTCTGCCTTTTTTGTACCTTCATCAGTTAAATTAACACTTTTGGTTTTTTCATCATATATATAATCTTTCTCTGCTTTTAAGGATTTAACAAAGCGATCAGCATCAATATATAAGTTAGCACTTTGCATTTGACCACCAGAAATAATCAATGGTGTTCTAGCTTCATCAATTAACACTGAATCAACTTCATCAATAATGGCAAAATTTAAACCTCTTTGAACTCTTTCTTCTTTTTTTACTACCATATTATCACGTAAGTAATCAAAACCAACTTCATTATTAGTTGTATATAAAATATCACAATTATATTGTTCTTGCTTTTCTTTAGCGTTTAATTCTCTTAAATTAACACCTACTGACAACCCTAAGAAACGATGGATTCCTCCCATCCATTCGGCATCACGACTAGCAAGATATTCATTAACTGTTACTATATGCACACCTTTTCCTGTTAAAGCATTTAAATAAGCTGGTAAAACACTAGTTAAAGTTTTTCCTTCACCAGTTTTCATCTCAGCAATATTACCATAATGAATAGCTAAAGCTCCTAAAAGTTGTACATAAAAGGGTTTCTCCCCAATAACTCTAAAGCAGGCCTCTCTAGCAACAGCAAAGGCTTCTACTAAAATATCATCTAAGGTTTCTCCATTAGATAAACGTTCTTTAAATTCTAAGGTCTTCTGTTGCAATTCTTGATCGCTCATAGCTTGCATTTTCTCATCCATAGCATCTATTTTATTAGCTATTTCTTCAAACTTTTTTAATTCTTTATACTCATGATCAAATATACTTTTTAATATATTCATTTTAACATCTCCTCTAATAATATATTCTATCAAAAAAAAAGAAAGAATAAAAGCATTTTTAGTCAAATAGCCAATATCCTTAAATATATTATAATTACCTTATTTATTAAGAAAAATTCTTATTATTCTGATTCGATAATTCCATAGCCACCATCTTTACGTTTATAAATAACCGTTGCTTTATTAGTTTCAACGTCTTTATACAAATAAAACTGATGTCCTAATAATTCTAATTGTAAAATGGCTTCTTCCTCATCCATAGGTTTTACTTCAATTTTCTTTCTTTTAACAATCTTTTCCTCTGGTTCTTCCAATTTTTCCATTTCATGAAAAATGAAATCTTTCACATCTTTGTTAGATTGTCTTTCTAATTTAGTTTTATTTTTTCTAATTTGGCGTTCTAATTTATCAATAATCATATCAACTGCTGCATAAAAATCGGTTTGTTCTTCTTCTGCTCGTAAAATAAAATTACGAAGTGGAATAGTTATCTCTATTTTTTGAGTATGATCCTTTATCTTCACTAAAACCGTCGCTCTAATATTTTTATTGTTTTCTATATACTTATCCAGTTTACTTAATTTTTCCTCAGCATATTTGTGCATTGCCTCAGTTACTTTTACTTTATCACCACGTATTAATATTTCCATAATTACTCCTCCTTAATTTAATTATACCAAAAGACAAGAAAAAAAACCACCTATTTAACAGCGGCCGCTTCTTCGATTACAACTACATTAGTAGCTTGGTATCCCTTATCTGTTTCCAATAATGTAAATTCAACACGTTGTCCTTCGCTAATTGTTTTATATCCTTCTTGTTGAATAGCTGAATAATGTACAAATATATCTTCATTTTCTTTATATTCAATGAAACCATATCCTTTTTCATTATTGAACCACTTTACGATTCCTTGCATTGTTTTCGTCCCTCTCTTCTTCAATTTTTGATCACTTCTTTCGGTTAACTATTAGTTTCTCTTGGTGCGTATTCTTATTTTAGCATAACCGCTTACTTTTAATTTTTGTTTCCTTAAATTGTAAGTTAGCGGAATTTTTTGGAATATTTTTCCTTTTTGATTTTTTTGTTTTTCCAAAAAATCCCTATTTTTCTAATTTTTCAGCCAATTTTTTTGTTTGGTAATTTTAGTGATAGACTATAGTTGATGGTAGAAAGAGGTGATTAGGATAAAGCAATTATTTTTAAATCACTCCTTGAAGTTGATAACCAAATATAATGAAAATTATACCGAAGAAGATATCGAAAAATTACAATATGGATTAGAAGGAGTATATTTAACCATAACCAAGCTAATTATTATTACTATAATATCTCTTTTACTTGGTATAGCAAAAGAAGTATTGCTTGTTTTAATTTTATTTAACGTGATAAGATATCCAGGATTTGGTTTTCACGCCAATAATAGCGTTACTTGTTTACTATTTTCTGCAATTGTTTTTTTAGGATTACCCTATCTTGCGGTACACGCTAACATTAATATTATAGCGCAACATATAATTTGTTTTATTTGCTTAATTAGTTTTGCTGTTTTTGCTCCAGCTGACACACCAAAACGGCCATTAACTAACCCTAAAAAGAGAAAATTAAGAAAAATAGCTACTGTTATTATTGCTATTATTTATATTGTATGTAGCTATATAATTAATAATCCATTAGCAACAAAACTAATACTTGTAGCTTTAATAATTGAAAGTATTATGATTAATCCAATAACTTATAAACTATTTAGGCAACCATATAATAATTACAAAAAGGTATAACTATTGATTTAAATACGATGAGTATTTAAATATATATTTGTAGCAAAGGAGGAAGAAATAATGAAAAAAAGATTATCAATGATTTTAGCTGCTGTAGCTATGATGGCAACTGCTGCTGCTTCAACTGGTTGTGTATGGTTCTTAGCTGATGAACCAAAAGCATTAAAAGATATGGACTAATAAAGATCACACGCAATATAGCGTGTGATTTTTATTTTTTATCAAATTTTATTATTAATGTTTGTATATAGTAATCATTTATAATTTGTTGCCTACTTTCAAAATTTTTGTGTTTTATTAGTTTTTGAGCATAATATAAACCGTTACCATGCCCACTTCCTTTTGTCGTATATCCTTTATCATTGATTCTTTGAAAGTCAATTTTTCCCCTAAAAGTATTCGCAATCACAAAAACTAAAGCTTTGTTCATGATATATATTTCAATCGATATTTTTTTCTTTTTTGGTTTAGCACTTTCCTCAATAGCATTATCTAGATATATTCCCATTAGTTGCCCCAATACTTTCCAATCATCATTAGTTAGCTTTTTATAATAAGACTTGGTTTTAGGACTAACATCTGTTATAACAGTAATTTTATTCTTTCTAGCAACAGCCATCTTATAGTATAAAAGGCCTTTCAAAGTTCCTTTAGGTAAATATTTTAATTGTTCAATCCAGGTTTCTTCTATTCTAATGTTATCATTTAATATTTCATCTATCTTTTCAATCACTTGTTTATCTTCAGTAATATTGCGAATTGAACCTAAACTATTTTTTAATTCATGTCGATTTAATTGTTCTGATTCAACCCAATCCTCAAAATCTTGCACATAATTGAATAATACTTCATATTCATGATTTAATTTATTAAAACTATTTTGCTCTTTTATATAAAACCACGCTAGCACAAAAAAGATTATGACAATTAAAGCGTTGTTAAATTTAGCATCATTTGTAGAAAAAGTTATTGAAATATTATATAACATAGCGCTAATTACTACTATTAGAGAAACTAGAAAAACAATTGTTGTCATTATTTTTTTTGCTTCTAAATTATTAATAAATTTATTTAATCTATCTTTTATATTTGGTATGCACGAAATAATTATAGCTATCAATCCAACTAAAAAATTAGTTATAATCATTAAAATAGCATTGCTTCGCATTTGTTCTACAGTAATTACAAAACTAAATCCCACGGATACAATAACATCTGAAAAAGTAATCATAATCATCAATATTCCAGTGGTAATAATAGATTGAGTAATTGATAATTTAAAAATAAATTTATATGTTACTATCGTCCAAAAGAAAGTAATAATAGAAATCGTAATATTATATTGCGTTTGATAAAATAATAATGTTGGTATTGTTGATAATAATATTAAAGCAATATTTTTAAGATTTAATAACCTTTCATTACTCTTTAATATTTGTTTAATTACACAAAAGCCAGATATTGAAACCATAATTGCGCAAATTAATTTAGCCATTAGTACTAACACGATTTATCAACTCCTTCTTTTTGTCTCTAGCAAGCAAGTGTGTATAGTCGTTGTTATCAAATATAACTTTATTTTCTTTAACATTAATTTCCTTAATATGATCTAAATTAACTATCATACTGCGATGAATTCTCATAAATCTTTTATCTAATAATTTATAAACATCAATTAAACTTTTGGGAATATAACTACTGCCATAAGTTGTTTTTATTATGCATCTTTTACTATCTGGTTCTTTTTCAATACAAATAATATGTCTAAACTCAATTTTATGAACATTATGATTGTATTCAAATGATAAGCTTTTATAGCGATTATCATAATTTTTCATTGCTTTGTTTAAGGCTTCAGTAACTCTTTTATCAC
Organism: uncultured Bacilli bacterium; assembly: GCA_947632325.1. Taxonomy (GTDB): domain Bacteria; phylum Bacillota_I; class Bacilli_A; order RF39; family UBA660; genus CANPXY01. The sequence goes on from CANROU010000001.1 coordinate 43,897, forward strand.
AGTCATCTAATTTATTAATAAAATCTAGTAAATATAAACGATTGCCAAGAGCTTCATATCTATATTCCCCAAATGCCGTTACAATAACGATTATAGAAACCCAGTCATCATACTGTTCTCTAATTCTTCTAGCTGCATCTAACCCAGAGCCTTGTTTCGTTTTTATATCTAAGAAAAACACTTTAAAGCCAATATCTCCTTTTGCTACTTTTTCAAATTGAGCATCATAACCGTTAAAAGAATAAAATTTATAATCCATATCATAATTCATCATATAGTTATCTATATCTTTTTTCATCTTTTTTAAAAAATTAGGATCATCTTCACATACAATAAAATTTAACATGCTAAACCTCCTTTCTAATTGGAAAATATTTCCAATTATTTTTTTCCTAAAAAGAAACAAAATTACTTTTGTTTCCACTACTACTTATTTTTTTGTTTTCCTGTCAATTTTTCTTTAACATTCTTTTCTAATTCTTGAACTTTATTATATGATTTTTCGGATATAATAGTTGTATGCAGGACAAACCAAACTACTAAAATGAATAATATTATATATATTATAATTCCCCAATATCGATCTTTAAGTGTGTAAAATATTGAAGCTAAAGCGAATAGCCCATTTATTACATAAATTATTAAAACAGTTGTTCTCTGGGAAAAATTCATACCTAATAGTTGATGATGTAAGTGTTGTTTATCAGCAGCAAAAACAGGTTGACCCTTTAAACTTCGTCTAATAATAGCAAATAATGTATCTAAAATAGGAATGCTTAAAATCATAAGAGGTACAAAGAAGGATGTTAAAGCCGTTCCTTTAAATTCTAGAAGAGTAATAATTCCTATCATAAAACCCATGAACATAGTACAATCTCCAGCAAAAATAGATGCCGGAAAAAAGTTATGCATCAAAAAGCCTAGAGTAGCACCCAACATAATAAAGGTTATAATCATTACCATGGTACTACCTCTTCCTTGAAAGAAACCAATAATACCAATGGTTAGATAAAAAATGCTTGTTACACCACCACTTAAGCCATCTATTCCATCAATCAAATTAATGATATTAACACAAGCCAACAGGAAAAATATGGTTAAAGGATATGCCCACCAACCAAAGTCTATAGAGAACCCGAAGGCTGTGATATTATTTAATAATATTCCTCCATAAAAGACAATCACTAAGGCGGCAATTAGTTGACCTACTAATTTTTGAGAAGCTCTTAATGGTTTAACATCATCAATAATTCCTGTTAAAACAATTATAAAACTGCCTATTAAGATAGAATTCATTTGAATGCTTTGAACTCCAAACAGCATGTAACCGACCAAAAATGCCAAAAAGATGCCTAGTCCCCCTAATTTAGGTATAGGCTTTTTATGAATATGTCTATTTTGTTCTTCCTTTCGTGGAAAATCTATAGCTCCTATATGATTAGCTATCCATTTCATAAGAGGCATTAATCCCCACGATACGACAAATGTCACAACTGTAATTAATATTGCCCTATTAATATCATCTTTAAACATATGTTACCTCTTTCTATTTAAATTATAGCAAAAATTCTTTAAATATCAAGAAAAAAACGTCAAAGACGTTTATTGTTCCAATAGATTTAAGTTATCTAATAAAATACCACAACCATTAGCTACAGAGGTTAGTGGTTCATCAGCAATAAAAACAGGAACTTTTAATTCTTTAGAAAACAACTCTGGAAAACCTTCTATTAAAGATCCCCCTCCCGTTAAAACAATACCTTTATCAACAATATCGGCTGATAACTCTGGTGGTGTTTGTTCTAAAACATTTCTAGTTACCTTTATAATCTCGTACACACTATCATGAAGAGCCTCTTGGATTTCAACAGCATTCACCGTAATAATTTTTGGTAAACCCGTTACAATATCCCTGCCACGGACTTCCTCTTTCTCATTTTTATCAGGATTATAAATATTAGCTAAATTGATCTTAATATTCTCGGCCGTTCTTTGGCCAATTAATAATTTGTATTTATCTTTTATGTATTTAATAATATCGTTATTAAAAGCATTACCGGCTATTCTAAGAGAGTTGCTTGTAACTATACCATTTAAGGATAAAATAGCAATATCTGTAGTTCCGCCACCGATATCAATAACCATATTAGCACTAGGTTGAGAAATATCCATACCAGCGCCTATGGCCGCTACTTTTGGCTCCTCTTCCAAATATACTTTTTTAGCCCCCATACGCTCGGCCACTTCTTTAATAGCATTTTTTTCAACCTGCGTTGTATTGGATGGACAACATATTATAATACGCGGTTTAGCTAATAATCCTTTAGCATTTACCTTTTTTATAAAATAATTAAGCATAGCTTCAGTAATTTCAAAATCATCTATTACGCCATCTCTCATTGGCTCAACAGCCTTAACTTTACCAGGGGTTCTCCCCACCATTTCACTAGCTTCTTTACCTATCGCTAAAATTTTCTTATCATCAGTTTTTATAGCCACTACACTAGGTTCATTTAAAACTATGCCTTCCCCTTTTACATAAATCAAAACATTTGCTGTTCCTAAATCTATACCAATATCTTTTGCCAACACATGATCACATCCATTCTTCTACCATTATTATTCTACCATAATCGTTTTTCTATTCCTAATTTTTTCATATTTTTCTTTTGTTTTTTTGCCACCTACTAAATGCCTTGTTTGAATATGTTTTTGAAAAATCTTTTGTACCTGATTATATAAATTAATATCTATTTTTTTTAATCTTTCGTTGAGATCTTTATGTATAGTACTTTTACTTATAAACATCACTTTAGATAATTGCCTGATAGTCATATTAGTTCTTATTATTAACTTAGCCTCTTCTACTACTCTTGTTTTGATTACCTGATTCACAATATCACCTAATTTAATATATTTGCTAAGTATCTTTTTAGAACAAATTAAAAACTATTGTTTCCAATAGTTTTATTCACCAACTGTTTTTTCAAAATAATCTTCAGGATTAACAACTTGTCCTTTATTATAAAGCTCAAAATGCAAATGATTTTTCATTTCACTATCTAATTTGTTTTCTCCTGTCTTACCAATAATTTGCCCTTGTTTAACCACATCATCCTTTTGGACCGTTACTTCACTTAAACTTTGATAAATACTGATTAAATCATTATCATGTTGTATTTCTACTATTTTCCCTAACAATTCATCTTCTTTTACATCAATCACTGTTCCATCCAATACGGAAACTACATCAAAAACATCATCCAAGATAAAATCCATTCCAGAGTTTTGCATATAAGTATTCTCATAATGAACTATTGATTGCTCTTGTTTATCACTATCAGCTTTGTAATCATAATAATATTTTCCAATTTTTACATTTTCGTTGGTATATGGATAAATCATTTTGACATCTGTACTTACTACGGGAATTTCATTTCCTAAAATAATACTAGATACATACGTTAAATCTTCATCAGTTACCTTACCTTTTAGTGTAGCATTCATTAACACTAACGTTGATGCTACGGCTATCAACACTAAATAGATCATTGGTAAAACAAAGGGTTTTAATTTTAACTTTTTTTTCATTTTTTCCACCTCATTAAGAGTTTGGTCAAAATTTTAACTTTTATACTTATTTTAATAAAATTTTGAACTTAGAAAAAAATCATAAATAAAACTTGTCAACAAATAAATAATTATTAAGCCCACGGCTAAATAGAAGATTCGAGCTTGCCATATTTTATTTTTTTTAAAAAAGTGATTTATATTTAAACTATCCATCGACCATATTACTAACGGTGTAATAATCAAATAAATAAAAAATTTAACACTCATTGGCCTGTTCCTTCACATTGCTTTTTTTTACTGTCTTTCTCTTGGGTTTTTCATAATTACTAATTTTATCTATACGTCTTTGATGTCTTTCAATATTAGAAAATTCAGTCGTTAAAAAAGCATCAATTATATCTTTAGCTTTGTAAGTAGGCATAGAACCATTTAAAGCTATTATATTCGCATCATTATGGAGTTTAGCTAATTTAGCTTCTTTTATAGAATCTACTTTAGCACAACGTATATCTTTTACTTTATTACACGCTATACTAATACCAATGCCACTACCACAAACAGCAATTCCTAAAGCTATTTCTTTGGCAGCTACTTTTTCTCCTAGTAAAAAGGCATAATCAGGATAATCAACGCTATCTTTATTAGTAGTCCCTAAATCTACTGTATCATAACCTTTTTGAGTTAAATATTTTAGTAATTTTTGTTTTAAATAGTAACCTCTGTGATCACTTGCTAAACCAATATTCATATCTTCACCTCTACTATACGGTATTATAACATAAATTAAGATAATGTTGTGTGTATTTTCTTTTCAACAAAAAAAAGCGTAAAGCTTTTTTAGTTATCAAATCCATATTTTTTGTTGAATTTATCAACACGACCAGTTTTAGATGTCCTGTTTTGTTTACCTGTATAAAATGGATGACACTTAGAACATACTTCAACACTTATTTCATCCTTTGTTGATCTTGTTGTAAATGTTTCTCCACAAGCACAGGTAACTTTAGTATCTTTATATTCTGGATGAATTCCTTTTTTCATTTTATCTCTCCTTCCGCCATGACATTTCTGCCATAGTTATGCAATGTGTTAATAGTATAGCAAGAAAAAGTATTTTTTTCAAGCTAATTAATAACATTTTTTTCTAAATAATCTATAACTTTATTGCTCATAACTTCATAACCTTTGGTATTAGGATGAATATTTATAGGATTAGGCAAATAATCATCATGATTTTTAAATGATTCATATACAGATAAGTATTTTATTTTATATTTATCACACAATTTTTGATATTGTTTATCAGCATAAGCAAATAATTCATCTATTTCCTTATCATATTGACCTTCAGTTAATCTAGGCAACGGATTATAATATCCCAAGACAATGATTTCATTTTTAGCGTATTTTCTAACTTCCTTAAAAACTTCATTTAACTTAGGTAAAATTTGATCTACTTTCGATTTTAAATCGTTTTGACCAAGATTATCAATAATGTTATTTAAAGTAAATCCCGCTATAAAATCATTGGCTCCAATTGATATGGTAACTAAATCAGATTCTCGTAAAGAGGCTTTAATGTTGATAATTTTATCATCGATTTGAATTGTTTTATTATTGTTTATATCGTCTAATAAATCTTGAATTTTATCACCGCTTTCAGCAAAACCTTTAGTATAAAATTTTAATAAATTATTACGGTCTAAATAATTCGCTATATAATCAGCATAACCATAATCAACCTTTCCATATGGATTTTCTCCTATAGCCAAAGAATCACCTAAGGCAATATAATTCATTCGTTTATCATTACAAGTGATATAAATTATAAACACAGTTAAAAACACTAGAATACTGACAATAAGTTTTTTATGTTTCATAATTTTCCTCCAACAAAAAAATAGAGATTACTCTATATTAATCTATTTCTTTAATCTCTATTTTAGCACCTACATTTGTCAGTTTTTCTACTATTTGCTCATATCCTCTTAAGATATGTTCGACATTTTTTATTATTGTTTTACCAGAGGCTAATAATCCTGCGGCTACTAAGGATGCACCTGCTCTTAAATCTGTTGCTTCTACTTCGCAACCTGTAAGTAATGTTGGTCCATTAATACAAGCTTTTTGCCCTACTATTTCAATTTTTGCCCCCATGTTATTTAAATATGGAACTTGCATAAAGCGATTTTCCCAAATTGTTTCTTCAATAGTTGATTTTCCTAAACATTGTGTTAACAAAGTCATAAATGGTTGTTGTAAATCTGTTGGAAAGCCAGGATAGGTTAAGGTCTTAATATTAACAGGTTTGTATTTTTCCTTTTTAGTTACTTCGATATAATCTTGACCTATTTGCATATCTACTCCCATTTCACTCATCTTAGATATCAAAGCTTCTAAATGCTCAGGTATGACATTTTTAATTTTTAAATTTTTACCACATAAGGCTCCTATAATTAGATATGTTCCAGCCTCAATTCGATCAGGTATTACTTCATGAAAACAACCGTGTAAACTATCAACACCATCAATTATAATAGTACTTGTACCAGCGCCTGTTATTTTAGCTCCCATATTATTTAAAAAAGTAGCAACGTTAACAATTTCTGGCTCTTTAGCAGCATTATCAATAATAGTTTTTCCTGTGGCTTTAACTGCTGCCAACATAATATTTATGGTTGCCCCAACAGATGCAAAGTCTAAATAAATATCGGCTCCTTTTAATTTTTCAGCTTCTACTATATAACAATTTCCTTCTTGAGTGACAGTTGCTCCTAAGGCTTCAAATCCTTTTAGATGTAAATTAATAGGTCGTAATCCAATTGAACATCCACCGGGAAAATACATTTGTACTCTTTTATATTTTCCTAATAGAGCTCCCATAAAATAGTATGAAGCGCGTAATTTTTTTGATAACCGTTCATCTATTTTTTTATTATTAATATTTTTAGGGTCTAAAATTAATGTTTCTTTATCCTTCTTTATTTTAACTCCTAAGTAAGTCAAAATATCACACAGTGCTTTGGTATCAGCAATATCTGGAATATTATATATTGTAACTAGATCATCAGCTAAAATGGCCGCTGGAATTAAAGCAACAGCACTATTTTTAGCGCCGGCGATAGTCAGTGTTCCTGTCAATTCTCGATTACCAATAATTTCTAATGCTTTCATGTACCACCTCTAATTAAACATTCTACTATATTTTATTATGCTTTTTAATTTTGTTACCTTTTTTATAATTTGGAAATTTTAGGGGTTTTAAATAAAGTCACAAATTCTTCTATACGTTTTTTGACGGCCATCTCACCACTACTGATTACTTTCCTTGGATCATAAACATCTTTATTGTTTAAGAGAAATTCCCGCACACTGTTACACCAAGTTATTTGTAAGTCTGTATTAATATTAACTTTAGCAATACCACAATCAATGGCTTTGGCAATATCTTCCTTAGAAAGGCCTGTTCCACCATGTAACACTAGAGGAATAGGCAAATTATCATTTATTTTCCTCATCGTATTATAATCTAAATTTGGTTTTCCTTTATATAAACCATGGACACTTCCTAAGGCTGGAGCAATAGAATCTATTTTTGTTTCTTGATATAATTTAAGACAATCATCCAATTTGGCAAAATATTTTTGATCAGCGGATCCCACATCACTTCCACCAATATGTCCTATTTCAGCTTCAACTGTCACATTTTTATAATGGGCCATTTTGACAACCTCTTTGGTTAATCTAATGTTTTCCGTTAAAGGAAATTTAGAACCATCTATCATTACCGATGTAAAACCAGCGGCAATAGCCTTACTACAAGCTTCTACACTAGCTCCATGATCTAAATGCAAACAAACAGGAATAGTTAATTTTAAATCTTTATCTAATCCTTTAACTAATGATGCTACTGTATTATACCCTCCCATATATTTAATCGCACCTTCACTTACTCCCAAAATAACTGGAACTTGTAAAGCTTGACACGTTTCTAAAATATATTTGGTCCATTCCAAATTATTAATATTAAAATGAGCAACGGCGTATTTATTTTTTTTGGCATCTAACAACATTTTTTCGCTATTGACAATCATTTTTATCACCTAATTTAATCATAGTAAGCTCCTATTATTTTGTCAAGTAAAAATCCACCCTTAAAAAGGGTGGTTTTTCTCTGAAGCCTGTAAGGCTTGACACTGGCTGCTACCATTTGGTAGCTCTTTTAGTCTGCCAATTGCCTTTATCACTATTACTTACCCGTAAACGGGTCTTTATATTCCTTCAAACTTCTTTGGTCTTTTATTTTATCTTCCAAATCTTGATTTTGTATATAATGTTTTATTGTATTTTTATTTAATCCTACTGTACTCACGTAATATCCTTCTGCCCAAAAATGTCTATTTCCATAATTATATTTTAAATTGGCATGTTCTTCAAATATCATTAGACTACTTTTACCCTTTAAATATCCCATAAAAGATGATACACTAATTTTAGGTGGAATTTTCACTAACATATGTATATGATCAGGACATGCTTGTGCTTCTACTATCTCAACTCCTTTATAATCACATAGTCTTCTTAAATATACTCCTATATCTCTTCTGAGTTTTCTGTATATTGCTTTTCTTCTATATTTTGGTGTGAAGACTATGTGATATTGGCAATTCCATCTTGTATGAGATAATGAGCTTTCATCATCATTTTTTCGTCTCATAAAATAAATCCTCCTCTGATTTTAGATTTTGGTTGGCAGACCATCATCTATTATATCAAAGGAGGATTTATTTTTCTCTTAACGCTATCGCTTCTTCAGCTCTCACCCGCATAGCGGGTGGTTTTATTATGTTCCTATCCCGGAACATAATAAAAAAAGCCATAGTTGACACTATTTGGCTCCGTCGTTTTGGGCAATAATTTCGTTTTCAACATTTTGATAATATTCTTTACCATATTCTATGGTAACTTTTTTTCTTTCTAGACTACTGTGATTTGGTTTTTTGGTTAAAGGTATCAATTTTTTATAATTAAAATTTTTTCTTTTGATTTCTTTCATTATCTCACCTCTAGTAATATTATACCCCGTTTTCCCTATTATATAAGAAAATAATAAATAGAAAGTCCAATTAAAATAATACTACCAAATACAGTTGCTATTTTACCAAATTGCTTATTTAAACCCGTTCCTATCGTCAAACCTATATAGGTAAAGAGACCACTAATCATAGAGTATATTAAAGATGATAAAATAATTTCTAAATAGGGCTGTTGAAAAGTACCAAAGCCCATTCCAATAGAAAAACTATCAATACTAACAGTAAGTCCAAATAGTAATAGTGATCCTTTGGTTTGAAGATTTTTAACTTCCTCTTCCTTTTTGATGGACCATAACATTTGAAGCGCAATAACCAAAAAGATAAATCCTATTAGTATTTCAGGATTTAAAATATATTTAGATAAAACATTGTCACCTAACAAATATCCTAATTGTGGATTAATAAAATGATATAGAGCTACAATACTACTTAATAGCCATTTCTTTCTTTTAGAAATATTTATAGTTCCATAAATAATCGCCAAAGAAAAAGCATCCATACTAAGACCTATTCCAATTAATATGTTGGTCAAAAGAAAAGACATAAGATCAACTCCTCTTATATCTTACGGTTATCGCTTATTATTCATGCTTAAAAACTTTATCTAACATCTCTTGAACAAAGAATTTATATTCAACTTCACTACTTTCTTGTTCTTCAGTAGCCTCTAAAAGACAAAGGGGTGGAAATAAAACGCACCACCAATTATCACCTTCGCCATTTCCTAAAGTTATAACTAAAGATTCATAGTATCCTTCTTCATATATGAGACCTTTATATTTTTTAGGAGGAAAATAATTTAAGCCATAATTTAATTTAAAGGGTTGGCTATTACCTGAGGATGTTAAAGTTTCATCAACTATTACTTCTATGTGTGGTAGCTCTTTTTCAATTAAAGAACGGGCTTCAGCAATTGATTTTGTGTCTTTCAAGAGTTCATAGAGTTTTTTTTGAACATTTTGTTGTACTTTACCCTTTAACTGTTGGTCATCTGTATTATTACTATTAGGTATAATTCGTAAGCGTATTGCTTCATTTGGTATCTTTGGTTGTTTAGCATTAATATTAGTAAAAGTTAAAACAACTCCACCTATTAGAAGTAAGAATATTAATTTTTTCATAAAAAATCACCTTTCATTTTCATGGTGAGGGATTTTTTATATTTTTATACTAATTTATGAAAAACAAAAATCATTCTATTTCGACCTTGTAAATCTTTTTTAGTTATTATATTAACATCATCTAAATTATCGTATATCAATTTAATAACATCATCTTTTTGATCACAACCTATTTCAAAAGCTATTAAATACTTTTCATTAACGTGCTTAGGAACATCTTTTAATATTTTACGATAATAATCCAATCCATCAATGCCTCCATATAAAGCTAGCTTTGGCTCATTGTTTTTAACAATATCTTCAATTGGCTCATTTTCTTTAATATATGGTGGATTGCTGATAATTATATCATAGGTTTCTCTTACTTCCTGTAACATATCACTTTTAATAATATTAACATCAACATCATTTTCTAAAGCATTAGTTTGAGCAACATCTAAACACTTTGAATCAATATCAACCAATGTAACATCAATATTAGGACACTTTTTTTTAATTGTTATTCCTATTACTCCACTACCACAACCAAGATCGATAAGCTTTATGTTCTTTTTATCATAATATTTATTAATATAATGTAAAGTGTTTTCAACCAATTCTTCTGTCTCAAATCGTGGTATTAAAACATTTTTAGTAACTTTAAACGTATAACCATAAAAATTAACATGCCCTAAAACATATTGAATGGGCTGCCCTGACAATAAAGCGTCAATCATTTTTTGATAGATTTGACAGGTTTGTATCTGTATATCTTCATCTAAGTGATTTAATAATTCTAATGGATTATAACCCAAGAGATCGCTTAGTAACATTCTTGATTGCGTTTTATGAATATACTTAGCCCCAAGGCTTAATAAATCTTCTACTTTCATATTATTCACTCATCATTTTTTGCTTTTGATCTTCTATGGTTAAGGCATTTATAATTTCATCTAAATCTCCGTTCATTACTCGATCTAGATTTTTGGTTGTAAATCCAATACGGTGATCTGTAACTCGATTTTGGGGATAATTATAAGTTCGAATTTTTTCAGCTCTATCACCAGTACCTATTTTACTACGACGCATTTGTCCTTCTTTCTGTTCAAGTTCCTGTTGTTTTTGTTCATAAAGACGCGCCTTTAAAACTTTCATAGCTTGTTCCTTGTTTTGAATTTGGCTTCTTTCATTTTGACATGTTACTACTGTATTAGTGGGTATATGAGTTATTCTTACTGCTGAATCTGTGGTATTTACACCTTGGCCACCGCAACCACTACTACGATAAATATCTATACGTAAATCAGTAGGTTTAATTTCAATATCAACTTCTTCGGCTTCAGGCATTACCAATACTGTAGCTGTAGATGTTTGTAAGCGTCCATTGGCTTCAGTAGTAGGAACCCGCTGAACTCGGTGAGCACCGCTTTCATATTTAAAAGTACTATAAGCATTATTGCCTTTAATCATAAATTCTATTTGACTAAAGCCACCAGCTTCTCCTTCGATAGCATTATAAACGTTTATTTTATAACCTTTTTTTTCAGCATATCTAGAATACATTCTAAATAAATCACCGGCAAAAATATTAGCTTCGTCACCTCCTGCAGCTCCCCTTATTTCAACTATAACGTTTTTATCGTCATTAGGATCCTTAGGAATTAATAGCTGTTCTAGTTCTTTTTCTAAAGTTGCTTTTTTATTTTCTAAAGAGGCAATTTCATCTTTAGCCATTTCAGCTAGATCTTTATCATTTAATAATTCTTTAGTATCTTCTAACTGCTGTAGACAATCTTTATAATTTTGATAGACTTTAACAGCATCTTCTAAATCATTCATTTCTTTAGATAATTGTCTGGTTTTATTAAGGTCTTTTAAAATATCTTCTTTAGTCAATTCTTGTTGTATTTCTTGATATCTTTTTTCCATGATCTCTAATCTTTCTTTCATAGAACCATCCTTTCTCTTCTTAAATCTATTATAGCATACACTTATGTACAATATTATCTAAAAACTAGAATTATTGTTCTAATTCTAGTTCATCTTCATCTATTACAACCAAATCTTTTAATTCATCATCTGTTTCTTCATAATCTTCATCATCATCTACATCATCATAATTATCTTCATCTTCTTTAACGTTATCAATTTCTTCTGTCTTTATTTCATCTAATTCATCATCTTCATCAATGTTCGTTTTCATGATTTTATCAGATGTATGACGACTTCTTAGATCCCATTTTCCATCTTCCAATAATACAAAGCGTTTATCAGTGGTTAAAGATGTATAGAAATCACCAATTTTATTATTAAAAGTTGCCTCTGATAGATTGAGTATTTTTACTATTTCTTTAAAAATATCGGCTGTATTCATCTTCTTTTTTTTCTCTTCTAATAATAAATATGTCAAATCTTTATAAGATAAAGATTCTAACTCTTCTTGTTTCATTTTTTTTATACTCATAGTCTTCCTCCTATATTACTATATCATTATATGTAGTACAGTCTAAAAACGCACTTGAAACTGCCACTTAACTTATATCATTATTTAAATATAAATGCAACTACTTTTACATTTTTTCTGGAACAGATATTCCTAATACATCAAGAAGCAGGCTACATACTTGATAAGTAATTCTTGTTAAAGTTATCCATGTTTCTTTAAGTAATTCATCCTGTTCGCTTAAAACGTGATTTTCAACATAAAATTTATTGTAATTACTAGATAATTTATATATATATTCGGCAATTCCATTTAATGATTTTTCTTGATAACTATTAGTTAAAACATTAGGCAAACTTAAAAGTAAGACAGCTAATTTTCGATCTGTATTATTTTTAAATTTATGAATAAGAGTTTTATTATTACTATTTACTTTGTTTAATAAAGATTTCATCCTGATAACAGAATATAAAACATATGGTCCAGTTTTGCCTTCAAGATCAGCAAATTTTGTAACATCAAAAATATAATCTTTATTACGGAAAGATAAAAAATCAGCATATTTAATAGTCGCTATAGTTATAATTTCCGCTATTTTTTCTTGTTCTTCTTGAGTTATTGATGGATTCATTTTTTGATTGATTTCTTTTTTAACTGTTTCTATTAAATCTATTAAAGACATGACTGATCCATCTCTTGTTTTAAATGGTTTGCCATCTTTTCCATTCATTGTACCAAATCCAAAATAGTTTAAAACTATATCACTATTAGCTAAACCACTTTTTTTAGCGGCTCTAAATACTTGTTTAAAATACAATTCCTGACGATTATCTGCAAGATACCAAAGTTCATTTGGTTTAAATCTTTCAATTCTAGATAACAATGTTGCTAACTCTCTAGTTTGATAAACAGTACCACCATTTTCTTTTACAATAACTAAAGGCGGCATAGGTTCAGTGTCGCTATCTTCTTTAACATCAATAACCATAGCTCCAGCACTTTTATATAATAGTTTTTGATCATTCAATATTTTAAGTACTTTATCAATATATGGATAAGCATCCATTTCACCTTCCCAAAGATCAAAATCAACATTTATTCTTTTATAAATATTTTTAATATCTTTAATCGATAATTCCTTGATAGCTTTCCATAAAGCCAAATAACCTGGATGCCCTTGTTCCAATTGCACTGTAATATCTCTTACCTCATTTAAAACGGCTTCATCCTCTTTAGCTCTAAGGGATCCTGTTGGATATATTTCTTTTAAGTCTTCAACATTAATCGGTAACACATCATAGCTATCATGGGGCTTTCCATCAAAATAATTTAACTGTGGATAGCGTCTTTTTATTTCATAAATAACAATTCCTGATTGTCTACCAATATCACCAAAATGAACATCAGCAATAACTTCATTTCCTAATAATCGAGCCAAACGTTTTAGAGCTTCCCCTATATTAGCACTTCTTAAATGTCCAACATGTAACGCTTTAGCAATATTAGCTCCTCCATAGTCTATAAATATTTTTTTACCTTCTGTCATATCTATATTATTCTTAATGTCTTCTTGCATCATATTTAAAGCTTGATTTAAAAAAGTTGTTTTAAACGTTACATTTAAAAAACCTGGTCCGGCGATAGTAATGTTATCAAAAAAGGAACTATCCTGTAAAACTGCTTTTATTTTTTCGGCAATAGAAAGAGGATTTTCATGATATTTTTTAGCTAATAACATCGGCTCTGTTATTTGGTATTCTCCTAAATCTTGACGATTAGATTCTTGAAAATGAACATCATCAATTTCATATCCTAGTTTATTAATGGCAGTAGTTAATTCCTTTTTTAATTGGTTAATAATACTCATACTTTCACCTCTATCTATATTGTCTTATTTATTATTTTTTATTCTTTTTTGATAAGAAAAAATTATAATCCTTGTAAAATTATCACCTTTTATTAGATATTTTATGGAAATATTATTAGTCTTTTTTTCAAGTGATTGCGTAATAAACGGAACATCACACGATACGTTATTTTCCTTAATTAAAAGAGTAGCTTGTGTTTCTTTGTTGAGCATATATGGGAAAATTAATTTTAAATTTTTATTATCTTTAACAAATATATTGTTTACTAGATCGAAGGAATATTCATTTATACCATTTATATCTTTGTTTTTCCAACAAATTATTTCCTCACTTTTAGTGCCAGATCCTGAAATATCGTATTCTATTCCATCTTCAATTATTTTCCCAATTACTGTAATATTTAACATGCATTTCTCCTTAAAATTTCTACTTTGCATTATAACACAACTTAATACAATTGAATACATATTTTCATCATTTTTTTTCATAATAACTTTAGAAAGGTTGATTGATAAGTGATGAAAGCATTAAAAAAAAGTTTAAAAATATGTGGATTTATTATTGCCTTTTTTATTATAGGCAATATTTTAGCTTATGCTTATGCCAAAATAACACCTAAATTACAAATTAAAAGCGCTAATAGCTTAGCTTTATATGATAATAAAAATCAACTTTTTTTTCAAGGTACAGGATCCAAAGAATGGATAGCTTTAGATAATATATCAAAAGATTTAATAAACGCTACCATTGTTTCAGAAGATAAAAATTTTTATAAGCATCGAGGATTTGATTTTTTAAGAATTATTAAGGCCTCTTATACTAATATTATTACACATTCTAAAAAAGAAGGAGCATCAACCATTTCACAACAATATGCTAAGAATCTTTTTTTAGATTTTGATAAAACTTTGAAACGAAAATGGGATGAATTATGGTTAACTTTAGAACTAGAAGTTCATTATACTAAAGATGAAATATTAGAAGGATATTTAAATACTATCAATTATGGTCATGGTATGTACGGCATTGAAAATGCTGCTAAATTTTATTTTGATAAAAGTGCTGCTGACTTAACCTTAGCCGAAGCAGCTATGTTAACCGGTATCCCTAAGTCCCCAAGTAATTACTCTCCTTTAGTTAATGAAAAACTGGCTAAACAAAGGCAAGAAAACATTTTACAATTAATGGTTAAAAACAAATATATTACGGAAGATGATATGACCAAAGCTTTAAATGAAGAGCTTCATTATATTGGTAAAAAAGATTTAATTGATTTAGATACAGTTATGTATTATCAAGACGCTGTTATCAGAGAACTTAATACTATTGATGCAATACCATCTTCTTTCTTGGATACCGGAGGTTTAAAGATTTATACTAATTTAGATATTGAAGCCCAAACTGCTCTTGAAAATAATATTAAAAATATTATGCCTAATGATTCTTCTTTAGAAGTTGCCGCCGTTATGATGAATCCTAATGATGGTAAGATATTAGCTTTAACAGGAGGTAGAAATTACAGTAGTTCACAATATAATAGAGCAGTACAAGCCAAAAGACAAGTGGGATCAACTATGAAACCCTTTTTATATTATGCAGCATTGGAAAATGGTTTTACTTCGAGCACTACTTTTACTAGCGAGGAGACCACCTTTACTTTTTCTAACAACGAAACATATTCTCCTCAAAACTATAATGCTACTTATGGTAATAAACCAATTTGTATGGCTACAGCTATTGCTTACTCTGAAAATATATATGCTGTTAAAACCCATATGTTTTTAGGGGAAGATACTTTGGTTAATATGGCTAAAAGAGTTGGTATTACAGCAGATTTAAAGCCTGTCCCCTCATTACCCCTTGGTACAGGAGAAATAAGTATTATTGAAATGGCCGCTGGTTATTCAGCCTTTGCTAATGAAGGTTATAAAATAAAACCTCATTTAATTACTAAGGTTGAAGATATTTATGGTAATGTCTTATATGAACATGAAAATATTAAAGAGAATATTTTAAATAAAAATTTGACTTTCATTTTAAATAATATGTTAACTGCTACATATGATTCTAACTATATTGATTATAACTATCCAACAGCTATTAATTTAGCTGCTAGAATGACTCATAAATACGCTTTAAAAACAGGAACAACAGACACTGATAATTGGGCCATTGGTTTTAATAATGCGGCTGTTACAGCTGTATGGGTTGGTTATGATAATAATCAAGAAATTGTCCCTAGTGAATATAAGTATGCTTCTAATATATGGTTAGATACAATGGAGGCTTATGAGCAAAATATGACTGGAGATTTATGGTATGAGCAGCCAGAAAATGTCTCTTCCATTTTAGTTGAACCAATATCTGGTAAACCAGCAACTGTAGATAGTCAAAAAAAGAAGGTTATGTACTTTGTTAAAGGTACTGAACCTTCTAATGACGATCCGGTTTTTGATGAGGTCATTAACCATTGATTATAATATATCTACATAATCGCCAGTTTTAAGAAACATCCCATTAGCATCGTCCGTATCTAAATGTAACTCTAATTTATAATTTGGTCCTACTTTCAGTTTAACATGATCTAATACACCACCTTTAGGACCTTTAACAGTTACTTGAACTTCCTTTTTATTTTGTAATCCTAATTTATTTTGATCATTAGGATTCATGTGAATATGTCTAGTTGCAATAATAACACATTTCTTACTTATGGAAGCTTTAGTTCCTACAATAGTAATTTCACTAGCACCTTGCAAATCACCTGAATCACGGATTGGTGGATCTATTCCTAATTTATATGCATCTGTTTTAGAAAGTTCAACTTGCGTATACGATCTAAAAGGTAATAAGACTCTTACGTTTTCTATAGAACCTTTCTTAGTTTGTAATGTTGCTGTTAAATTAGATGCATATTCTCCAGGTTGCTGTAACTGTTTTTCTTTTATTATAAGCGTATCACCAAAAAGTATTTCATAATCTTCTTGTGTTAGATGAATATGGTGATTTGATATTCCAACTTGTACTTGCATTCAATATCTCTTCTTCCTTTTTATATTTAATTTCATTATATCATGTTTCTGGAAATATTTTTCTTCCTTTTACATAAACTTGTTGTGAAAGGATGTTATATATGAACAATAATTATTATCCTAATTATACTCCACCAATTACCGTTCCATCTCAGGGAGGAACTCAACCGCCTATTCAAAATATTCCAACCACTATTCCTCAACCTATGCCTTATGCTGAAAATTTATTGAAATTAAATGTTGGAAAAAGAGCTACTTTTTATATGTCATATTCTGATTCTGTTGAATGGCGAGATAAAACATTCACGGGAATTATTGAAGATGCTGGACGAGATTATGCCTTGATTAATGATACTGATACAGGACGTTGGTGGCTGTTATGGTTAGTATATATTAATTATGTGGAATTTGATCAACCGATTACTTATTCTAGGTAATTCGGTTTTTCTTTACTCTTGTTTTGTAGTAATTATTTTGGTATAATTTAATTGTTATAATGAGGTGATTTGATGTTATATGGTGTAATTATTTTAGTTATAATTTTAGCAGCTTTAGGAATTTTATTTATTACCTATTTTAATCAATTTAAATTTAGCTTAGTTAAAATAGCTGAAGCTGAAAATAATATGAATCTTTTGTTAGAAAAAAAATTAGATTGTCTACTACGCATTCAAAATATTATTGAAAAAAAATTACAGGATGATGAGAAAAAAGAATTTAATGTCAAGCAAATAAAAATTAAATTATTAGATCATTTTAAATTAAGAGAAAAACTTAGTGACAATGAAAAAGCCCTTAATAAGATTTTAGATCATCGTATTAAATTAGCAGAAATGAAAAATGTCCCTAATATATTAGAAGAATTAAAAGATACTGATACCGATATTGAAGCTATTAGAAAATACTATAATGATCATGCTGAATTATTTAATCATTTGGTTCATCATTTTCCCTCCAATTTATTAGCTATTTTTCTTCATTATCATGAAAAAGAACTTTATGCTGACGAAGTAAAGGATACTTTAGAAATTTTAAAAGATTAATTCCTAAAGCTTTTACTTTTTTATTTTATCTGCCAATTTATTGGTTTTAGTCCCCTGGATTGTAAAAAATCATTAGTTTTAGAAAAAGGTTTACTGCCGAAAAAGCCTTGATAAGCTGATAATGGCGAAGGGTGTGCAGATTCCACAATATAATGGATAGGATTAGTGATAAGATTTTTCTTGCTTCTAGCATAACTACCCCATAATATAAATACCAATGGGGTTGTTTTATTGTTTAATATTTTGATGACAGAATCAGTAAATATTTCCCATCCCTTATCTTTGTGCGAAGCTGGTTTATCTTTTTCTACAGTTAGGACAGCATTTAATAACATAACGCCCTCACGAGTCCAAGGAATTAGGCTACCTCTTTGGGGTATAGGATAACCTAAATCATCATTTAATTCTTTAAAAATATTCTGTAATGATGGTGGCTGTTTAATACCCTTCCTCACAGAAAAAGCTAATCCTTGCGCTTGATGAAGTCCATGATAAGGATCTTGTCCTAATAATAAAACTTTAACTTTATTATAAGGTGTATAGCGAAAAGCATTAAATATTTCTATTTGTTTAGGATAAATTGTTTTTTCTTTATATTCTTTACTTATAAATTCTAATAATTGTTTGAAATATTCTTTTTGATACTCTTCTTTTAATAATTCATCCCACTCATTTCCTATCATAAAATCACTCCTTATGCATATTATATCATGTTTTATGTTGCTTTTTTATTTTATATTGATCCCATTCATATTGGATATCTTTTCGCATACTCATAATTGAGTATATATTTATAATAGCCATTATAGCTACGAAAATATCTACTATTTTCCACAAAAAATTAGCACTAGCTATGCTGCCATAGATTAACAAAATTAAAGTTATTATTTTAAGATATAATAAGTGTTTACTTTTGCACTTAGGATAAAGATACTGTAAGCCACTTTCTCCGTAATAGTATCCTGTTATAACAGTAGAAAAAGCAAATAATATGATAGCTATAATCAAAATCCATTGACCTATGTTTCCAAGATGATAATCTAGAGCATAATGAATTATTTCTATTCCATTAATATCATGAAAAGAAAAATTAGTATAATTAGAAGTTAAAATAATAAAAGCTGTTGAAGTACAAACTATTAAACTAGTAAAATATATCCCCAGGATTTGAATTAGACCTTGCCCTACTGGATTATTTGAATCACTAGTAGCTGAGGCAATAGCACCACTACCTATGCCGGCTTCACTGGAAAAAATTCCTCTTTGAACCCCAATAATCATAGAGCTTATTACGCCTGCACCTAAACTTTTAAAGTTAAAGGCTTCTTTTATTATGGAAAGAAAAATTAAAGGTATTTTATCAATATTAACTAAAATAATAAAGATGGATACTATTAAATAACCTATACCCATTAGAGGAACTAATTTCCCAGTAGTTTCGGCAATTCCTTTCACTCCTTTAATAATTATACTACCTGCTATAAGAGCTATTATTATTCCAATTAAAAGTGGTGGTAAATTTATCTTGGTTATAATACTTTTAGTAATTGTATTAGCTTGTATTGTTAAAAAACCTAATAAATAAGCTATCATAATTAAAATACTATATAATTTAGCCAAACCTTTTTTTCCTAAACCTTTATCTATGTAATAAGATGGTCCTCCTTTATAATAAATTCCTGCTTTTTCTTTATATATTACTCCTAGGCAACTTTCTACAAAAGCATTAGGAGCGGTTATAATTGATGATATCCATAACCAAAAAATGCTGCCTATACCTCCTACATAAATTGCTAAAGCTACTCCCGCTAAAGAACCAACTCCTATTCTAGCAGCTGTTGCCATCATCAGGGATTGAAAAGGTGTAATTTTGACTTGGCCTTTTACTTTAAATCCACGAAACATTTCTTTAAATTTAAACTGGACAAAATGGGTTTTAATTGAAAAATACACGCCACTTGTAACTAAAAATATTGTAGCTATCCCCCAAAGTATTTTATTTATATTATCTAGCATATCATCATCACCACTATTATAATATTCTTTATTCTGTTATATTTTTGTCAAAAAAAGAAAGCTATTTATGATAGCTTTCGTTATTACTTATTTTATATGATCTATAAAGCTGTTCTAAAAGAATAATTCTAAATAATTGATGGGGAAAGGTCATTTTAGAAAATGATAAGGTGAAATTTGCTCTTTTTTTAATATTAGGCGATAAGCCATAACTACCACCTATTATAAAGCAGATATCGCTGTGATTATTATATATACTCATTAATTTATTAGAAAATTCAACTGAATTTAATTGGTCCCCTTCAATAGACATAACGATAACATAATCTTTATTGTCTATAAAGCGATTAATTCTATTCTCTTCAATCGATAATACTTTGTTTTTTTCAGCGATACCTTCATCAGCTACTTCAATAATTTTTAATTTAGTATACTTTGTTAAGCGTTTTTGATATTCACTGATAGCTTGTTGTAAATATTTTTCTTTTATTTTACCAACACATATTATTTTTATCATTATAACCTCTTTTATATTACTATTAAATCAGTAGGTACTTCTTGATTAGCAACTAATATTTTTATATTATCATCTTTGATATTGTTGTATGTTTCTTGATAGGCTAATTGTTCAGTGTTATTTTGTTCACTTAAATGAGCTAAAATTATATATTTAGTATTGCTTCCTACCAGTTGTTTTAAATATCCAGCAGTACTTTTATTAGACAAGTGTCCCCTATCACTTATAATTCTTTGTTTAAGATTATATGGATAAGGTCCTTCCATCAACATTTTTTCATCATGATTACTTTCAATTATATATATACTTTTGTTTTGCATTCTAGTTAAATAACGTCTATTTATATATCCAGTATCCGTAATATAAACTAAGGTGTCTTTTATATTGTTAATAATGTATGCAACTGAAGTGTTGGTATCATGAGAAGTATATAATAATTCAATGTTAAAATCCAACAAAGAGAATTTATCATCAATAAAAACTACATGTTCTAAATCTATAATCGATTTTAATTCTTCATACATTGAAGAAGGAATATAACATTTTAAGGATGTTTTTTTTAAAAGAACTGCTAAACCTTGAATATGATCTTTATGAGCATGAGTAATTAAGATAGCATTTAAATCTAAAGGTGTAAGTGCTCTTTTAGACAATTTATAGCATAATGTTTTATAAGAAATGCCAACATCAATTAAAATATGTCCTAAATGGCTTGATACAATTGTGCAGTTGCCTTTTGATCCACTAGCTAATACTTGTACTTGCATTATTGAAACAACAGCATTGGGTTCATAGCTGTTCCTCCCCTATATGGATAACCACCGCGCCACAAGCCAAGGTGAAGGTGTGTTCCTGTTGCCCATCCACTATGTCCCATAGCACCAATAATTTGTCCTTTAGTTACAGTTTGTCCGGCACTTACATAACGAGCTGACATATGTAAATATGTTGTAATATAACCATTGCCATGATCAATATATATATAATGTCCATTAGGCCAACTTTGATATTCGCTAGTTATAACTGTTCCATTACCAACTGCTCTAATTGGTGATCCTTCTCCTGTTCCAGATATATCTAAACCATCATGAAGTTGTCCCCAGCGCCATTCAAAACGAGAAGTAATAATGTATGGTGTATTAGTAGGCCATGCCCAATCTCCAACACCTGGAACATAATATCCGCTATTTCCACCTCTTACTACGATTTCATTTACAACAGGTTTAACTTCTTCAGTACTAGCAATAACCGCTGAAATTATTTCACCATTGGCCATTTGAATTTTTTTTGTAACACGATTAAGCCCATTTTGTCCAGCTTGTAATACTTTGGTTTGTCCAATTAACATATTGTTATCATATCTTACTTCTGTCTCGTATTTTTGCTCTTCTTCTTCAACGACATGATCTTCCTCAATGGTTCTAAATTTAGGTTGTAAAATGCCTAATGTGACTTCTTGTCCTGGAAATAACAAACTATCTGTGTTTTTAAAAGTAGGATTAGCAATTAAAAATTCTTCTGAAGAAATTTTATTAGCGAAAGACACATCCTCTATAGTATCTCCTTCCTTAACCACATATTTTTGTTGGGCTTCCAAAGTACCAAATAATAAATACTTACTTAAATCTTCTTCATTAGTAAAAATCATTTTGTCTGTAGGAATATTATCTTTTTGAATTGTAATAGCATTTTCAATATGAATATCTTCAATATATTTACCCGTATCTACAATTTCTGCTTGTGTTTCGTTTATATAAGCATCTAATTCTTTACTATCAATAAAAGAACGAATTGTTTTATCAACAGAATTAGTAAAGATTTTCTTATCTAATACGTATATTTTTTCATCTTTTGTTCTCTCAGTTTTACCTTCTTCATTTTTTTGTTCAATTCCAGAAATAGTAACAACATAACCATTAATTGTAAAAGGAGTAATATCTTTTATTTTATTATATATATAGTCTGTAGAGTATATTTTTTCATCATATGTTATTTCTTTAACAATATCTAAATCTTTGGGAGGATAAACTTTTTTTACTTGATATTTTTCTTTCAAAGCTTCTTGCTCTTTATCAATATGCTGTTCAAGATCTGTTTTAGAAGAAATTAAACCTAAAGATTTACCTTCTAAATAAACACGATAACATTCCTTGGGTTCTTTTCTATAGTTAGTATCAAATCCCATAAATAATAATCCCGCACTGAAAAGAGCACAAAAGGCAACATAAAATATCATTTTTTTAGTCATTATTATCACTCGTCCTTTCACCGCGTGATTCTTTCTTTAAATTTACAAATGTGCTGGTATTCTTTTTAAATAATAATTCAATAGTTCCCGTGGGACCGTTACGATGTTTGCCAATTATAAATTCACTAACACTACTATTATCATCAAGACGAGCTTCTTTATTATAATAATCATCACGATATAGGAAAGAAACAATATCGGCATCTTGTTCGATGGAACCAGATTCTCTTAAATCACTCATAAGCGGTCTTTTGTCTTCTCGTGATTCAACAGCACGTGATAACTGAGCCAAGGCTATAACAGGAACATGAAGCTCCATTGCCATTGTTTTTAAAGATCTGGAAATATCTGATACTTCTTGTTGACGGTTATTACCATAGCCTCGGCCTCCAGATATTAATTGTAAGTAATCAATAATAACAGCGGATAAACCTTGTTCACTACTAGCAAGTCGTCGACATTTTGACCTTATTTCACTAATAGTTATCCCTGGAGTATCATCTATATACATCTTAGACGTACTAAGTTGACTAATGGCTTCATTTACCCTTTTCCAATCATTATTATTCAATTTACCTGTACGTAATTTATATCCTTCAATTTGGCCAAGAGAAGAAATAATTCTCATAGCTAACTGTTCTGCTCCCATTTCTAAATTAAATAAAGCTACAGATTTTTCGTTGTTTAAGGACATATAGGTGGCCATATTTAAAGCAAATGCTGTTTTTCCCATAGCGGGACGAGCCGCCACAATAATAAGCTCATTTTCATGTAAACCAGCGGTAAGTCGATCAATATCATACCATCCTGTGGCTACTCCTGTAATTTCACCTTGATTCTGGGATAATTTTTCTAAATCAAGTTGTGTTTTAGCCATGATATCCTGAATAGTTCGAAACTCACCTGAATTACGATTACGAATTATTCCTAAAATCTTTTTTTCAGCACTATCTAATACCTCATTAATTTCTTCTTCTGTATTATATCCCAAAGTAACAATATCAGTGGCTGTTTCAATCAAATGTCTAAGCAAAGCCATATCCTCTACTGTTTTAATATAATAATCAACATTGGCTGCCGTAGGAACAAAATTAACTATTTCTGTTAAATATTCTACTCCTCCTACATTTTGTAATTGATGTTTTTTCTTTAAATTGGTGGTTACAGTAGTAAAGTCAATAGGTACTTGCTTTTCTTGTAATTCTTTTAAGCAAAGAAAAATTTTAGCATTTTTTTCATCATAAAAAGATGTTTCATCTAATTTTTCGCATGCTCTTTGACAAGCGTATTTTGATAGAAAACATGCTCCTAAAACAGATTGCTCTGCCTCTAAATCATTTGGGATTGTTTTTACTGGCATGATAATCACCTCACTTTACTACATGAACTTTTATTTTAGCAACAATATCTTTATATAATTGTATATCTACATCATGAAAGCCAAGGGTACTAATAGCATTTTTCATACTTATTTGTTTTTTGTCAATATGGTACCCTAGTTTCTCTAATTGTTCTTTTATTTGCTTTGGACTAACACTACCAAAACATTTATCATTAATACCAACTTTTACTTTTATTTGTAAAACCACTTTATCTAAGGTCTCTTTTGTTTTCATAGCCGCTTTTATTAATTTTGCTTCTTGTTGCTGATGATTTTTTTCTTCTTCGTGTAGTTTTCCTAAATTAGTTTCATTTAATTGAACAGCATAACCTTTTTTTATTAAAAAGTTTTGCGCATATCCGTCTTTGACATTTTTGATTTCACCTTTTTTTCCTTGATTTTTCAAATCTTTGATGAAAATTACTTTCATATTTTATCAGTCCTTTGTAATGAAATTTGTTTTTTCAATAAACGTTCTATTTTATCAATACTACTATTTTCTATTTTAGCTGCAGCATTATATGTATCACCGCCACCACCTAAGGGTTCTAAAATATTTTGAATTGCAATATTTCCCATTGATCTTGCACTAATTCCAATGGTATTTTTAGCTATTTTACCTATAACAAAAGAACATTCTATTTCGTTAAATAATAATAATGTATCAGCTATTTTAGCTAAATCTTCGCGCCTATAAGTTATAGTAGGAGGACTAACTGCTAGGGCTATATTCTTATATATTATTTTTACATCAGTAATAGTCTTTTGTCTTTCAATATACTGTTTTAAATCTTGCTTTAATAGGTATTGTACTTTTCTAGGATCAGCTCCTAAATTAGTTAAATAGTAGGCTGTAAAATAAGTTTTAGCTGTGGTCTTTAGAATAAAATTATTAGTATCTAAAACTATTCCTGATAATAAAATAGTACTAAATAATTCATTGGTTTTCATATTATAACTAGCAATTAATTCTGTAATCATTTCAGAGGTACTTGAGGCATTTGTATCTATAATAATTAGGCCATCTTTTATGGATTGCTGATTTTCATCATGATGATCTATAACTATATGATTATCTATTAATTTCAGTAGGTCCTCACTTGGTAATAAGAATGGTTTATTGGTATCTAAAATAATTAACAAATTTTTGTTATTGTTTTTGTCTAGATTATCTTTTACTTGTTGTGTAGAAATTATTTCCACTTGATCCTTTATTAAGGATAATACTTTTTCAACACCTAATTCATTTTTTTTGTCGTTGGTTACTAAAAAGCATTTTTTTCTTTTATGTATCAATAATTCATACATTCCTACAGAACTGCCCAAGGCATCTAAATCTAAGTCTTGATGTGCAACAATAAAGACGGTGGATGCTTTCCTTAAATATTTATTAATTTTATGACGATAATCTAAAATACCCATGTCTACCTCCTGACAATTTCTCATTTTATTATACTACAAAAAAACTGCGATGTCATTTTTTTTAACAGGCAGATTATTTATTTTATTAATTGTTTATCTTTACTTGTGATTTTCTTTTGACATTTACCAAGTATTATTCTTACTTGCTTTATATTTGTAAAATATTTTCTAATTATAGAATAGTTGATGAGAATTATTTCTCCTTAAAGGTAATATATAAAAATTTGAGAATATTCTTTATCTTTAATCTTTCGTATCAAAAAAAAGAGCATTTACTGCCCTATTTTGTATATGGTAATAATCCTATTGCTCTTGCACGTTTAATTTGTGTAGCAATATATCTTTGATGTTTAGCACATGCACCAGTGATACGTCTTGGTAATATTTTACCTTTTTCGTTAATATATCTTTTTAAAGTTTCTACATCTTTATAATTAATATCTTTACCAGTGCACATGTAACATACTTTTTTCTTTTTACGATAAAATCCTTCTGCCATTATTTTTCCTCCTTTTTAGAATGGTAATTCATCATCACTAATTTCTATATTGGAACCAAAATCTGCGAAAGGGTCAGTGGATACATCTGTAGTTTTTGTTGGTGCTTCATTGGCAAAATCATAAGGTGTTGGATTATCTTTGGCATTGTTGGTTGTTAAATCAGCTTTGTTTTTAGAATCTAAAAATTGAACATTATCAGCAACAACTTCTGTTACATATCTTTTTTTACCATCTTCACCATCATAACTACGTGTTTGAATTCGACCATCTACAGCAATTTGACTTCCTTGACTTAAATAATTCTTAATATTTTCGGCTTGTTTTCTCCAAACAACAATATTGATAAAGTCTGCTTCTCTTTCACCTGCTTGGTTAGTAAATGGTCTATTTACCGCAAGAGAAAAAGTAGCAACCGCAACATTGCTTCCAGTATACCTTAATTCTGGATCTCTTGTAAGACGCCCTATTAAAAATACTTTATTCATATTTTACCTCTTTTCTTCTGTATCAACTTTGATAATTAAACTGCGAATAATATCTTCGTTAATTTTTGAAAGACGATCAAATTCTTGAGTAGCTTTAGCATCTTCAGCTTCTACTACATATAAGAAATAATATCCCGTTTTATATTTGTTCATCTCATAAGCTAATTCTTTTTGTCCCATTTGCTTTTCTTCGATGATAGTAGCTTTGTTATTAATTAAGATTTGTTTCATTTCTTCAGCTACCTTATTAATATTAGCTTCCTCTAAATCAGGTTTTACGATGAACATAACTTCATATCTTTTCATGTTCTACACCTCCTTCTGGACTAATGGCCACTTATAGTGGCAAGGAGTATTTTTAATACTCGGTTGTATTATATCAAATATCTTTTTTTTTGTCCATAATTTTATTAATTCTCTTTAATATATGCTTTAGATTATATCTTAATACGGTTATCCTTGAGTTTGCTTCTTTGTTTTTTCTTACAAACATAGATAAATTCATTGAATAATTTGTCAGCATATTCATCATACTTTACCATACTTTTTACCATACTTTCTGGATGCCACTGTACTCCTATGTTAAAGGTATTAGTATTTAATTCAATGGCTTCTATTAAACCATCTTCACTTTTAGCTGATATAGTATAGATATGGCTTGGTAGTACATGATAATGGTGATGTGAATTAACTTTAATTTGTTCACTACCTAATATTTTATATAAGTGACTATTTTTATTAATGGTTACAGAATGAACATAATCTTTATCTTGATAATGATTTATTCCTGCCTCTTCATTTTTTTCGTTTAATATTTCTTTTTTATAATTTGCCATTACTTGCATGCCAAGGCATATACCTAAAATAGGAATATCGTGCTTAATAGCGTAATCTAATACAAAAAAATCATATTCAAACATTTTATGACCCCCGGGCATAATAATACCATCACAAATATTTAACATGGTCCTTAAATCTTGCTTTTCTTGATCAGTAAGAACTTTATTATCTTTTACTTTAATTTCGTTATAATTAACTAGTTGTGGCGGTAAAATTAAAAAGGGTATGGCACCATATTGAATAACAACTTGACGGTATTTCTCTTCTATTATTAAGCTATTTAGGGAATCAGGCTCACTTACTCTAGCTACAATTCCAATTACAGGTTTCTTCATAACTATACAACCTTCTATACATTAAACCTAAAATGACAAATATCGCCATCTTGAACGAGATAATCCTTACCTTCTATTCTGGCTTTACCAGCTTCTCTCACTTTTAGTTCGCTTCCACAATTAATTAAATCAGTATAACTCATCACTTCGGCTTTTATAAATCCTTTTTCAAAATCACTATGAATAATACCTGCACATTCCTTAGCATTCATGCCTTTCTTAAAAGTCCAAGCTCTAACTTCGTCTTTTCCAACCGTAAAATAAGTAGCTAAACCAAGGAGTGAATAAGTAGCTTTTATTAATTGATCTAATCCACTTTCTTTAATACCTAAGGCTTGTAACATTTCTAGTTTATCTTCATCATTAAGTTCACTTAGCTCTTCTTCTATTTTGGCACAGACTTTAATTACTACAGCTTGTTCTTTATTAGCATATTCTACTAATTTTGTTACATTTGGATTGTCTTCTTCGGCTAACATATCTTCATTAATATTAGCTAAATAAATAATCGGTTTGAGAGTTAAAAAATTATAATTTTTTAATATTTCTTCCTCTTCGGTAGTGAAAGTCATGGTTCTTAAAGAAATATTTTGCTCTAAATTATCTTTTAATTTTGTTAATAACTCTAATTCTAGTAGCATTTGTTTATCTTTATTAGTTCTAGCCTTCTTATCTATTTTAGGAATACGATTATTGATGATTTCTAAATCAGCAAGGGCTAATTCTAAATTAATTATTTCTACATCTCGAAGGGGATCTACATTACCTTCAACATGAATTATATTGTTATCTTCAAAACAACGAACAACTTCACAAATGGCATCTACTTCTCTAATATGCGCTAAAAATTTATTACCTAGTCCTTCTCCTGTTGAAGCACCTTTAACTAATCCAGCAATATCAGTAAATTCATAGCTTGTAGGAATCAATCTCTGTGGTTCATACATAGCATTCAATTTATCTAATCTTTCATCTGGAACCATTACAACGCCAACATTAGGATCAATAGTTGCAAAAGGATAATTTGCAGCTAAAATATTTTTTTTGGTAATAGCATTAAATAAAGTTGATTTGCCGACATTTGGTAGTCCTATTATACCTGCGGTTAAACTCATGATTTTCCTTCTTTCCTTAAGTATATTAAGATCTCGCTTTTATCAAAAAGTGAGATCTTTTATTGTATATTTATTTTTATAAAATTGGCAAGACATTCGGTCCTATAGGTAAGCCTGTTAAATACCATCCTATTACGAGCAATATCCAAAAGGCACACATAATTAAGCAATATGGCATTAACATTCCTATGGCTTTTTTGATGGTAATTGGTTGTTCCTTATTTAAATTATAAATATTTAAATAACCAATATAAATAACAAAATAGGCCAATAATGGCGTTATACCGTTAGTCATGGAATCGCCTGCACGCATAATAAATTGCGCAAATTGAGGGGAAATATTAGATTGCATTAACGCCGGCACAACAACAGGTGCTAAAATATTCCATTTTGCTGTCGGTGTCGTTAAAAATAAATTAGATATAGCAATAATGATCATTGTTAATAATATAAGTGGAATACCGGAAAATGGTAAACTGCTTAAAAGATTAGCTCCCCATGCAGTAATAATTGTTCCAATATTTGTTTCTTTAAAAACAGCTATAAATTGTGCTCCAAAGAAAATTAATAAAATTAATTCCCCTATTTTACTGAAATATTCACTTGAACCATTAATCAATTTTTTATCATTTTTCAAAGTTTTAGAACCTATTCCATAAGCAATACCTGTTACTAAAAGAATGATAGTCATCATATAGGTAAACCCATCTTGAAAATAAGAGTTTTCCCCAAATAATTGATTTAAATAGGTTGTTTCTTTCATATCTAAAAGCATTCCTGAAAATGGCAAATTAGGAATAATCATATATATGAAGATTACTACTATGATAAGCCCTGAAATTAAAGCATATTTTAAACCCCTTTTTTGATATTTATCTTCTTCTATTTTTGCTTGTTCTTCTGTTTCAACATCAATAATTTCTAATTCTTCAGTTTTATCAAATTGATTTTTATCTTTATACCGTCCTATTTTAGGAATAATTAATTTTTCTATAATAATCGTTCCAACAACTGATAATAAAATTGTCGTTACTATAATAATAAATAAATTTGATGTTAAACTAACATGGGTGCTTGAATCTATTAATCTTGCAGCTGAAGTTGTGGTAGGTATTAATCCCACTTCTAAAGACCCAACAAATAATGTTGCGCCATAACCAAAAGCCACGCCACAAAAAGCTGTGACGATTCCCGCTAGTGGATTACGATTGTTCGCCATAAATAAAAGGGCTCCCAAGGGAATTAAAATAACATAACCTATTTCATTTATTAAAGTAGAAATGGTCCCTACAAAAATAATTAAAAAAGTTATCGTTTTCTTGTTCCATTTGCTAAGATTTCTTTTGATTACGGTGTCAATTAATCCTGTTGAGTCTGCAACACTAACCCCTATTAACGCTATTAAAAGCATACTTAATGGTGCAAAACTTATAAAATTTCTAGTAGCATTGCTAATAATGTATTTCATTCCATCATAATTTAGAAGGCTTTTAATGGTTACTAAAGTCGGTTCTAATTGATTGGTCTTAATATTAATTTGGTTATAAGTTGCTTGCATTTCGAACAATGATAAAATGCCACTTAAAATAACCACTATGACTGTTAAAAATATTATCGTTGTTACAGGATGAAAATAAAATTTTTTCAATTTTAATTTTTTCTTATTTTTCATGATATTCCTTTCTAAGAAATGATCTTCTTTATTTTTTTGTTAAATTCTATTCGGGGAATCATTATTGTTCTGTTACAAGAGCAACATCTTATTTTTATATCTGCTCCTACTCGAACAATTTCCCATTCATTATTGCCACAAGGGTGAGCTTTTTTCATAGTTACTCTTGTTCCTACTGTATATTCTTTTTTATTTTCCATTATGAACCTCTATTTGAGGATATGGTATTTTTAAATTTTCTTTATCAAAGGCTAATTTTATACGTTTCTTCATTTCTCGTTGTATTTGATATTGATTATTAGCTTCTACTTTAGCTGTAACTTGATATACAATTGCTGAATCAGCTAACTGATCAATGCCTAATACATTGATATCCTCTTTTATTACCGAATAATCTTTCTTTAATTCTTTAGCAACTTTTTTTAAACAGTTTTCCACTTTAATGAAATCACTTTCATAGGATACTGGAACATCAATTATTGCTAATGAATAATCTGTACTGTAATTTATTACTTGATTAATATTTCTATTGGATAAAATCATTACTTCGCCTTTATAATTTTGAATCCTTGTCGTTCTTAATCCTAAAAATTTAACTTCTCCTTTAAATCCATTGATTTCTATGACGTCCCCTATCATATATTGATTTTCTAATATAATAGAAATCCCAGATAATAAATCTTTTATTATGTCTTGTATTGCTAAACCAAATATTAATCCAACAATACCTAATCCTGCTAAAACAGCATTTACATCAACTTTATATACAGTTAAAATAGCTAAAAATACTATGATGATCAATATGTATTTTACAATGTTTTTAAATAAAATTTTAATAGTTAGTATACGATTTGTTTGATTTGAATTTTTTAATTTCTTATTAAAAACTTTATCTAATACTATTTTAGTAATGTTATATATGATCATACCAATGAATACATATATTATTGGTAAGTAGACTTTAGGATTGGTCAATATGTTAATTGCTGTTTTCATCAATGGAATCCTCCTTTTATTTGTCTAAATTAATAATTTCCAAAATTCTATTTAAATCATTATTATTGGTAAAAAATATTTCTATTTTATTTGGTTTAATCTTTACTTTTGTTCCTAATTGTTCACATAATTGTTCTTCTACATAAGCATATTCTTTTAAAGTGGGTTTTCTAACAATTGTTTTCTTTTTTTCATAGTCACTACTTGTTGATAATTGTTCTATTTGTCTTACATTTAATCCCTCTTCTATTATTTTATTAGCTAAAAACCTTACTTTTTCATTATCTTCTATTTTGCTTAAAACTCTTGCATGACTCATAGATATTTTATTTTCATTTAAGAGTTTTTTAACATCATCTGGCAATGTTAATAAGCCTAACATATTGGTTATATGACTGCGACTCTTACCGAGTCTAGTAGCTAATTGTTCTTGGGTTAATTTTAATGTATCTAATAATTTTCGATAGGCCATTGCTTCTTCTAATGAACTTAAATCTTCTCTTTGTAAATTTTCTAATAAAGCTATTTCCATCATGTCTTCATCACTAAAATCACGAACAATAGCAGGAATGGTTTTTAAGCCAGCTAATTTGGAAGCTTTTACTCTTCGTTCTCCAGCGATTATCTCATAACCTTTTATACTCTTTTTTGCTATGATAGGTTGGAAAACTCCATGTTCTTTGATTGATGATGCTAACTCCTTTAAGGCTGTTTCATCAAAATTTTGTCGTGGTTGATAAGGATTGCTTCTTAATTCATCTAAATTTATTTCTGTAATTGCTTCTTTAGGTGTAGTTGTAATTATCTTTTCCTCTATTTTTTCATAATCGATAGGTTCGTTATTAAATAATTCTTCTAAACCCCGCCCTAAAGCTCTTCTTCTATTAGTTTCCATTACGCTCAATCACTTCCTTTGCTAAATTTATATATGCTTCAGATCCTCTACTTTTAGGATCATAAGCAATTATTGGTTCTCCATGCGATGGTGCTTCGGTCAATCTTATTAATCTTGGAATTATCGTATTATAAACTCTTTCTTTAAAAAATTTACGGATATCTTCTACTACTTCAAATCCAAGATTAGTTCTAGAATCTAACATAGTTAATAAGACCCCTTCAATATCTAAATTAGGATTTAAAGTTTTTTGGGCTAACATTATTGTATTTAATAGTTGCATGATTCCTTCTAAAGCAAAAAATTCACATTGCACTGGTATAATAACTGAATTAGAAGCTGTTAGGGCATTAGTCGTAATTAACCCTAAAGAAGGCGGACAATCAATAATTATAAAATCAAATTGATCTTTTATTAAGTCCAAATGTTGCTTTAATTGATTACCTTTTACAAATCCAGGTTCATTTTGACTTTTTTCCATTAATTCAATATCTATTCCTGCTAAATTAATAGTCGCTGGTATAACAAACAGATCTCTATATTTTGTCTTAATAATAGCTTGATCAATGCGACAATTTCCTGTTAAAACATCGTAAATACTTCGTTCAATATCACCTTTATTAATACCTACTCCCGTAGTTGTATTTCCTTGTGGATCTAAATCAATAAGCAATGTTTTTTTACCTAGTGTTGCTAAGGATGCAGAAAGATTTATACTGGTAGTTGTTTTGCCTACTCCACCTTTTTGATTTACTAACGAAATAATCTTTCCCATGTCATCACCTTTTTCTTTGATTTCTAACATATATATTTTATCAAAAAATGTTTTTTTTTGAAATGTTTTTAGCAAAAAAGTAGATTTTTTATCTACTTTTGTCTATTATTTATTTTTATCTATCTTTATAACAATTTGATATAAATTTTCAAGATCCATTTCTTCCGTTGTTATAACCAAACCATTATGTTCAAGTTTTTTAATAAAATCTCTAGTATCATTAATTGCTGATTTTAAATTATATCCTTCATTTAACTGAGAATTATTTATTGATGTTACAGAAGTACTACTTGTTTCTTCAGGAAATAAAACTTCAATATCATTATCATTTTCATTTTCTTCAGTTACTATGGTATTATTATTTTTTTCAATCTGTTTATTTTTAATTGGTTTTATGTCTATGGTTTTTAATTTATCATCTAATTGTTGTTGTAAGTCCTTTTCTTCTTTCTTAGTTGAATCAGCAATATTTTCTTTTGGAAGATTTAAAAGTAAATCCAAATCTGCTGTATTATTAACATCTGTTATTTGTTGGTTAGGATTATTTAAAATAGGATCAACTTGGTTATTTATATTATTTATATTATCTGTATCATTATTAACCGCTGGAAAATCAAAATTTATAAACCGGGGTCCTTCATTTGGTTTTAAGGGATTTCCGTTAATTTTATTATCTGGGTTTATATCCTCTTTCATTGTTTTAATTATTTGATCTAATTCTCTAACGGGCATTTTTTTACTAATTATTTCATTAAGCATTTTGATTTGTTCATCTTTTTTATCTAAGGCTAATAAAGATCTAGCATGTCTTTCTGAAATTTTTCCTTGTAGAATAGCTTCTTGAATTTCATCAGGTAAAGATAATAAACGCATTTTATTAGCAATAGCTGATTGACTTTTTCCCATGGTTTTAGCTAATTCTTCCTGAGTCATTTCATCAATTTCTAGTATTTTTTGATAAGTACGGGCTTCTTCGATAGCATTTAAATCTTTTCTTTGTAAATTTTCTAACAAAGCTACTTTAGAACTTTCTTTATCGTCTAAATTTCTTATTATTGCAGGTATTTTTGTAAGACCCGCTATAGCGGAAGCTTTATAGCGTCTTTCTCCGGCAATTATTTCATATTTTTGACCAATGTTTCTAACAATTATAGGTTGAATAACCCCATGTTCTTTGATAGAAGCAGCCAATTCTTGTAAAGCCCGATCATCAAACACTTCTCGAGGTTGAAATCTGTTAGGTATAATATCATCTAAATATAAATAAACAATCTCATTTTCACCAGGCATATTATCCCCTCACTATTCTTTTTATTCTTATACTTTATCATTATAACATTGATTTTAGTTTTGCGCCAGAGGTTTTTGTTGTTTTATGTTTAAATTCTAATAAAGTCCTAATTCCATTATCATTTGGTAAAGTAAATTCACATTTATTACATAAAATCCAATTATTTTTGAGCATGATTTTTTTAGTTTCATGTAATTCTTCTTCAACCTTAGCTTTCATGGCCACAAAACTACCTTTTTCATTTACCAAATCCATGCATAAAGGTAAAAGTTTTGGTAAAGCCGCTACAGCACGGGCTACTACTAAATCAAATGTTGTATTAGTTTTAACTAATTCTTCAGCACGAAGATGGTAGGCTTCAATATTTTTTAAAGCTAATTTATTGATTACATATTTTAAAAATTGAACTCTTTTGTTTAAAGAGTCAATTAAAGTGATTTTGAGTTGGGGAAAACATATTTTTAACACAATTCCCGGAAAACCTGCACCACTACCTACATCACATAAAGTCATGGGTTTTTGTAAATTTGTAATATTTTGAATAGTTAAACTGTCATAAAAATGTTTTATGTATACCTCTTCTTTTTTTATTATTCTTGTTAAATTAATTTTTTTATTAGCTTCCACTAATATTTTATAGTAATCATTCAATTGTTGTAATTGTTGTTTAGTCAATTCAATATTTATATTTTTTAAACTTTGGATAAATTCTTGTTCATTCACTTGTCGCACCCCTTTTTTTTAAATATATTGTTAATACTGTTATATCAGCTGGATTTACTCCACTTATTCTTGTGGCTTGGCCAATTGACGTTGGTCTAATTTGTTGTAATTTTTGCTTTGCTTCACTGGCTAGATTTTTAATTTGATTATAATCAATATCTAGTGGAATTTTTTTGTTTTCAAGTTTTAACATTTTATCCACTTCTTTCATTGCTTTTTTGATATAACCTTCATATTTTATATTAATTTCTACTTCTTCTAATACTTCTTGATCATTAGAAATTTCACAAAATTGTTTAACATCATATATACTTATTTCAGGTCTTTTTATAAAATCATAAAGAGAGATTGCCGTCTTTAATGGCGTTGTTTTTAATTCTGTTAAAATTTGATTGTTTTTTTCCGTAGGGGTTATTTTTGTTTGCTTCAATATTGTAGTTGTTTTTTGAATATCCTGTTGCTTCTCTTCTAATTTTTCAAATTGTTTTTTTGATATTAAGCCTATTTTATAACCATATTCTCTTAATCTTAAATCTGCATTGTCATGTCGTAATAATAAGCGATATTCAGCTCTAGATGTTAATAATCTATATGGATCTTTTATACCTTTTGTCACTAAATCATCAATTAAAACACCAATATAGGCATCGCTTCTTTTTAATATTAATGGATCTTTATTTTCTATTTTTAAGCTAGCATTAATGCCTGCGATTAAACCTTGTCCAGCGGCTTCTTCATAACCACTGGTACCATTAATTTGGCCGGCGGTAAATAAGCCCTCGATTATTTTAGTTTCTAAGCTTTGTTTTAATTGAGTTGGATCAATGGCATCATATTCAATAGCATAAGCATATTTTTTTATTTTTGCTTTTTCTAGTCCAGTAATACTATGAACCATTTCTTCTTGGACATCGTAAGGCATGCTGGTGGAAAATCCTTGTAAATAAATATCATCATAATGAATACTCTCAGGTTCTAAAAACAATTGATGCCGTGGTTTATCTTTAAAGCGAACTACTTTATCTTCTATTGATGGACAATACCTTGGACCTACTCCTGTAGCGTATCCACCATACATACTTGATTTTGTTAAGTTTTTATTGATTATTTCATGAGTTTTAGCGTTAGTATATACTAAATAACAAGGTATTTGTTTTTTGATATCATATTGAACTTTATTGTTAAAAGAAAATGTGTATATTTGTTTCATGTCCCCTGTTTCTAACTTGGTTTTAGAAAAATCTATACTTTCTTTGGCAATTCGAGGTGGAGTTCCGGTTTTCAATCTAATTATCTTGAAACCCAATTTTTTTAAATTATTACTTAAATATAATTCATTCTTTTCTCCATGTGGGCCTGAAGATGTTTTAGTATCACCAACTAAAATTGTAGAACTTAAATATGTTCCTGTAGTAAGTATTACTGCTTTTGCGAAGATTGTTTTATTATTATTTAATTTAACTCCCTTAATTTTGTTATTTTCTATTATTAAATCATCTACTAAATTTTCTAATATTTCTAAATTTTCTTGATTTTGTAAGGTTTTTAGCATTTTCTTAGGATATTCTATCTTATCTGCTTGAGCTCTTAGTGCTCTAACCGCTGGTCCTTTACCGGTATTTAACATTTTGATTTGTAAAACGCTCGAATCGATAGTTTTAGCCATTTCACCACCTAAAGCATCTATTTCACGAACGACAATTCCTTTAGCCGGACCTCCAATAGAGGGATTACAAGGCATATCAGCAATATTTTTTATATTTCCCGTTACTAGTAAAGTTTTATGACCCAATCTAGCTGACGCTAAACTTGCTTCACATCCTGCATGCCCTCCGCCAACGACAATGATATCATAATTCATAGTTAATCACGTCCTTTTGTTTATATATTTTTGAATAGATTTCTGTTTGAAATTATTTCCCGGGAAATAATTTGCATTTTATTTACCTACACAAAATTTACTGAATAAATTATCTAATAGTTCATCATTATATGTTGCTCCAATTATTTCTCCTAATTTTTCCCAGCTTTGTTTTATATCTAATTCAACCATATCAATAGGTTGTTTATCAGCAATTCCTTTATCAGCATTTTTTAAAGATACTAAAGCCTCTTTTAATAAAGAAATTTGCCTTATGTTAGATAAATAGTTAGTTTCTGGCCCTTTTATTTTTTCAAATTGAAATAATTCTGTTATTTTTTGTTCTAATGGCTTGATTCCATCCAAAGTTTTAGTATTTATGTCTACTATAATTCTATCTTTAAATTTTGTCTTATTTATTTTAGTTTTTAAATCATTTTTATTAACAACGACTATTGATTTTGTATTTTTCGTTTTATCTAAAATAAATTCATCTTCTAAAGTTAAAGATTCATTTCCATTTAAAACCACTAATATCAAATTAGCCTCATCTATTAAGGATAGAGCTTTATCTACGCCTATCTTTTCTACTACATCTTTTGTTTTTCTAATTCCTGCCGTATCGATTATGTTTAATAATATACCATTTAAATTTATTGTTCCTTCAACAAAATCTCTAGTTGTTCCAGCAATATCTGTTACTATAGCTTTTTCTTCTTGTAAAAATTTATTAAGTATACTACTTTTTCCTACATTTGGTTTACCAATAATTAAAGTTTTAATTCCATCTTTTAATAATTGGCCTTTTTGCGAATTTTCGATTAATATTTTTATTTCTTTTTCTATGTGCTTTAATTGGGGAATAATTTCTTTTGTGGTTATAGTTTCTATATCTTCATATTCTGGATAATCTATATTAACCTCAATATTTGATAATATTTTAACTAACATTTCTCGTAATTCTTTTATTTTATCACTTACTTGTCCTTTTAAATTATTTATAGCCATTTTACGAGCTTCTTGTGTTTTGACATTAATTAAATCCATTACAGATTCAGCTTTTATTAGATCAATTCTTCCATTTAGAAAAGCTCTTTTCGTAAATTCCCCTGGTTGAGCTAAACGGATGTTGTTTTCTAATAATATCTGTAGTATTTTGGTGGTTGTAGTGATACCGCCATGACAATTAATCTCTACTACATCTTCTACAGTATAAGTTTTAGGCGCTTTCATAATGGTTATTAAAACTTCATCTATTATTTCATCCTTATCCATAATATAACCATAATGAACAGTGTGACTTGCTTCTTTTGTTAAATCTTTTGATTTAAAAACATTATTTACTTTTTCTATAGCTTTTGAACCACTTACTCTTATCATTGATATAGCACCCCCTAAAGCTGTAGATATTGCCGCTATGGTATCTTCCATAATTTTGTCACCTCGCAAATATTATATATTAAAAAAGATATTTTACAATCATTTTAGAAAAAAAAGAAGTTTATTCTTCTTTTGGTTTTATGACAACACACCGATTAGGTTGTTCCCCCACACTTTCTGTATAAACTCCCTTTTTATTTGTTAAAGCATTATGAATAATTCTTCTTTCATAAGAATTCATAGCCTCTAGTTTAACTTCTGTTTTAGTTAAAACAACTTCTCTGGCAATTTTTCTAGCTAATCTTTCTAAATCATTTTGTCTTTTTTGTTTATATTCTTCAACATCTAAAATAAATTTGAAAGGATTTTCTATTTCTTTTGAAATCATTTGATGTGTTATTATGCTTAAGGCTTCTAAGTTTCTTCCATTTTTACCGATTAGAACAGCGTTATTATCAGAATATAATATAAAATTTATTATCTCTTCTCTTTTTTTGATTTCAATATTACTTTTGAAACCCATTTGTTTAGTAATATCTAATAAAAAACTTTTAATATATTCTATTAATTCGTCCTTAGTAGTTACTTCTATTTTTGTTTTTTTATTAAACAAACCATTTTTTATTGGTATTTCCTTAATGTATAAATTATCTTTGGTATCTTGTAAATCTTCCATAGCCATATTTGTTGCTTCTTCAAGATTTTTTCCAATGTATTCATGCTTTTTCATTTAATATCTTACTCCTTTTTACAATAATGTTCTGTACTATAGTAAATATGTTAGTAGAAATCCAATATAATCCTAATGCTGAAGGCATAAATAATCCCATTAAAATTATAACCACAGTCATAATTATAGGCATTTGTTTCATTCCTGCTTCATTACTTGCTGCTGTTGCATTTAATTTAAATGAGAAATATGTAGAAGCACCTATAGCAATAACTAATAATATATACATAAACCATGTTTTTGTTCCAAATCCAACAACTGGAGTTGTTCCTAGTTGAAGTAAAATTAATTTT
The DNA here is from genome assembly GCA_947632325.1 of uncultured Bacilli bacterium. Taxonomy (GTDB): domain Bacteria; phylum Bacillota_I; class Bacilli_A; order RF39; family UBA660; genus CANPXY01. The sequence goes on from CANROU010000001.1 coordinate 83,527, forward strand.
TCTTCAAATATTGCTGGAACTCTATTTATTGCTTCCAAAAAGGCAATAAATAATGGTAATTGTAAAAAGGCATACAGACATCCAGATAGCGGGCTAATATTATATTTTTTATATACCAAAGTCAGTTCTTGACTTTTTTTCATCATTGATTCTGTATCTGTTTTATTAGCATATTTTTTTTCAAGTTTATCTATCTCCGGCTGAGCTTTTTTTAATAATTCTGACTGCAGAGCTGTTTTTTTAGTTACAGGATATGCAATTAATCTAATTATTAAACTTACTAAAATAAGTGATAGTCCATAACTTTTTATATTTTTACCAATTAATAAAATAATAAAAGCAAGCGGTTTTACAAATATATTAGTCCATAATCCTTCGTATCCACCAGATGTTATTTTGAAAGCTTCACAAGAAGGTATTTTTTCTAAAGATATTTTATTTTCTTCATAAATTTTTATCGTTGCTTCATCTTTCGGTTTACATAAAATATTTTTTGTTAAACTTTGACCTGTTTCAGGATTTTTAATTGGTTTGTTATTTTTATCTGTTAAAGTTGTCGTACATCCAGTTAATAATAAAACCATAAATATTATTATAATTATCTTTAACTTATTTTGGCTTTTCATGTTTATCATTCCTTTAAATTTTTTCATCTATATTATTTAATAATTCTAGTAAATTATTAGTTTTATCTTGATAAGAACTTATAATAGCACTTCTTCTTATAATTATAATATAATCTATTCCTTTTGAATAGTATTTTTTGCTTTTTGAAATAATATTTTTTATTTGTCTTTTATTTTTATTTCTTGTAACAGCATTTCCTAATTTTTTACCTACTGATATTCCAAAACGAGATTTTTCTAAATTGTTTTTATTATAATAAACTATAAAACTTTTGTTTTTAACTTGATTATTTTTCTCTATTATTTTTTTAAAATCTTCGTTTTTTTGTAATATATATTCTTTATTCATATATACTCACCCATTATAATAAATAATATTAAAAAACCACTATTTTAAGTGGCATTATTTTGATAACTGTTTACGACCCTTTTTACGACGATTATTAATAACATTAGTTTTCATACGCGCAAAAAAACCATGTTTCTTAGCTTTTTTACGATTATTTGGTTGATATGTTCTTTTCATGCAATTCCACCTCCAAACATAAATCTACATTATTATAATAATAAAATGCTATAATTGTCAATTAAAACATTTTATTTTATTAATTTTTAACATTTTCACAGATCTGTGAATTATTTTTTTTATATTGTTGATATAAATTTGTGGAAAATGTGGAAAACTTAATTTTTATCAAGTTTTTACCGCTATTGGTTGTTTATAAAATTGTGAATAATCTGTTTATAAAAATTTTTTACATTTTTTAGCTTTATTTTTACACAAAATTAAGTTACAATGAAAGTGGTTGAAGCTTTTTATTATTTCAGGGAGGTGATGATATGGATGTTGCCGTTTTATGGAACAGCTTTTTATCTTCTATAAAAGAAGAAATAACTTCATTATCTTATGATACTTGGTTTAGTGAAACTGAGCTTTATGAATTAAAAGATGGAAAAGCAAAAATTATTGTTCCTATGCCTATTCATAAAAAACACCTTTCTGATAATTATTATGATTTGATTACGGATATATTAAATAATATAACAGGAACTAATTTTGAACTGGAATTTGTACTGAAGGAAGAAGTAGAATCAATTAATAAAAATAACATTATTTTAAATCAGCCAATTAATGAAGGAGTTCCATATAATAGTGCGACTAATTCTAATTTGAATATTAATTATACTTTTGATAATTTTATTGTTGGTAATAGTAATAAATTTGCTCATGCAGCAGCTTTATCTGTAGCAGAAAATCCTGGAAAAATGTATAATCCTTTATTTATTTATGGTAATAGTGGTTTAGGAAAAACCCATTTAATGCACGCTATAGGAAATTTTATTATTAAAAATTCTAATAAAAAAGTTCTTTATGTTACTAGTGATCAATTTATTCAAGATTTTATTGGTATTAATAAAAAGGACTCCTCGGGTACTAATTTTAATTATGTAGAGTTTTTTAAAAATAAATATCGTAATGTTGATGTTTTGATTATTGATGATATTCAATTTTTAGGTGGTGCTACCCAGACACAACAAGAATTTTTTCATACTTTTAATACTTTATATAGTGATAGTAAACAGATTATTATTTCATCAGATAGGTCCCCTGATGATTTAAAATTACTTGAAGATCGATTAAGAACTAGATTTTGTTGGGGGTTAACTGTTGATATTTTCCCACCAGATTTTGATTTGAGAGTAGCTATACTTAAGAAAAAAATATCCGCTGGTGCTGTGGAAAAAGAAATACCTAATGATGTTATTGAATATATTGCATCAAATGTTGGCAGTGATGTACGGCAACTTGAAGGATCAATCACTAGATTAATTGCTTATTCAGCTATTATGGGGGGCGCAAATATAAATGTTGATTTGGCGATTGAAGCCCTAAAAGATTATATTAATAAAGGAATAAGTGAAAAAAATGATATTCATAAAATTCAAAAAATAGTCGCAGAATATTTTCAAATTTCTGTTGAAGATATGAAATCAAAAAAAAGAAGTTCAAATATTGCTTTTCCAAGACAAATTGCTATGTTCTTATGTAGAAAGATGACTGATGAGTCTTTTCCTAAAATAGGAACAGAATTTGGGGGTAAAGATCATTCAACAGTTATTCATTCCGTTGAAAAAATAGAAAAAGAAATTAAAATAAATAAAGAATTAAATAATATTGTTGAAAAATTAAAAAAGGATATTAATTAAATTGTTAAAAAAAAAGACTTATGAACAACACAATTAACAAGGTGAATATTTAAAATTTACTTAATATTAATAAAAAAAATTAGTTTTCAACAATATAAACAGTAATAATATAAAAATATATAAATTATAAAAGAAAGAAGGAAATAAAGATGAAATTAAAAATTAAAAAATTAACTCTTTTAGAAGGATTAAATAAGGTGTCTAAAGCTTTATCAACAAAAAATTTGATTCCCGTTTTATCAGGAATTAAATTTGAATTACATAAAGATAAATTAATTTTAACAGCATCTGATAATGATATTACTATTCAAACATTTATAAAATTAGATGATAAAAATAATATGACTATAGAAAAACAGGGTAGTATTATTATTCAAGGAAAATATATATTAGATATAGTTAGAAAATTACCTGATGAATATATTAATATAGAAGTGGTAGATGAATTAAAAATATTAATATACACAGATAATAGTGAATTTACTTTAAATGGTATAAATGAAAAAGAATATCCTAATATTAATTTAGAAAAAAGTAAAAATCCTATTAAACTTGATCAAAAAATATTTAAAGATATAGTGACCCAAACAGCTTTTGCTTCTTCAACAGATGAGGCTAAACCAGTATTAACAGGTATTAATTTTAATATTTCTGGAAATATTTTAGAATGTAATTCTACTGATTCCTATCGCTTAGCTAGAAAGATAGTTAATTTAAAAGAACTTGTTGGTGAAAATTATAATATTGTTATTCCTAGTAAGAATATTATTGAATTTTCTAGAATAATGGGTGATGGGGACACCATGATTAATATGCATATATTTAATAATAAAATTTTGTTTGAATATGATAATATTTTATTTCAATCAAGATTAATAAATGGTACTTATCCTAATACTAGTAATTTGATTCCAACAGATTCTTATTTAACTTTAGTAGTTGATTTAGATGAATTTTATAGTGTTATTGATAGGGCAAGTATCTTAACTAGTGATAGGGAAAAAAATATAGTAACTTTACAGACAGATAATAATAAATTAACTATAAAATCTTATTCAGCAGAAGTTGGTAGAGTAGAAGAAAAATTAATTGTGGAAAATAAAAATAATGAAAATATAAAAATTTCTTTTAGTGCTAGATATATGATGGAAGCTTTAAAATCTTTCAATTCTGATAAAGTAGAAATAAAATTTGTTGGCGAAATAAAACCAATTGTTTTAAAAGATAGTAATGATGATTCATTGACACAATTAGTTTTACCTATTAGAACTTATTAAAAGTTCTTTTTTTTTATTTTTTAGTCTCGACAAAAATCTTTTTTTTTCGACAAATAATAATGTTACATTAAAAGTTGTAAACAAAAAAAGTTTACGGAAAGGGGGTATTAAAATGTATGAAATTAATGATGGAACTTTAGCTGTTTTAAGTAAAAGTGATGGTAAAACCGAAATATTAGAAGATGATAATAGTTATATTGTATCAGAAAAATCTTATAATATAATGGATCATAGCTGTCGTTTTTTTGGAAGTTCTTATAGTGGAAGAGAAGAGGGTAGTCAAAATATTTTAGGTGGAATAAGGTATAAAGTTCCCATTATTGTTGAGGAAAGTAAAAATTTAATTTTTTTTCCTACAGAATCTCCTAATAATACTGAATGTTGTTGGATTTCTTTGAAGAAAATTAAAAACTATAGCAAGAGTGATCAAAATACAAAAATTACTTTTATTAATGATAGTGAAATAGTTTTACCAATTTCTTTTAGAACAGTTGAAAATCAGATATTAAGAGCGACAAGGTTGGAATCTATTATTGAAAATCGAAAAAAGAATTAAAAATTCTTTTTTTTAATGATTTTAAAGCTTTTTTATGATATAATTATATCGTGTGTATAGGAGTATTTGGTTTAGGACTAGGTGAAAATATGAAGGGTTTTAGTGGTTATAAGTGATTATTGATAAAATTTCTTTAAGTAATTTTAGAAATTATGATAGATTAGATATTAAATTTGAAAAAAATATGAATATCATTATTGGAAACAATGCTCAGGGAAAGACAAATATATTAGAAAGTATATATGTTTTGGCTTTAACTAAATCTTATAAACAAGGTATAGAAGAAAACTTTATAAAGTTTAATGAAAATTTTACTAAAATCAAAGGTATTATTAAAACAGATAAATTAAAAAAAGATTTAGAAATTTTTATTTCTTTAAAAGGTAAAAAAATAAAAGTTAATAATAATGAAATTAAAAAGCTTTCTGATTATATATCTAATTTAAATATTATAATGTTTACACCTGATGATTTAGAAATAATAAAAGGATCACCTAGTTTTAGACGAAATTTGTTAAATATTCAAATTAGTCAAATTTCAAAACGTTATCTGCAAGCTTATAACGAGTATAATAAAATTTTGAAAATTAGAAATGAATATTTAAAAATTTTATACATTAATAATTTAGCTGATTTTTCTTATTTAGATATTTTAACTGAAAAATTAATAGATAAGGCAATAATAGTTTATCAAGAAAGGCAAAAATATATAGATCAAATTAATTTAAATATTCCTTTTATTTATGAGAATATTATTGGTTTAAAGAATATTAGATTGATTTATGAAACAAATGTTGATTTTAAAACGTTTGAAGCAGAAGAAATTAAGAAAAAATTATTAGAAAAATATCAACAAAATAAGCAAAGAGAATTAGTTCAAGGTATTACTCTTTATGGGCCTCATAGAGATGATTTTTCTTTTTTTATCGGCGATAAAAATTTAAAATTATTTGGTTCTCAAGGTCAACAAAAAATTGCTGTATTGTCTTATAAATTAGCTGAAATAAGTATTTTTGAACAAAAATTAAAAACTAAACCAGTTTTATTACTTGATGATATTTTTAGTGAAATAGATATAAAAAAAAGAAATAAGATATTAGCTTATATAAACAAGGATATTCAAAGTATTATAACAACAACTGATTTAAAAAATATTAATAAAAAAATGCTTGAAAATGCCGTTATTTTTGAAATAAAAAACAATAAAGTAGAAAGAAAGTAGGGTAAAAATGAAAGAAAAAGAGCAAATAACAAATTCATATGATTCATCTTCAATACAAGTATTAGAAGGCCTAGAAGCGGTTCGTAAAAGACCAGGTATGTATATAGGATCAACTGGTGAAAGGGGACTACATCATCTTGTTTGGGAGATAGTTGATAATGCGATTGATGAAGCTTTAGCGGGTTATGCCGATGATATAGAAGTAATTATTGGAAAAGAGAATACTATTACTGTTAAAGATGATGGAAGAGGAATTCCTGTGGAAATTCATCCAAAAACAGGCAAATCTACTGTTGAAACAGTTTATACTGTCTTACATGCAGGAGGTAAATTTGGTGGCGGTGGATATAAGGTATCTGGTGGTCTACATGGAGTTGGTGCTTCTGTTGTTAATGCTTTAAGTAAATGGTTAGAGGTTCGTATATATAAAAATGGTAAAGTTTATTACCAAAAATATGTAGATGGAGGAAAACCGGTTAATAACCTTGAAATAATTGATAATTGCTCTATTGATAGAACAGGAACAACAGTAACATTTAAACCAGATCCTGAGATATTTACTGAAACAACAGTGTTTCAATATGAAATATTAAAACAGAGATTGCGAGAATTAGCTTTTTTGAATAGAGGTCTTAAAATCTTATTAATGGATGAAAGAGAAGAAGGAAAAAAAGATGCCTTTTTATATGAAGGTGGTATTAGAGAATATGTGCATATGATAAATGAAAATAAAAATCCTATTCATCCTACTATCATAGATGTTCAAGGTATTGAAAAAGATGTTTCTATTGAGGTAGCATTACAGTATAATGCTTCATATAATGCTAGTATATATTCTTTTGTTAATAATATTAAAACACCTGAAGGTGGAACTCATGAAGATGGAGTAAGAGCTTCTCTTACTAGAGTGTTAAATAAGTATGCTGTAGCTAATAAATTTTTAAAGGAAAACGATGAACCATTAACTGGTGAGGATGTTAGAGAAGGAATTACCATGATTATTTCTTGTAAACATCCTGATCCCCAATTTGAAGGGCAAACAAAAACAAAACTAGGAAATGTTGAAGTTAGAGGGATTGCTAATCGTATTTTTTCAGAAACTTTTGAGCGATTTTTATTAGAAAATCCAGATGAGGCTAAAATAATTGTGGAAAAAGCCATTACAGCAACAAGAGCTAGGGTTGCTGCTAAAAGAGCTAGAGAATTGACAAGAAGAAAAGGGGATTTAGATGTTACTAATTTCTATGGAAAATTGTCTGATTGTAAGAGCAAAGATGCTTCCATTAGTGAAATATTTTTAGTCGAAGGAGATTCAGCTGGAGGATCCGCTATAAAGGGTCGAGATAGCATGACTCAGGCTATATTACCTTTAAGAGGAAAAATATTAAATGTTGAGAAGGCTAGATTAGATAGAGCTCTTTCTAATGAAGAAATTAGAACTATTATTACGGCATTTGGAACTGGTATTGGAGAAGAATTTGATTTATCAAAATTGCGTTACGATAAGATTATTATAATGACTGATGCCGATGTTGATGGATCACATATTAGAGTGTTGCTTTTAACTTTGTTTTATCGCTTTTTTAGACCTATTGTTGAAGCTGGACATGTATATGCTGCTCAACCACCACTTTTTGTTATAAAACATGGAAAAACTATCAAATATGTTTTAAATGAACAGGAAAGAGATGAATATTTAGCCACCTTAAATCCTAATACTAAATATGATATTATGAGAATGAAGGGTTTAGGAGAAATGGATGCTGAAGAATTAAATGAAACAACTATGGATATAAATAAAAGAGTTTTAAGACAAATAACTGTGGATGATGCTTTGTTGGCCGATGAGTGTTTCTCTAAATTAATGGGTGAAGAAGTAGAACCAAGGAGAAATTTTATAGAAACCAATGCTACATATGTAGAAAATTTAGATGTATAGGGGATAGTTTATGGATAAATTAGAACAAAATAATATAGTTAAAGAAGTAGAAGATTCATTCTTAGAGTATTCTATGAGTGTCATTGTAGCTAGGGCACTGCCTGATTTACGAGATGGTTTAAAACCTGTTCATCGAAGAATTCTTTATTCAATGTATGAATCGGGATATACACCTGATAAACCGCATAAAAAGAGTGCAAGAATTGTTGGAGATGTAATGGGTAAATATCATCCTCATGGTGATAGTAGTATTTACGAAGCTATGGTTAGAATGGCTCAAGATTTTTCTTATAGATATATGTTAGTTGATGGACATGGTAATTTTGGTAATATCGATGGTTATGGTGCAGCAGCTATGCGTTATACTGAATCTAGATTATCAAAAATATCATTAGAATTATTAAGAAATATCAATAAAAATACAGTAAATTTTATACCTAATTTTGATGAATCAGAGAAGGAACCAGAGATTTTACCATCCCGTTTTCCAAATATTTTGGTAAACGGAACAACGGGAATTGCCGTTGGTATGGCCACAAATATACCTCCGCATAATTTAGGAGAAGTTATAGATGGATGTGTTGCCTATATAGATAATCCTGATATAGATTTAGAAGGTCTTATGCAGTATATTAAAGGACCGGATTTCCCAACAGGTGCGCTAATACTTGGAAATAGTGGCATAAAAAAAGCCTATGAAACAGGTAGAGGAACTATTACTATTCGTAGTAAAGCTAAAATTGAAGAAAAAAATGGTAAACAATATATTATTATCGATGAAGTTCCTTATGGAGTAAACACGTTAGAATTAAAAAACAAAGTAGCTGAACTGGTGCATAATAAAACGATAGAAGGTATTGCTGATTATCATTCTGATTTGAAAAATGGTATTAAAATTACAATAACTTTAAAGAAAGATGCTAATGCTCAAGTTATTTTAAATAAATTGTATAAACATACTTCTTTTCAAATTTCTTATGGCATTATTTTATTAATGCTAGATCAAGGCGTTCCTAAAACTTTAGGATTAAAAGATATTATTGTTAAATATATTGATTATCAAAAGGAAGTTATAATAAGAAGAACAAAATTTGATCTTGATAATGCTGAAAAAAGAGTACATATTTTAGAAGGATTGAAAAATGCATTAGATAATATTGATGAAATTATTAAATTAATTAAGGAATCTAAAGGTGATACTGAAGCCCGAGAAGGATTAATTAAGAGATTTGGATTAAGTGAAGCCCAAGCTAACGCAATATTGGAAATGAAATTACGCCGTTTAACAGGATTAGAACGTGAAAAAATAGAAAACGAATTGAATGAATTATTAAAATTAATACATGAATTACGAGAAATTTTAGGTAGTAACGAAAGAATTTTACAAGTGATAAAAGAAGAATTACTTGAAATTAAAAATCGTTATGGTGATGAGCGTCGTACTAATATTGATATGACAGCTATTGAATATATTGAAGATGAATCATTAATTCCTGTTGAAGATATTGTTATTACTTTGACAAATAAAGGATATATAAAAAGAGTTCCTATAGATACATACAAAACTCAAAATAGAGGTGGCGTTGGTATTAAAGGAATGACAACAAATGAGGAAGATTTTGTTGAACATATAATTTCTATGAAAACGCATGATTATTTATTGTTATTTTCTAATAAGGGACGTGTTTATAGAGCAAAAGGCTATGAAATACCAAATTTTGGAAGACAATCAAAAGGATTACCTATTATTAACTTATTATCTCTTGATAAAAATGAATACATTAGTTCGATATTAAGTATAACTGCTGACGAACAGGATATAAAATATTTATTATTTGTGACTAAAGCGGGATTGGTAAAGAGAACGTCAATTGAAGAGTTTGAAAATATTCGAATTGGTGGTAAAATTGCGATAAATTTAAAGGAAAATGATGAATTGATTTCTGTTAGAAAAACAACAGGAAATAATGAAATTATAATTGGTGCAAGTAACGGAAGAATGGTGCGCTTTGTCGAAAACGAGATAAGGTCAATGGGAAGAACAGCTTCAGGAGTAAAAGGTATTGATTTATCTAATGATATTGTTGTAGGAGCTGAAGTGGTTACAGAAGATCAAATGGTTTTAATAGTAACAGAAAAAGGTTATGGAAAACAAACTTCTGTTAACGAATACCGATTAACTCACCGTGGTAGTAAAGGTGTTAAAGCCCTTAATGTTACGGAAAAAAATGGAAATATGGTTTCTTTAAAGGCTGTAACAAATGACGAAGATTTAATGATAATTACTAATAGTGGAGTTATTATTAGAATGCCAATAAATCAAATATCAGTTTTAAGAAGAGCCACTCAGGGTGTTAAATTAATTAATTTAAAAGACAATCAAAAGGTAGCTACAGCAACACCTGTTGTTAAAATACCATTTGAAGAAAACATAGAAGAACAAAATAACAATATATAGAATAAAAAAACAAACACAAACATATAATTATATATTTTGTTTCACGTGAAACAAAATATATTTTTTTTGAATATAAATAACAAAAAAACATATATGAATGTTTCATGTGAAACATTCATAAAATATTGCTTTTTTAAAAAGAATATATTAAAATAGTAACGTGCAATAAAGAAATTTGGAATCGAGTCAGGATTGGAAAATAGCAGCTCTAACAAAAATCTTTATGTGCACTTATTTTTTTGGGGTGATAAAATGAATAAATATATGCAAATGGCCTTAAATGAAGCAATCTTAGCTTTAAAACAAGATGAGGTTCCTGTAGGAGCTGTTATTGTTAAAAATGATATAGTAATTGGCAAGGGACATAATAAAAAAGAAAAAAATAATAGTATTATTGCCCATGCCGAAATTATGGCTATAAAAGAAGCAAGTAAAAATTTAAAAAATTGGAGACTAGATGATTGTGTTTTGTTTGTAACGTTAGAACCTTGCCCAATGTGTGCTAGCGCCATTCAACAATCAAGAATAAATACAATTTATTATGGATGCAGTCGTAATGATGAAAAAAATTTACAAATTATAAAACAAATTTTTTCTACAAATAATCATAATAAAAAGGTAAAAAATATTATTAATTGTGATTATGACGGATGCAAAAATATAATTAAAAATTATTTTATAAATAAACGAAAAAAAAGCTAAAGGTTTAATTTTCTTTCATTTACTAAATGGTAATATACGTGATATAATTAGTGTGTAATATGTTGATTGGAGGTGAAATTTTGTATCAGGCATTATATAGAAAATATCGTCCAAAAACATTTGAAGATTTGGCTGGCCAACAATATGTAATAACAACTTTAAAAAATGCTCTTAAAGCTAAAAAAATAAGCCATGCTTATTTATTCTCTGGTCCTCGAGGAGTAGGAAAAACAACAGTTGCTAAAATATTGGCTAAGGCTATTAATTGTGAAAATTTAGAAAACGGTGAACCTTGTAATGAATGTTCTAATTGTTTGGAAGTTTTAAATAAAAAATGTGTGGATATCGTTGAAATAGATGCAGCATCTAATAATGGTGTTGATGAAATAAGGGAATTAAAAAATAAAATTAATCTTGTTCCATCATCTTTAAAATATAAATGCTATATTATAGATGAAGTACATATGTTATCGATTGGAGCTTTTAATGCTTTATTAAAAACATTAGAAGAACCGCCAGAACATGTAGTTTTTATTCTAGCTACTACAGAAATTCATAAAGTTCCAGAAACTGTTTTGTCAAGATGTCAGTGTTATAATTTTACAAAAATTAGTGTTGAAGACACTGTTAATAGATTAAAAAAAGTAATTCAACAAGAAAAAATAAATGTTGATGAATTTATTTTAGACGAAATAGCTAAAGCTAGTGATGGAAGCTTGCGGGATGCCTTGGGTTTATTAGATCAGCTAAGCTCTTTTAACAAAGAAAAAATAACAATTGATTTGTTTGAAAAAATACGGGGAGTGTTAAATACAGATAAAATAAAAGATTTTTTAGATACATTTTATAACAATGAACGTGAAAAAATATTACAGCTAATACAAACGTTTGATAAGACAGGAATTGACTTTGTTAAAATTATTGATCAGATCATTCAATATTTACGTGATGAATTAATAGATTTTTATTTAAATCATAAACAGTTAGATTATCCTGATGAAAAAATAATAAGAAGTATTCAACAATTTGATGCTATCCAAAATAAAATTAAGCATTCTAATAATACTAAGATAATGTTTGAAATAGAAATTTTAAATTTGATGAAGGAAAAAAGCAAAATTATTTCCCGGGAAATAAAATATGATTCGAAAATTGAAAATAAAGATGTATTAGAAAATCAAACTGATAATAAAAAAAGTGAATTTATAGAAAAACCAATAGAAAATATAATCGATGATAACAAGATTGATGTTAAAATTAATAATATTTTTGCTCGAGCAAAAAAAGAAAAATTGCTATATATAAAAAATAATATTGAAAAATTTAATGATTTTATTTTTGATACCGAAGTAGGGTATATAATATGTATGATTTTAGATGGTAATCTACGAGTAGCAAGTGATGAGGGATTAATCATTAGTTATGAGTATGCATCTATGGTAGAAAAAGCCTTAGAAAAACAAAAATTAATTGAGGAACAATTTTCCAAAATTTTAGATATTGATATTAATGTAGTATTTATTACGGATGAACAATGGGAAAAATTAAAAGAAGATTTTATTTTTAAGAAGAAAAATAAAATTAAATATCAATATATCGAAAATATAGAAAATAATGAACAAAAAATACCTGATCAAAAATTAGATAATAATGATAAGATAATTTCCAACGAAGAACAAAAAGAAGATGCTTATAAAACGGCTATAGATCTTTTTGGAAAAAACGTTGTTGAAATGGAATAGGGAGATGATAATATGAATATGCAAGCAATTATGAAACAGGCACAAGCAATGCAAAAAGAAATGTTAAAAGTAAAAGAAGAGATAGATAAAACAATATTTGAAGGTAATAATTCCTTTGTTAAAGTACAAGTTGATGGTACAAAAAAATTATTGAAAGTAGAAATTGATTCAAGTTTTAATTTTACAACAGAAGATAAAGAAATGTTAGAAGATATGATTTTATTAGCCACAAATGATGCTTTAAAGAAAGTTGATGAACTAACAAATCAAAAAATGGGTAAATTTGGTGGTTCTATTCCAGGGTTGTTTTAAAAATGTATCCAGATAGTTTAAAGCAATTAATAGAATCTTTTAAATATTTACCAGGTATTGGTGAAAAAACGGCAGAAAGATTAGCTTTTGCTGTTTTTGACATGGACCCTGATAAAGTTGGTTTTTTTGTTGAAAGTATGCAAAATGTTAAAAATAAGGTCCATTATTGTTGTGAATGTAATAGTTTAACAGAAAATGATATTTGCTCAATTTGTGCCGATAAAAATAGAAATAAAGATATTTTGTGTGTTGTTGAAGATGTAAAAAGTGTCTTTTTGTTTGAACGACTTGGCACATTTAATGGTTATTATCATGTTATATCTGGATTAATTTCGCCATTAGATGGTATTAATCCTGAAGATATAGGCATTGATAAATTAATTGCTAGAATTAAAAAAAATAAGTATAAAGAAATAGTATTGGCTTTTAAACCGAGTATTGAAGGCGAAACAACAACTTTATATATAAAAAGAATTTTAGAGGGATTGGATATTACAGTTACAAAGATAGCTAGTGGCATTCCAATTGGAGCCGATATGGAATATATTGATGCTTTAACACTAGAACAAGCTTTACGTGATCGGCAAGAAATTTCATAATATTTATTATATTTCATATGGTATAATGAGGGTGAATATAAATGAAAAAAATTTTGTCTGTAGTAAAAAGGTTTGTTTTAAGTACTTTTATATTATATGGATATAATTTAATCGCAACAAAATTTAATCTTATTATACCAATTAATGTATTTACAGTTTCTTTAGTAGGAGGATTGGGAATACCAGCGTTATTTGCTCTTATATTATTAAAAATTGTTGCATTTTGAGGTGAGTAATATGCTAGAAGAATTTAATAATTCGCAACCGGATTTTGTCAATCAAGTTAAGACGAGTATAATAAAAAATAATAATGTATCACATGCTTATTTAATTGAAACTAATTCTTTTTCTAAAAGTAAAGAACTAGTTATAGCTTTGGCTAAAATATTGTTGTGTCCAAATATAACTAATGATAACCATGAGCAAAATTGTCGCATATGTAATTTGATTGATAATAATAATTATCCGGAACTTATTACTATTGAACCTGAAGGAAATGTTATAAAAAAAGAACAGTTGTTAACTCTTCAAAATAGATTAAAAACAAAATCATTAACGGGAAGTAAAAGAGTATATATCCTTTTTGATGCAGATAAATTAAATATAACATCAGCTAATACTATATTAAAATTTTTAGAAGAGCCAGAGGAAGGAATAATTGCAATACTAGTTACCGAAAATAGATACAGAGTAATGGAAACCATTTTATCAAGATGTCAAATTTTAACATTACATACTGATATGAATAATATCGATGATTTAAAGAAAGATAAACAATATGATGTTTTTTGGAATATCATTAACAAAATTGAATTAGATGGTGTTCAAACTTTAGCATATATTCAAGATTTATGGTATGATAAATTTTTAGATAAGGATGAATGTTTAAATTTTTTAGATTTGTTTGAAACATTGTATTTGGATTTATTGGAACATGAAAATGATAAAGATTTTTTAAAGAAAAAATATGGACAAGCTATTAATAATATAGTAAATAAAATTGATACCAAAAATATAATTTATAAGTTACGAGTGATAGAAGAAGAAAAAAACAAATTACGTTATAATGTAAATTTAAAATTATGGATTGATAATTTCATTATAAAGATAACTAGAGGTGGTGAAATTAATGCATAAAGTAGTTGGAGTAGTATTTAATGAAAATAATAACATTTATTATTTTGAGCCTGGTGATTTAAAACTATCTAAGGGTCAAAAAGTTATTGTAGAAACAGAAAGAGGATTACAATATGGTTCTATAAAAATTGGTCCATATCAAGAAAAAGATGAAAATTTAATGTTACCTTTAAAAAAAGTGGTTAGGATTAGTAATCAGGAAGATGATCTTCAACATAAGAAAAATGTTAAAGAAGAACAAAAGGCTTTAAAAAGTATTATTGAGCTTGCTAAACAAATGAATTTAAATATGCATTTTATTAATGCTTCATTTACGCACAATAGAAGTCAATTGTTATTTAAGTTTGTAGCGGATGAACGAGTTGATTTTAGAGAATTAGCTAAAAAACTGGCTCAAGTATATAAAACTCGAATCGAACTTAGGCAAATAGGTGTTAGAGATAAGGCCAAGGAGGTTGGTGGCATAGGACCATGTGGTAGATTTTTATGTTGTAATTCTTTTTTAAGAGAATTTACTAGTGTTTCTATAAATATGGCAAAAAATCAATATTTAGCCTTAAATCCAACTAAAATAAATGGTTTGTGTGGTAGATTATTGTGTTGTTTAAATTATGAAGATGAAACTTATACAGAATTAAAAAAGGGAATGCCCGAAATTGGTTATGTTGTTAAAACACCACAGGGAAATGGTAAAGTAATAGCTATAAATCTATTTAAAAAAACTTATCAAGTAGAACTTAGTGATAATGAAATAATTGAGGTTTTAGCTAAATAAAATGAAACAATTACATGATTTGTTGGAATATCCCAATCGTAAGATATATCAAAATAAAAATTGGTTTTCTTTTTCATTAGATTCAGTATTACTTGCTAATTTTGTTACCTTGTTACCAACAACAAAAAAAATACTTGATATTGGAACAGGAACGGCTCCTATTCCATTGATTTTATCGTTATATACGAAGGCTAAAATAATAGGGGTTGAAATTCAAAAAGATATAGCAGCTTTAGCCATGGAAACAATAAACACAAATAATTTGACTGATCAAATAGAAATTGTCAATGATAATATTATTAACTACTATAATACAAGTTTAAATGAACAATTTGATATTATTGTGTCTAATCCACCATATTTTAAGAAAACGGAAGGATTTCAAGCTAATAAAGACGTTCATAAAACAATTGCTAGATGTGAATTATATTTAAGTGTAGAAGAGGTTTTAAAAGTATCTAAAAAATTATTGAAAAATAAAGGGGTTATTGCCATAGTTCATAGAACAGAAAGATTTATAGAAATCATAAATTTATTTCAAAAACATGGATTTGAACCTAAAAAAGTTAAATTTATATATTCTAAATCAAATCAACCATCAAAATTGTTTTTGTTGGAAGGAGTAAAATGCGGGAAAAGTGGTCTTAAAATAGAAGCTCCTTTAATCATTTATAAAGATGATGGCTCTTATACTAAAGAATATCTAGATTTTATAAAAGGGGGTATTTTAAATGATAAGTCAAAAAAGTTATGAACAAGAAGTAGGTCTATACTTAATTCCTACTCCAATTGGCAATTTACAGGATATCACTTTAAGAGCAATTGAAATTTTAAAAAAAGTTGATTTGCTGTTGTGTGAAGATACAAGGGTTACAGAATATTTATTAAAAAGTTTAAATATTAAAAAGAAACTTATTAGCTGTCATAATTTTAATGAAGATAAAATAAAAAGCAAGGTAATAGAGTATTTAAATAATCAAAAAATTATAGGTTTGGTAACAGATCAGGGTACACCAATTGTTAGTGATCCTGGATATAAAATTGTTCAAGCTGTTATCGATGCAGGGTTTTCAGTTATAGCTCTTCCAGGCGCTACAGCATTAATCCCAGCACTTGTCTCATCAGGAATTCAACCATATCCATTTTTGTTTTATGGATTTTTGAATGCTAAAATAGGAAAAAAAGAGCAAGAATTAGAAAAATTAAAAAGAGAAACAGCCACTTTAATATTTTATGAATCATGTCATAGAATCAAAGAAACGTTACTTACTATTTATAAAATATTAGGGGATAGAAAAATTAGTATTCATCGAGAAATTTCCAAGTTACATGAAGAAATATATCGAGGTTCTATTAGTGATATAATTAAGCAAGAAATTGATACTCGAGGTGAATTCGTTTTAATTGTTGAAGGAAATAAGCAACAAGAAGATTATTCCAATATTTCTATTTTAGATCATGTTAAAGTTTATTTGAAAGATAATATAACAGAACAAGAAGCTATAAAAAAAGTAGCCAAAGATCGAGGAGTAGCCAAGGCTGTAATATATAAAGAATATCACACCAGAAAGAAAGTGAAATAATGAGATTGATAGTAGGATTAGGTAATCCAGGAAAAGAATATGACATGACAAGACATAATGTTGGGTTTGAGGTATTAGATAAATTAGCTAAAAAACACCAAATTGAATTTACAAAAACAAAATTTAATGGACTATACTGTGAATTTAAGAAAAATCTTGAAACAATAATTTTGTTAAAGCCTCTATCTTATATGAATTTATCGGGTGAAGTTATTAAAAAGTTCATGACGTATTATCATATTAATATTGATGATTTATTGGTAATTCATGATGATTTAGATATTGAATTAGGCTATTTCAAAATGAAGGATAAAGGTAGTAGTGGTGGTCATAATGGTTTAAAAAACATTGAAGATCAACTTAACACTCAAGATTATAAAAGAATAAAAATTGGAATATCCAATAATAAACAAATAGATACTAAAAATTACGTACTTGGAAAATTTTCTAAAGAAGAGCAAGAAAAATTAAGTTTAGTTATAGATAAAGTAATAGAAATAATTGAGGAAAGTTTAGAATGTGATTTTTATAAACTTATGAGTAAATATAATATAAAAAACAGGAGTTAAACATGAATTTTTTCCAAAAAATGCTTAAAATCGAAAAAACCAAAGACATCAGTATAACAGGACTTACTGATGAGTTTTTTGCTGTTTATTTATATAATATTTTAGTACAAAAGAAACGTAGTGTCTTAGTTGTAACTTCTTCATTATTTGAAGCAAATCAAATAGTCAATAATTTAAATAACTATACACCTAATGTTTTTTTATTTCCAATGGATGATTTTTTAACTAGTGAAGCAATGGCTATTAGTCCTGAGTTTAAGATTACTCGTTTAGAATTATTGAAACAATTACAGCAAGATGAACCTTGCATTATAGTAACAAATTTAATGGGATTTTTGAGATATTTACCTAGTCCTTTGATATATAAAGAAAAGATTTTAAGTTATACTGTAGGGCAAGAAGTTGATATTAAAAATATTGCTGAAAATTTATATTCCATTGGCTATGAAAGGCAAACATTAGTAACCAAAACAGGAGAAGTAGGGGTGCGAGGATTTGTTGTGGATATTTTCCCATTAGGAGAACAAAATCCTGTTAGATTAGAGTTTTTTGGAGATACAATAGAATCCATTAGATATTTTGATGCAGAAACGCAAAAATCTTTACAAGAAATAGATAAAATTGATATTTATCCTTGTAGTGAATTGCTGTTGTCGAATATTTATCAAAGCGAAATAGAACATAAATATTTTAAAAAATATTCTAATGAAGTTTCTTCTGTTATAGATTATATAAAAAATTCAATTTTAATATATAAAGATTATCAACAATTGTTAAGTGCTTATAAAACATTGCAAACGGAAATATTTGAATATAAAAATAGTAAAGATATAGATTATCAGGGAAATTATATGAATCTATTAGAAGAAATAAAGGTAAAAGATGAAATATATTATTATTCCGTTGATAATATTGTAACTACTAAAGATCGTGAAATAATAGATTATAATAGTAAACAAATCATGCAATTTAATGAAAATATTGAATTGATTCAAAAATATTTAAGAGAAAATATTAAAAATAATAAGACTATTATTATTTGTTTAAAAACATATCAAATAAATAATTTTATTAAAAATATAAAGGTAGAATGTAAGGTTGTTACGGAAAATTCTATTGAAGAGGGTAAGGTTAATATTATAGATAAAACCATAAATCATGGCTTTAGTTATCAAAATTATATAGTTTTATCAGAAAATGAATTATTTAAGCAAAATTTAGTAAAACGCAAATATAAAACAAATTTTAGATATTCGTCTAAAATAAATGATTATAGTAAACTAAATGTTGGAGATTATGTTGTCCATAATATTTATGGTGTAGGTATTTATAATGGTTTAAAAACACTAACTAAAAATGGTTTAAAGAAGGATTATTTAGAAATTTTGTATTATGGTAAAGATAAGTTATATATACCTGTAGAAAAAATTGAAATGCTATATAAATATATTGGTAAAGAAGGAACAATCCCCAAATTAAATAAATTGAGTGGTAGTGATAATTGGCAAAAGACAAAAGATAGAATTCGAAATAAAGTAAAAAATGTGGCTAAAGAGTTGATTCAATTGTATGCTAAAAGGCAAATGCAGAAAGGTTATGCTTTTAGTGAAGATACTAAATATCAAATAGAATTTGAAGAACAATTTCCATATATGTTAACTAAAGATCAATTTCGGGCTATTCAAGATATAAAAAAGGATATGGAATCATCAATGCCAATGGATAGATTATTGTGTGGTGATGTTGGATATGGAAAAACAGAAGTGGCCTTTCGAGCAACATTTAAGGCTATCGCTGATTCCAAACAAGTGATGTTTTTGTGTCCTACAACAATTTTATCTAACCAGCACTATGATAATGCTTTGGCTAGATTTCAAAATTTTCCAGTTAATATAGCTTTATTAAATCGTTTTACATCAGTTAAAGAAACAAAAAGAATTTTGCAGGATTTTGAAAATGGCTTAATTGATTTTTTAATTGGAACACACAGAATACTAAGTGATGATGTAAGACCAAAGGACTTGGGCTTGTTAATTATTGACGAAGAACAGCGCTTTGGAGTTGGACATAAAGAAAAAATAAAAAAATATAAAACTAATGTTGATGTCTTAACTTTAACAGCAACTCCTATTCCACGAACATTACAAATGTCAATGGTTGGTATTAGAAGTTTATCTTTAATTGAAACGCCACCGGTGGATAGGTATCCGGTACAAACATATGTAGTTGAAGAAAATAAACAGATAATGAGAGATGCAATATACAAAGAATTATCTCGGGATGGTCAAGTTTTTATTCTATATAATAGAGTGGAAAGTATTGAACGCAAATTATTGGAAATTCAACAGTTAATACCTGAGGCTAAAATAGTTTGTGCTCACGGGCAAATGAGTAAAGCAGAGCTAGAAAACAAGATGTGGGAGTTCATCCATCATGAATATGATATTTTAATTTGCACAACCATAATTGAAACAGGAATTGATATTCCTAATGTTAATACGTTGATTGTTTTAAATGCTGATTGTTTTGGATTAAGTCAATTATATCAAATAAGAGGACGGGTAGGACGCAGCAATAGAATTGCTTATGCATATTTAATGTATCAACCAACTAAAGTATTGACAGAGTCCGCTACTAAAAGATTAAATGCTATAAAGGAATTTACGAAATTAGGTAGTGGTTTTTCAATAGCTACTAGAGATCTTTCTATAAGGGGAGCAGGAGATATTTTAGGCAATGAACAAGCAGGCTTTATCGATACTGTAGGTATAGATTTATACTTAAAAATATTAAACGAAGAAGTTCAAAAATTACAAGGGAAAGAGGTTCAACCGGATGATATAAAACAAATAGATAAAGAAGCTCCGTTAATTAATGTCGAAACACATATTAGTGATGATTATGTTCAAGATACCGAATTAAAAATTGAAATACATGAAAAAATAAATGAAATTGATTCTTTTGAAAAATTAAAATCAATCAAACAGGAATTAGAGGATCGTTTTGGGCATTTGACTGAGGCCATCATTATTTATATGTATGAAGAATGGTTTGAATCTCTAGCTAAGAAATGGCAAATTACGGAAGTTAATGAAACGAAAAATTATGTAGAATTAGTTTTTAGTGAAGAAAAAAGCCAGCAAATAGATGTAGAGAATCTTTTTGTCGAATCATTTAAAATAACACCGATGTTCAGGTTACAAACGAGAAAAAATAAATTAGTTATTATATTAGATACAATTAAATTAGAAAAACATCCTCTTTATTATATTTTAGAGCTATTAACTATCATAAAAGACAAACCTTGACGAAAAATTAAAACGTTATTATACTTAAATAGTATAATAGGGAAGGTGAAAATGTGGATGATAAGTTTCAGCAAGTTATAAAGCAACATCATATGAATTATGAAAATGCCTTATTACAGACAATTGATGATAATAATGATAGTTTAATTGGAGAAATAGAAATATTATTAAAACAACCACCACTTATTTCTATGGACTTGCTTCAAAGTAAAATAGTGATGTTTGCTAAAGAAAATCATGTTGTCATAGCTTTAGAAACGTTACAACAACTAATTAAGAAATATCGTAATGCGACTTTGAATGATTTGAAAAACATAGGACAATTTAGAAAAAGTGAAATAAAAAATTTGCTTCAAAAAGAACTCAGTGATAATAAATCTTTATTGGAAATTGATGATGAGAGATATCAACAAATCGATAATGATTTTATTAATCAACTTTTAGGAAACATTAATAATAATATAAATAGTATTATTGTTCCTAAAATTTTATCCTTGGTTAATAAAACAGATAATAACAAAGATAATAATATTCCTATATTTGTTAGTATGACAGAACAATATTTAAAAGGAGACTATCCAGAATATATTTTAGAACAATTAAAAAAATTAGTTTATACTAAAAATTGTACCTTGAACAATAGATTTAAGGATCAAGAAAGCAGAAAAAAATTCATTGAAAAAAATTCACATTTGTTGGAAAAAAAAGAAGATTGATACATCGATCTTCTTTTATTGTGGCGGTTTACAATATGGAAATAATTACCAAGGGAAATCTTTCACAGAAATATTATAATAATAGTAGGAGAATAATGTTAAAAAAATTATCTTTTTAGTATAAACTTTTAAATATTAGAAACAATAAATATAGAGAACAAGGGAGGAATATAAATGAAAGCAACGGGAGTAGTGAGAAGAATAGATGATTTAGGAAGAATCGTTATCCCAAAAGAAATACGCAGAACGTTACGAATTAGAGATGGCGAAACTATGGAAATCTATGTTGATAGGGAACTAGTTGCTTTAAAAAAGTATTCTCCTATGGATGATTTAGAAGATATTTCTAAAAGATTTGTTGAAGCTATTTATCAAACATTAAAACAAAAACAGAATATTATTGTAACAGATAGAGATAAAGTTATAGCGGCTGCAGGAAATCTTAAGAAAAAGTATCTCGGGAAAATTATTAGTAGTTATTTAGAAAAAGTTATTGAAGAAAGGGAATTTGTAACTCAAAAAGATAATGCCAAATTAAAGTTATTAGGAAACGATGTAGAGGAAGAAGATGCTTCTTTTGTGATTTGCCCTATTATTGCCAATGGTGATTCTGTAGGTTTGGTTATAATCTTATCTTATGAAAGAGGAATTACAGAAATAGAAGAAAAGGTAGCTAAAATCACAGCACAATTTTTAGAAAAATATATTGAAGAATAAAAAACAATGTGATATAATCTATTCATCTTTAAAAACGAAGAAGAAAAGAGTATATATCATTTTTTTTATAGAGAGCTTTGGTTGGTGCAAAAAGCAAAAAAAGGATATAGAATATGGTTTTGGAGTTGCTTTATTGAAGGTATTATTGTAGGTAAAGCCGGTTGTTACGTTATAGCTAATGAGTGTATAGTTTTACTATAAATTAAGGTGGTAACACGGTATTTCGTCCTTAGAAATAACTGTGTTTTTTTTGGAGATAAATATGAGAAAATTTGAAAAGATTAGTGTTGAACAATTTAATAAAGATGTTAATTCACCATCAAAATATGAAGAATATATTTTACCTAAGAGAATGACTCAAAGTAGTGCTGGCTATGATTTTTTTTCTATCATTGATCTAGTAATTAATCCCTTTGAATGTCAAAAAATTCCTACTGGAATTAAGGCTAAAATGAATAAAGATGAAGTCTTATTACTTTTTGTACGTAGCAGCATGGGCTTTAAATATAATGTTAGAATGGTAAATCAAGTTGGCATAATTGATGCGGATTATTATAATAATATAGATAATGAAGGTCATATTTGGATTAAATTGCAAAACGAAGGTGAAAAGCCATATATAATAAAAAAGGGAGATCGAATTTGCCAAGGAATATTTATTAAGTATTTAACAGTTGATGATGAAAATAACGTGGATAATATTCGTTTAAGTGGATTAGGATCTACTAATGAGGAGGAATAAAATGAAAGACAAATATTATATTTCTACAGCTATAGCATATACTTCTGCAAAACCACATATTGGTAATACATATGAAATTGTATTAGCCGATGCTATTGCTAGGTACAAAAGATTATTAGGTTATGATGTTTATTTTCAAACAGGAACAGATGAACATGGTCAAAAAATAGAACAAAAAGCTACTGAGGCAGGCAAAACACCGCAGGAATATGTTGATGAAATATATAGTGATGTTAAAAAAATTTGGGATATTATGGATACTAGTTATGATAAATTTGTAAGAACTACTGATGAGGAACATATGCAACAAGTTTCGGCTATTTTTGAAAAATTATATCAACAGGGTGATATTTATAAAGGACAATATGAAGGACTTTATTGTACACCTTGTGAATCTTTTTTCACTGAATCACAGTTAGTTGATGGTAAATGTCCTGATTGTGGTAGAGAAGTTACTGTAGCTAGTGAAGAAGCCTACTTTTTGAGATTATCTAAATATTCAAAATGGTTAGAGGATTATATTGAAGAACATCCATCATTTATTGTTCCAGAGAGTCGTAAAAACGAGATTATGAATAATTTTATTAAACCCGGGTTACAGGATTTATGTGTTTCTAGAACAGCGTTTAGATGGGGAATACCAGTTAAATTTGATCAAGATCATGTTATTTATGTATGGATTGATGCTTTGAGCAATTACATAACTTTTTTAGGTTATAACGTTAATGGAAAAAGTAGTGAAAAATTTCAAAAATATTGGCCGGCTGATTTACATTTAATTGGAAAGGATATATTGCGTTTTCATGCTATATATTGGCCCGTTATTTTGAAAGCTCTTAATTTGGAAATGCCAAAACAAATTTTTG
This sequence comes from uncultured Bacilli bacterium, assembly GCA_947632325.1. GTDB lineage: Bacteria > Bacillota_I > Bacilli_A > RF39 > UBA660 > CANPXY01. Next base: position 107,581 of record CANROU010000001.1, read on the forward strand.
GACACCCGTGGGTATTGTTTGGAACGGATAAGATGAGTAAATCAAAAGGTAATATTGTGTATGCAGATGAATTAGTGAACGAATTTGGTCAAGATGCTGTTAGGTACTACTTCTTACACGAAATTCCTTTTGGAAGTGATGGCGTTTTTACCAGGGAATTGTTGATAGAAAGAATAAATGGTGATTTGGCTAATGTTCTTGGAAACTTGGTTAATAGAACAATTGGGATGGTTAATAAATATTTTAATGGTTTAATAACAAATCCTAAAATTATGACTGATATTGATAAAGATTTAATAGATACTGTGTTATCTTTACCTAAAAGGGTAGATGAAAAAATGAATGATATTAGAATAGCGGATGCTATTGATGCCATTTTTGATATATATAGACGCTGTAATAAATATATAGATGAAACAGAGCCATGGGTGTTGGCAAAGGAAGATAAAAATAAAGATAGATTGGCTACTGTATTATATAATTTAGTTGAAGCTATACGTTACACGACAGTCTTTTTACAACCATTTTTACCATCAACAGCTAATAAAATTTTTCAACAATTAAATACAGAGCAAACTACTTATGAAACAACAAGTGAATTTGGATTTTATCCAGAAAATACTATTGTTAATAAACCAGAGGTTTTATTTCAACGAGTTGACGTGAAAAAAGTGTAAAATAGCAAAAAAATAAGAAAAAAGCCTTTTTTCTTGTTTTTTTTATGATATATTTTTTGGGTAGTTATGTAGTACGGTCAGTATAATTATTAAGCAAAGGAGACATATAATGAAACTTGGGCCATTCAAAATGGGATATTTTGTTTTCTTAGCCATAATTGTTATGGTAATATATTTCATTTTGCAAGATCGTAACATAATCGATATTATTTATTTAATTGGAATTGTAGTATATTTTCTTAAATATGTAATAATAGAAAGATCAAATTGAAATTGGATAACATTGACAATGTTATCTTTTTTCTTTTATGATATATTAGAAAGTGGTGGATAATTATGCAATATATTGATACACATTTACATTTATCTAAACATGATTATGAAGACATAAATGTTATAATCGATAGGGCGAAAGAAAAGGCGTGTTTTCCTTTTATTGTTTCTTGTTGTAGTAGGGAAGATATCATAGAAGGCATAGAATTATTAGAAAAATATCCTGATATCTATTTTTCTTTTGGTTTTCACCCGTCAGAAGTGGAATCTATTACTGATGAAGATTTAAAATGGTTAGAGGATTTAGTAAAACAAAATAAAAGGATAGTAGCTATAGGAGAAATTGGTTTGGATTATCATTATGGTAAAGATAATGTTAAAGAGCAAAAAGCCTTATTTAAAAAGCAAATTGAATTAGCAAAAAGGTGCTCTTTGCCAATAATAATTCATACCAGGGATGCTACAGATGATACAATAAAAATATTGAAAGAAACAAGAACAAAAGGAGTTATTCATTGTTTTAGTGGCAGCAAAGAAACAGCTAACATATATATAAAAATGGGTTTTAAATTAGGAATAGGTGGCGTTTTAACGTTTACTAATAGTCATTTAAAAGATGTTATAAAGGAAATAAATATAGAAAATTTAGTTTTAGAAACGGATAGTCCATATTTAGCTCCAGAACCAGTTCGGGGAAGTAAAAATGAACCAAGTAATATTGTTTATATTGCTAGAAAATTAGCCGCAATAAAACAGATAAGTGAAGAAGAAGTAGCTAAAATAACTACTAAAAACGCTATTGAGATGTTTGACTTATCGGATAAATAATGATATGCTTTTATATGGAGAATGTACGAGGTGCTTATGAAAAAACAAGGTAAAACATTTATGTTAATTTGTTTTCTATTTCTATTGTTTTTGGTGGTAGCATCAGGAAACAAAAGAGAAAAAATTTTTACTTATAATATTAATAGTGTGAAATCAATTGAAGCTGTTCATATTGTTTCTAAATATAATCCAAAGGAAAAACAATTGATTCCTAAATTATATGATACTTTTAAAGAAGCTATAGAAAATGGCGCAAATTTCCCAGTATCATTTATTGGTACTATGACTGGATATGGTCCTGACTGTGCTGGTTGTAGTGGTACAACAGGATGTGCTCCTCGACAAAATGTAACTAATGGAAACATTTATTTTAATGATAATGATTATGGAAACGTTAGAATAGTAGCAACAGATAGAGAAATTCCTTGCGGTAGTATAGTTAGAATATCTAATTATCAAAAAGAACCAATTATGGCTATTGCTTTAGATAGAGGTGGTGCCATAAAAGGAAATATAATGGATTTATTAGAAGCATCAGAACAGGAAGCTAAAAAGGTTGGTAGACAAAGAAATATACAATTTGATATTATTCGTTGGGGATGGTAAACATCTCTTTTTTCTTGCTAGCTTGCTTATTTTATGATATTATTAGGAAAATAGGAGGCGTTGATATGAAGAACAGCCTAGGAACGAGAATAATTGTATCAATATGTTTAGTGCTATTGTTGATTTTGCTAACAAGTGGTTTAAGTTATGCTGTTTTTAAATATAGTAAAACAGGCAATAAGGATAATACCGTTAATACAGGGACAATAACTTTTACTTACAATGAAACGAGCAATGGTATTGCTCTTACTAATGCACAGCCAATGACCGATAATGCTGGAAAAGTATTGCAGAAAACGGATGACGCTAATGGAGCAACACAGGGATATTTTGATTTTACCGTGTCAGCAAATATGTCAAATAATATACCAATTACTTATGAGGTCTATGGTAGCGTTGAAAGCGAAAGCACTATAGATCCAAAATATATAAAAGTTTATTTAACCGATGGTTCTACAAATGATAGAGCAATAGAGGGTTATACTGGAAGTGTTGTTCCTGTATATTCAAGCTTACCAGAGGCAGTAAGTAATCCAAACGGGAAAAAGCTTTATACTGAAACTTTTACAAAGAGTGCCTTAAAAACTTTTCGATTAAGATTATGGATAGCTAGTAATTATGATAATGAAGCAACTTCACAAAAATTCATTATGAAAGTTAACGTTGCCACAGTAGATTAAATAATAATTAGCTTCGGTTTGCTCGTATTAATATGGCCAAATCGAGGCTTTTATAATGGTAGAGTATCATATCTAGTATAGCAATTTTCAAATAAGGGTATTGCTAAAAATAGAAATTAATGAAATTTAATTATAACTGTAAACTGTGGACAAAAATATTGACATAGAAGGGAGTCTTATTATATGCTTATGTTAATATAGGAAGGAGGATAGACAAGTGCAAGATAATTCGTCAAAACAAATTTTATTATCAGTTTTAGGTGTGGCTATTCTTATAGTTGCTGTTGTAGGAGTGTCGTTTGCGGTGTTTACTTATCAACTCGCTGGACAGAAAGAAAATACTATCACAACAGGAACAATTACCATGAATTATACTGAGGGTCAAAAGGGAATTAGTATAACTAATGCGATGCCCGTTAGTGATGATGTAGGAAAAACAATAACTAATACAGCAGGTGCTGATGATACTGGATCAGATCTTGCAGGCGGTGCTGGACATCTTGAAGCAGGAGCAAGTGGAGTATTTGATTTCAATGTTAATGCTACAATAAACGGCTCTGTTACAATTAAATATGATATTATGGCTGTTAAAAAAGGTGAAAGCACTTTAGAAGATCAATATGCTAAACTATACTTACAAAAATCTGATGCTGCTACTATGGCAAGTCCATCAGATGCACAAGTACCTATAACATATGATAAATTATCTGAAGCAAGTAGTGCAGCAACAGATGCTGGAAAAGGACTTCAAAATGCAAAATTATTACATACTGATACTTTTACAGCATCAGCAACTCATTACTACAGACTTAGAATGTGGGTAGATAATAGTTATAAAGTAGATAAAACTGCTAGAACATTTACAGTAACTGTTAATGTATATGGACAAGCAGTATAAGTTAGTGATATTAAGTTTTAAAAGAGTAGAAATGCTCTTTTTTTTGCGGTTTAAATAGGGTTAATAGTAATCATAAATTGAATCTTTAACTTGACTTTTTAATGGTTTTTGTTATATTTATAGTAGATGCTGGAGGCGATATTATGGCTGATAATAATAGTATGAAAAAGGAAACTCGTCATTTAAGGCCATTAATGATGATGTTAGTTGCCATTGTTTTTTTGGTAGTTTTGATGTGCAGCCTTTCTTTGGCAATCATTGCTTATGATCAAGAAGGATCAATGGTAAACACTATTAAAACGACTGATTCAATAACTATTATGTATACAGAGGGAAGATCAGGAATTAATATTACTAATGCTCTACCTACTAAAGATAGTATTGGAAAAGAATTATCTGGAGAAGGGGCGACCTTTAGTTTTACTGTATCAGCCAAATTAAAAAGTAGCAATGTAAGGTATGAAGTTACTGCTATAAAAGATAGTAGTAGTACGTTAGAAGATGATGATGTTAGGTTGTATTTAGAAAAATCAGTTGATAATGAAATTTATCTACCTGTTTTTGGACCTTCTTCATTTACACCTTTAAAAGAGCAATCTTCACTTGGTTCACCAAAAGGATCTATGATTATTGAAACCGGAACCTTTGATAAAACCCAAACTAATAATTATATTTTACGTATGTGGCTTAAAGATAATTATAATGTTGATAAGGATTCTAAAACTTATACTGTGACAGTAAATGTTTATGCTGCTAGTAATGCATCTTAAAAATTAAGATGCTTTTTTATGTGTTATAAATATTAATGTAATAACAAAACAAATATATAAAATGGTTTTGTCATGGCAACTCTTTTTTTTGTATGAAAAAGTAACAAAAAGTTGACGTGGGGGGGGGTATTATTATATAATAAAAGTATAATTGGAGGGAGGATAAACGAATGAGAGACAATTCGTCAAAACAAATTTTGTTATCAATTTTAGGTGTGGCTATTCTTATAGTTGCTGTTATAGGAGTGTCATTTGCAGCATTTACTTATGCAGGTGTTGGAAAGAAAGAAAACACTATTACAACAGGATCAATTACCATGAATTATACTGAGGGTGCTAAAGGAATCAGTATAACTAATGCGATGCCTGTTAGTGATGCTGTAGGAAAAGCAATAACTAATACAGCAGGTGCTGCTGATACTGGATCAGATCTTGCAGGCGGTGCTGGACATCTTGAAGCAGGAGCAAGTGGAGTATTTGATTTCAATGTTAATGCTAAAATAAACGGCTCTGTTACAATTAAGTATGATATTATGGTTGTTAAGAAAAGTAGTAGTACATTAGGTGATGCTTATGCAAAACTTTATCTAGAAAAATCAACAACTAGTGCTACAACTGGATATTCACAATCTACTGCACCTACAGCATATGGTTCATTGCCAGCATATACAACTGCTACAACAAATGCTGGTAAAGCATTGACAACAGGCAAAGTACTACATAGTGATACATTTACTACAGGAACAACTCATTATTATAGGCTAAGAATGTGGGTAGCAGACACTTATACAGTAACAGGTACAGCTCAAACATTTACTGTAACTGTAAACGTTTATGGACAAGCTGTTTAATATCAATTTGTAAAAAAGGCTAGCCTTTTTTGTTTGAAAAAGTTGACCTAAGGTGTATACATTATATAATGAAACTATAATGGAAGGGAGGATAAACGGATGAGGGATAATTCATCAAAACAAATTTTATTATCAATTTTAGGTGTGGCTATTCTTATAGTTGCTGTTATAGGAGTGTCATTTGCGGTGTTTACTTATCAACTCGCTGGACAGAAAGAAAATACTATCACAACAGGAACAATTACCATGAATTATACTGAGGGTGCTAAAGGAATCAGTATAACTAATGCGATGCCTGTTAGTGATGCTGTTGGTAAAACATTTACGGCTACAGATGTAAAAAGTAGTGGTGAAATTGGTTCAACTGGTGCAGGATTATTTGATTTTAGTGTATCAGCTACTATCAGTGGAACAGTTTCAATCAAATATGATGTTATAGCAGTTAAGCAGAGCACTTCTACCTTGGATGAGAAGTATGCTAAACTTTATTTACAAAAATCAGCTGTAGCTGGTTATACTACAACAACGGATGCAAAAACGCCTACTGTGTTTAGCTCTTTAGGGGCAATTTCTACTGCCACTACAACTGCAGGAAAAGCCGCAGGTAGTTCTGCTAAAGTTTTATATAGTGGTACATTTTCTGCTACAAAGACCGATTATTTCCGGTTAAGAATGTGGGTAGATCAAAGTTATAATATTACTGGTACATCTAAGACATTTGCAGTTAAAATAAATGTTTATGGAGAAGCAGCGTAATACTGTTTATAGAAGAGGAATTTCCTCTTTTTTTGTTAAAATCATCGCTGTAAACTGTGGACAAAAATATTGACATAGAAGGGAGTCTTATTATATACTTATGTTAATATAGGAAGGAGGATAGACAAGTGCAAGATAATTCGTCAAAACAAATTTTATTATCAGTTTTAGGAGTAGCTATTCTTGTAGTTGCTGTTGTAGGAGTATCATTTGCAGCATTTACTTATGCAGGTGTTGGAAAGAAAGAAAACACTATTACAACAGGAACAATTACCATGAATTATACTGAGGGTCAAAAGGGAATTAGTATAACTAATGCGATGCCCGTTAGTGATGATGTAGGAAAAACCATTACAGCTGAAGATCCTAAAAGCGGAAGCATAACTGAAGGTGGAGCTGGCGTATTTGATTTCAATGTTAATGCTACAATAAACGGCTCTGTTACAATTAATTATGATATTATGGCTGTTAAAAAAGTTGAAAGTACTTTAGAAGATCAATATGCTAAACTTTATTTAGAAAAAGCTGATGCATCTACGTATGCTGATTCTGCGCAAATAACAGCACCAAAAGCATTTAATGCTTTGCCTGCTGAATCAACTGCTACAACAGATGCTGGTAAAGCTTTAACTGGAGCTAAAGTTTTACATAGTGATAAATTTACTGCTACAGCAACTCATTATTACAGGTTAAAAATGTGGGTAGATCAAAGTTACGAAGTTGGTAATACTGCTAAGACATTTACAGTAACTGTAAACGTTTACGGACAAGCAGTATAGATGTAATAGGTAAAAAGAGTGAAAGCTCTTTTTTTCTTTTCAAGATAACAAATTTTGTTTTTTAGGTTGGAAAAGAAATTATTTTGTGATATTATTATTTTATAGTGAGAATAATAAAATAAGGTGATTTATGTGACTATGGAGAATAATAAGGGTAAAGATGTTTGGAATACGATAAAGAAAATATTACATTTTATTACTACGGTTATTATGTATTCTGTTTTTGTTATTATGTTATTAGTTGGTTTGGTTTTACTTTTATATATAGTGGATGTTAAGAAAAATGCAGCATCAGGTGTCTATAAACCGCCGTTGTTTAGTGCTTATGTTATTATTAGTCCTAGTATGGTGCCTACAATCAAGGTACAAGATGCAGTTGTTATAAAGAGGGTTGAAGGTAAGGATATCGAAGTTGGAGATATCATTACGTTTACATCAACAGATAGTCGTTATTCAGGAATTACTATTACTCATAGGGTGGTAGATATTGAACAAACGTCTTCGGGTAAAATTTTATTTAGAACTAAAGGAGATAATAACAATGCTCCTGATGCGACGTTGGTAGAGTCAAGTTCAGTTAACGGTAAAGTAATATTAAGGATACCTAAAATTGGTTATATTCAGTATTTTTTATCACAGGCTTACGGTTGGATTATAGCTATTGTTATTCCATGTTTAGGTATAATTATTTATGATATTATAAAATTAATAAAATTAATTAGAAATAATATGATAAGAAAAATTAACAAAAGAAAAACAGATAAAAGAATAAAGAGGGAAGGAGAATAAGCAATATGAAAAAAAATATAATTTTTTTGATTATTGGATGTGTGATATTGGTTTGCTTTATTTTAGGGACCTCTCTAGTTTGGTATAATCTTTTTAGTGATGAAATTGAAAGTGGGGGTAGTGCTAGAATTCAATTAACCAGTCAAAAGGAAGGTCTTATGGTGACAAGTGCAGCACCAGTTGAAGATGAAGAAGGCGCTAATCAGGTTCCCTATTCTTTTCAAGTAACTAATATGGGAAATGTTCGAGGCAACTACAAACTTATTATTGAAGATACGCCATTTAATAAAATAGATGATGGCTGTACAGTAGATACTTTATTAAATCGCAATCAATTAAGGTATCAATTGCTGCTTAATGGTGAGGAAATAAAAGTTGATTCTTTAGCTAAGATAAAGAATAATATTCTTGATACTAGGGATATTGAGCCTAATGTTAAAAATAATTACGAATTACGCATATGGGTAAATGATGAGGCATCTAATTGGGAAAATAAACATTTTCACTATTCAATTAATCTTATGCCCGCTGATTCTAAGGAGGTAAATAAATGAAAAACTTACTTTTAGAATATATGAAAATAATAGGGTACACAGTAACGGGTTTAGTATTTGCTTATGTTTCTTTTTATCTTATTTTGAATCTTTATCATTCTATGGAATTATCTAGAAAAATTTCTATTAATTTAGATGAAGATTCTACCTATAGCAATGTTATTAATAAAATTGATAAAGTAACTGAAAATATTTCTAATTTTAATTCTGGTGATTATCACGGAAATATTCCCGTGGGTGATTTATTAACTTTAAAGGGTAAATTAGAAATTTGTACAAGACAATTTAAAAATGACACCTTTATACAATTAAAGGATAAGAGTGAATTGGGTATTAAGGATATTTATTCTTTTGCTACATCTTTTCAAGGATTTGTATTAAATGGTTGTTTAATACAACAATTTTATGATTTATCTGTTGAAAAAGAAGACGGTAGTTTACCTATTGAATCTATTAGAAATTTTGCGCCTTTTTTAAAAACTGATATTGAATTGATGATAGCCTCTAGTGAAAATACAATATCTAATATTAATTATAATAATATTTATTATTTCACAACAGATCATACAAATGATACGTTGTTTAATAAATCAGCTCATAATTTTTATAAGACATTAACCTATTATGATAAAGCAGCGGATATGGCACTGGAGTTATCTAATTGGTTTCAAAACGAGGTGAGTCGATAACTATGAAAAATATTTTAAATATGTTATTTTGTATTCTTAAATATCTATTATTAATCGTAGCTTTTGTTTCAACTTTATATATTATGGTATTTATGTTTCAACGTTTAGATAAAGATCTTTTACAATCATATAGAGTATTTCTTCCATATTTGCTTTTGTTTATTTTGTTCTGTGTTAATCTTGTAGCGCGTCAAAAAAGTGTAACGCATAATATATTTTACAATATTTGTTGTTGTCTCGTTTTAGCAACTATTGCTTATTGTGGATATAGAGCTATTTTTGATGATAATTTACTATTGAGTGGTAAAACAAGTTATGGTATTGATTTTGATTATTATAATGATTTTATTGCCCCTATGGAAGTTATGTTATATGGACTTTGTATTGCGAATGTGTGTTTTATGTTTAAGAAGAAAAAAGAAAAACAAAATATTGAAAATGAATTAGTTAAGAAATAAAAGATTAAAGGAACAATAATTGCTCCTTTTTTATTTTTATGTTATATTTTTAATGGTGAGGTTATGGAAGAAATTGGTTTTAGATTTAAAAAAAGTTTTGGACAAAATTTTATAATGGATAATAAAGTTATTTTAGATATTGTTAATCAAGTTTCTATAAAGGATTTTGATAATAGTTTGATTGTTGAAATTGGGCCTGGAAGTGGTGTCTTAACTAAGGAATTATCTAAGATTGCTAAAAATGTTTTGGCTTATGAAATTGATGGGACTTTAGAAAATATATTAGATTATAATTTGCGAGATTGTAGTAATGTTAGGGTAATATATGCTGATTTTTTGCAAAGAGATGTGATAAATGATTTAAAAGAATATAATTATCAATACTTATATATTGTAAGCAATTTGCCTTATTATATTACGACTCCTATTGTAAAGAAGTTGATTGATTTTAACTTAAAAATAGAAAAAATGATCTTTATGGTTCAAAAGGAAGTTGGAGAAAGATTTTGTGCTAAACCGGGGACAAGGCATTATAATTCTTTATCAGTTTTTTTGCAATATTATTTTGAGATAAAACAACTTTTTTTTGTTGGACGAGATAAATTTAAACCCAAACCAAATGTTGATAGTGTCGTAATATCCTTGAATAGGAAACAACAAGTATTATTTTTAAAAAATGAGGAAACTTTTTTTCAGTTGGTGCGAGATAGCTTTAAATATAAGAGGAAAACGCTTAAAAATAATTTAAGAAATTATGATTTGACTAAAATAGAATCTGTTTTAAAAAAATATAATTTTACTCTTGATGTTAGGGCAGAACATATTCCTATAGAAGTTTTTGTTGATATAGCTAATTGTATATCATAGTTATAATAATGATTAAAAACGCATAGAATTATTTGGAGATGATGATATGCGTTTTAAAATTGGCGATTTTGTTACGAGAGAGTCCCATGAAAATGATACTGTTTTTAAGATTGTCGATATAGAAGATGAAATTGCTTATTTAAAAGGAGTTAATGTACGATTAATTGCGGATAGTAAGATAGATGATTTAAGAAAATTTGAAAAGGTGGATAGTTTACAACAGGAGGATAGGCAACTTTTAGATCGAGTAAATGAAATGATTAATTTAGATAGAGGTGAATACTTTTATTTACCAGGTAAAATATTACATATTGATGCTGATCAAGATTATTTAAAACGCTGTATGATGTTTTATAAAAAAATAAATGTAAGAGCTTATGGCATTAAATTAAAAGAAGATGAAATATGCTTAGAAATAGAGAAATATTTAAATCAATACAAACCAGATATAGTAGTGATTACGGGACATGACGCTTATAACAAACACCTTGGAAAAGAAGATGAATTATCAAGCTATCGTAATAGTAAAAATTTTATTAATGCTATAACAGCAGCAAGGCAATATGAAAAGAGTCAGGATAAGTTGATTATTATTGCTGGTGCCTGTCAATCTTTTTATGAAGAATTGATCAAAGCGGGAGCTAATTTTGCCTCAAGTCCTAAACGAATTAATATTCATGCTCTAGATCCCGCTATTATTGCTAGTTCTGTGGCGCTTTGTGAGAAAAACAAAAGTATTAATTTGTTGCAATTGCTAGATAAAACTAAATATGGTAGCGATGGTATGGGTGGTATTATTACTAATGGTACTATGTATGTGGGGTATCCTCGATGACAATAGAAAAAATAAGAATTGCTTTGGAAGAGAAAAAGGGAAAAGTTTACCATTTCAAATTTAATGGAGCTAGAAATCAGGTAGAGGAATTTGAGGGGAAAATTGTTAATACATATCCAGCTGTTTTTATAATAAGATTAGAAAATGATAATAATATTATCAAATCTTTTACCTATACAGATGTTCTTACTGAAAGTTTAGAAATTATAAATAATGTTAAATAAATTATAATTTTAAATGATAAAGGTTTTAAAAATTAAAAATTATCTGTTCAAGATATTTTTTTTTTGGTATAATATAATTGATTATTAGAAAATAAGGGTGATACTATTTATGAGTGCTTGGAATAGAAGAAAAAAATATAGTATTGATGATAATTCGATGCAGGAAGAAAGACCAAAGTTTCGCTTTAGTAAGTTGGTAAAACACCAAGTATATCTTACCGTAATCTCTATTTTAGGAGTAACGGCTGTTATATTAGGCAGTAGTTATGCGATGTTTACCTCTTTAGATGGATCAAGCAATTATAATACGATTAAAGTAGGAACTTTTCAAATAGAATTTTCACCAATAGGGTCTGCGATTAATTTAATTGATGCTTTTCCTGTTAGCGATGCCGAGGGTTCAAGTTCAACAAAAACCCCATACAAATTTACTATAAAAAACGGTGGAAGCTTAGAGGCTTCTTATACAATTGCTATTGCACCAGATACTTCTATGATTAGTCAGGATAATTGTGCTAATAATTTGCTTCTAGATAAGTATGTTAATTTTAAGTTGAGTAGTAGTGTTAATAAAAGTGGGACACTTACTGATTTTGTTTGTAATCAAGGCGGGAAGTCAATGTATTGTTTAACGACTAAAACTTTGGCGGCTGGTGCTACTGATACTTATGAATTAAGATTGTGGATTAATGAATCAGCAAAAGGCGATAATAGTATTTTAGGACGTCATTTTCATGATGAAATTTATATCACAGCAGATGTATCTTCTAGTGAAACTGGTGTTTCTAAAGTTTTAACTACTAATCAAATTAATGCTTTATCATTAGATGATCAACCACAAATAGATAGTATAGACGGTTTATTTAACGCTATAGATGATGACGGCACTAGTTATGTTTTTAGAGGTAATGTAAATAATAACTGGGTTAAATTTGGTAAAGATGGAGACAATGATCTTTATTGGCGTATCGTTAGAATTAATGGTGATGGATCAATTAGACTTATTTATAATGGTTTTAATACAAATTCAACGGGAGATACAACGGTTATTCCAGATATATATAATTATGTAGGAAATGATGGGAACGTTTTAGATTATTATAATTCATTGAGTTTTAAAACGATTCTGGATAATTGGTATAATCGAGTATTTTCAGGCAGTGAGTATGAAAAGAATATTGCTTTATCTAGGTTTTGTGTAGATAGTGAGCAAGATGAAAATAAAAATTTGAAAAGTAAATCTAGAATAGAAAGTAATAAGCCTAGTTTAATGTGTGTTTCAGCTGATGGTAATAGTATGGTTAAAATGTTGAACGTAGGTACTATTAGTGTCGATGAGGCTAATATAGCAGGCCTAACGGTTAATAATGGTAATGTTTCCAATTATTTATATAATGGTCTTGATGTATGGACAATGAGTCCTTATAATTATCAAAATGCTTTGCAAATGTGGACAATTAATAGTTCTGGTTTGTTAGAAGGAAAAAATTTATCGACAGAATCTGTTAGATTACGTCCCGTTATTAATTTAGTAAAGACAGTGGATTTTTCTGGAAGTGGAACTAAAGAAGATCCGTATATGATAAAATAATGTAAAAATATTGCAATTTCCAAAAATTTGATATAAAATATATTTTGTAAAGTAATTATTACTTTGAAGAGGGAGGATATACATTTATGAAAATTACATCTGTAAATGTGCGAAAAATTGAAAAAGAAGGATCAAGAATGAAAGGAATCGCATCAGTTTTAATTGATGATGGCTTTGCTGTTCATGATATTAGAATTATCGAAGGTGATAATGGTTTATTTATTGCAATGCCAAGTAGAAAAATTGAAACTGGAGGATATCGTGATATTGCTCATCCTATAAATCCAGAAGTAAGAGCAATGTTTGAAGAAACAATTCTTGAAGCTTATAAAAATGCAGAAGAACCAGAGAAAAGTGAAGAATAAATAATAATTAAAGTATAGATGCGCTTGGCGTATCTTTTTTTCATAATTATATGCTTTATAGCATATTTTTTTTTAGGAGGAAAAAGATGGATAAACAGGATATAACGATAGGAAATTATAATCATACAATTAATTTGGTCGAAAGAAAAAATTTGATGATTACTGGGGTAAAGAAAATTGAAAATTTTGATGAAGAGGAATTTTTGATGGAAACGGCCATGGGATTTTTAGCGGTTAAGGGGGAAGGGTTGCAGCTTATTAAGCTTGATACTTTACAAGGAAATGTTACTATCAAGGGAATGATTAGTGGTTTTAGTTATGTTGATAGTGTAGGAAAAAAAGAAAAGGAAAATACTATATTTAATAGGTTGTTTAAGTAAATGTCGTTACAGGTACAGATTCAATCATTGATATTTTCTTTTATATTTGGTTTATTCTTTTCTTGTTTATTAAATTTAAATTATCATTATTTAATGCATGATAAAATAGGTTTTAGAATAGTTACAAATATTTTATTTGTTTTGGATATGGTTCTTTTGTATTTTATATTATTAAAATTGATTAATAATGGTATTTTGCATGTATACTTCTTTATATGTTTATTCTTGGGCTTTTTATTGGGAATTAGTAAAACCAAAAAATTGCGATTTAGTCTCAAAAAAAAGAGCCATAAGAAAAAATGATTGTCAAGTTTATAGAAAAAAGTTAAAAAGCTTGTCAAGTTGTATTATGGTTGGTATAATTGTGGTAGAATGGAGCTGGTGTAGTGGCTAAAAGAAAAATTAATAAAAAAGCAAAGCGAAGAATATTTTTCCTTGGCTTGGGATCAGTTGCTATTACCACTTTTACTTTGTTAACGATAGGAAAATATTGGGTAGAAATATATCAAAAATATAAAGAAAGTAATGAGCTTGATCAAGAATTATTATCTTTGAAAGAAAAAGAATCTAAACTGAAGACAGATGTTGAAAAATTACAAGATCCAGATTACATTGCAAGGTATGCTAGGGAAAAATATTTATATTCAAAAGATGGAGAATTTATTTTAAGAATTCCTTAAAATAAATTCTTTTCATTTTTAGACAAAATAATAAAATGATAGTTGTTATGATGATGAAACTGGAGTGATATCATGATTTTAATTTGTCTAAAAATATTATTATTTATAACATTCATGTATATGCTTTATCAATTTCTTTTGTTTTGGAAAATAACTAAAATATGTTATGTTCGTTTGTTTTTTTTTACATTGTTTCAAACTTTATTGTTAATTCATTTGATTGAGGATATTGATTTCTTTGGTATTTATATTTTGTATATATTGTTTATTTGTTTTGGAGGTTATATACTAACAATTATATTGTTTTTAGTGAAACAAAAAATTTATCTTGCGATAAAGAGATATTTTAGATAGAATGAAGATGGTGAGTTTATATGGAACACTGTATTAATATTAATGAGGATCATATTTTCGAAAAAGGGGACACCATTATTGTTGGTTGTTCTGGTGGTAGTGATTCGATGGCTTTGTTTTCGTTGTTATTAGAATTGCGAAAAGATTTGGATTTGAAATTAGTATGCGCTCATGTTAATCATAATGTTCGTAAAGAAAGCGAAGAAGAGTTGGTTTTTTTAGATAATTATTGCCAAAAGAGGAAAGTTGTTTTTGAAAGTATGATTATACAGCAATATGGTGAAGATAATTTTCATAATGAAGCAAGATCAATTCGTTATCGTTTTTTTAAGGATTTAGCAGATAAGTATCATGCTAAATATATTGTTACTGCCCATCATGCCGATGATTTAATGGAAACGATTTTAATGCGTGTAGTTCGCGGTTCTACTTTAAAAGGTTATGGTGGTTTTTCTAAAATATTGAATCAAGATGGTTATTGTATAGTAAGACCTTTGATTAGTTATACGAAAGATGACTTATTAACTTATGTAAAGCAACATGATATCCCTTATAGAGAAGATAGTTCTAATCATAAAATGTATTATACGAGAAATCGTTATAGAAAATATGTGTTACCTTTTTTAAAAAAAGAGAATGCTCTTGTTCATAAAAAATTTTTAAAATTTAGTAATATTGTACATGAAGCTAATGATTATATTGAACAACAAGTTATAGTAGAATTAAATAAAATTTATAATGATAAAATATTGGATATAGAGGGTTATAAAAAATTAAATAGTTTTATTAAAAAAGAAGTCTTGTATAAAATATTAGAAGATATTTATGAAGATGATTTATTGTTGATTAGTGATCAGCATATTAATTTATTACAAACGTTATTGGAAAAGGAAAATTCTAGACCAAATGGACATATTCACTTACCCAATAATATTATAGCTGTCAAAAATTATAAGCAGTTATCATTTGAACCGGAACCAAATAATATTGTTAGTTATGAAATAGAGTTAAGTCAAAATATTTGTCTTTCTAAACATCATGGGAAAAAAATTAGTTTTGTAGAAGTTGAGGAGAGTGATGGCAATGATGTGTGTCGTTTAGATAGTAAAACAGTAGAATTACCATTAATTGTTAGAACGAGACATGATGGAGATACTATGGATTTATTAGGGACAAATGGTAAGAAAAAATTAAAAAATATTTTTATTGATAAAAAAATTCCCGTTGGTGAACGGGATACGTGGCCTATAGTAATTGATTCAAAGGATAGAATCGTGTGGTTACCGGGTTTACAAAAATCAAAATTTAGTAAAACAAAAAGGGAAAGTTATGATATAATATTGAAATATCACTAAAAGTGAATGAATAACAAAAGCTTAATGAGAGGAGAAAGTAAAATGAATAAAAAAGTTGTTAAAAGAGGTTTATTACCATATTTATTTTTAATAATAATTATTATGGCTGTTTTTTATTTTTTCAATGTAATGAATCAAAAAGTAAATGTCTTAACTTATGACGAATTTATGAAAGATATGAAAAATGGTAATGTATCAGAGTTGGTAGTTGTGCCAAAAGAAAGAGCACAACTTTATGAAGTTACCGGTAAATTAGATGGTTACCAAGATAATGAAACTTTCTTTGTAAGAATGCCACTTAGTGATGAGGTAATGAAAAAGTTGGTGGAGGCTAATGAGGAAATAGATTTTTCATTTGATGTTAAGGCAGATCCAGAATCAAGTTCTTTATTGCTTATATTAGTTAATGTTGTACCATTATTGATTTTAGTAGGTGCTGCTTTCTTCCTATTTTCAAGGCAAGTTGGCGGAGCTAATAAATCAATGGATTTTGGTAAGAGTAAAGCTAAATTAAATACTGATAAAAATAAAGTTACTTTTCAAGATGTAGCGGGTCTTAAAGAAGAAAAAGAAGAAGTAAAGGAATTAATTGACTTTTTAAAAAATCCTAAGAAATTTCAAAAATTGGGAGCTCGTATTCCTAAGGGAGTATTATTATTTGGTCCCCCAGGTACAGGTAAAACGTTATTAGCTAGAGCTGTAGCAGGAGAAGCAAATGTGCCATTTTACTATATCAGTGGTTCTGATTTTGTAGAATTGTTTGTTGGTGTAGGAGCAAGTCGTGTTAGGGATATGTTTGGTCAAGCTAAAAGAAATGCTCCATGTTTGATATTTATTGATGAAATAGATGCAGTTGGTCGTCAAAGAGGAACAGGTCTTGGTGGCGGTCATGATGAAAGAGAACAAACCTTGAATCAATTATTAACTGAGATGGATGGCTTTGGGGAAAACGAAGGAATTATCATTATTGCGGCTACTAACCGTCCAGATGTTTTAGATCCAGCTCTACTTCGTCCAGGTCGTTTTGATCGGCAAGTAACAGTTAATTTGCCAGATGTTAAAGGAAGAGAAGAAATTTTAGCTGTTCATGCTCGTAATAAAGTGTTAGCTAAAGGCGTTACTTTAGAGAATTTGGCTAAACGAACTCCAGGATTTTCAGGAGCAGATCTAGAAAATTTATTGAATGAGGCTGCTCTACTAGCGGTAAGACGCAATAAAGATGCTATTACCATGAGTGAAGTTGATGAGGCAACGGATAGAGTGTTGATGGGACCTGCAAAGACAAGCAAAAAGTATAGTGATAATGATCGTAAATTAGTAGCTTATCATGAAGCAGGACATGCGGTAATTGGACTTAAACTTAATAATGCTAATGATGTTCAAAAGGTTACGATTATACCTCGTGGTTCCGCTGGTGGATATAATATGATGATTCCTAGTGAAGAAAAATTATGTGCTACTAAAACTGATTTATTAGAGGAAATCACTGGTTTATTAGGAGGTAGGGCTTCAGAAGAAATTACTTTTAAAGAAATTACAACCGGAGCTCATAATGATTTTGAGAAAGCTACTAAGATAGCTAGAGCTATGGTTACTGAATATGGAATGAGTGATTTAGGACCAATGCAATTAGAACAGAAATCAGGCGATGTATTCCTTGGTAGAGATTATAATAAAAGTCGTAACTTCTCTAATGAGGTGGCTCATGAAATCGATACCGAAATGCGTAAGATAATCGATAGTTGTTATAAACAAGCTAAAGAGATCCTAAATGAAAATAAAAAGCTTTTAAAATTAATAGCTGAAACATTATTAGAATATGAAACTCTAACTAAAGAACAGATAGATTATTTAGTGGAGCATGGTCAAATGCCTAGTGAAGATGAAGAAAATAATTTAGAACGTATGTCGCTTACTAAATTAAAAGAAATGGCTAAAGAAAAAGGTATTAAGGGTTATTCTAAAATGAATAAAGCTGAATTAGTTAAAGAACTTGATAAATAGTTCTTTTTCTTTACGAATAATATAAAATAAGATATAATAGCAGCGGATGTGATGAAGATGAAGTGGAAAATTGGCAATGTGGAAATTATGAATCAGGTTGTTTTGGCACCTATGGCTGGGATTGGCAATTCTGCTTTTCGAAGAATTTGTAAAGAAAATGGTTGTGGATTGATTTATGCTGAGATGGTAAGTGATAAGGCTATTTATTATCAAAATGAAAAAACTTTGGATATGCTTTATATGCAAGAAGTGGAAAGACCTTTAGTTCAACAAATTTTTGGTAGTGATAAAGAGTCATTTGTTTATGCAGCTAAATATATTGAAAAAAACATGAAGCCAGATATTATCGATATAAATATGGGGTGTCCTGTACCAAAGGTGGCTAAAAGAGCTCAAGCAGGAGCAGCTTTATTAAAATCAGTAGATAAGATATTTGATATTGTTAAAGCTGTTGTGGAAGCTGTCAGGGTACCAGTTACAGTTAAGATTAGAAGTGGCTGGGACGATGAACATATTAATGCTGTGGAAGTGGCTAAAGTTTGTGAAAAAGCTGGCGCTAAGGCTATTTGTGTGCATCCGCGGACAAGAAATCAGGGCTATAGCGGAAAAGCTAATTGGGAAATAATTAAACAAGTAAAAGAAGCGGTGATGATTCCGGTTATAGGTAATGGTGATATTACAACGCCCGAATTAGCTAAACAGATGTTAGATGAGACAGGGTGTGATGCGGTTATGATTGGAAGAGCCGCTTTAGGTAATCCGTGGCTTTTAAAACAGATAAATCAATATCTAAATGGAGAAAAAATAGATGAAGTTAGTAAAGAAGATAAAATAGATATGTGTCTAAAACATCTTCATTATCTGCGTTCTATTAAAGATGAAAAAACAACTTGTTTGGAAATTAGAAATCATATCGCTTGGTATTTAAAGGGATTACCTAATTGTTTAGCTATCAAAAAGAAATGCTATCAAATGGTAAAGATTGATGATATAATTAAGTTGTTGGAAAATTATAAAGAGGAGATAAATTATGAAAAAAAGTGATGAAAAAGAACTAGATGTAGAAGTAATAAAGAAAGATAAGAAAAAAGCTACTACTAAAAAAAGTTCTTCTAATACTAAAAAAAGCGAAGTTAAAAAAGAAGTGACAGTAATCGAAAATGTGGATACAGCTAATAAAAAACCAACTAAAAAATCTTACTTTTTTGAACGTTTAGCGGCCTATATTATTGATATTGTTATTGTTTCTTTAGCGGTTAGTCTAGTTACTAGTTTTATTCCAGAAAATAGTAATTATGTAAAAATTAATAATGAATTAGTAGAATTAAATGAAAAGTATTTAAATCAAGAGATTGATACTGATCAATATGTTCATCAAAGTATGGAATATAGTTATGATGCTGCCTATCAAGGAATGGTATATACCTTTGTACAAATAATAATAATTATTCTTTATTTTATTGTATTTCAATTTTATAATAAGGGACAAACTTTGGGGAAAAAATTATTACATCTTCGAGTTATAAATAAGAATGATGATAAGTTGACTATGAATGATATGCTTCTTCGTGGTTTAGTTTTTCCGTCTGTTTTGTTTGATTTATTAATTGTGGCTGTTACTTTAATGGCCTCTGGTTTTGGTGCTAATAAAAGTAGTATATATTTTTATGGTAGTAGTGCATTAGAGATTATTCAAAGTTTGATTTTAGTGGCTACTGCTATTATGGTTTTATATCGAAAAGATGGTCGAGGACTTCATGATTTGATAGGAAAAACAAAAGTTATTAAGGAGTAGATGAAATAATGAGAGAATTAAGTGAACAAGAATTAGTGAGAAGACAAAAAATAGAAGAAATTAGAAAAAGTTGTAATCCTTATCCTGAACGATATGAAATTACGCATTCTTTAAAAGAAGCTAGTATGTTAGATGATGGAGTAAAAGATGTATCTATTGCTGGACGAATTGTTTTTATGCGTAAAATGGGGAAAATGAGTTTTTTGAAATTGCGTGATATTGATGGAGAAATTCAAATTTCTATTAAACTAGATGCTGTGGGAGAAGAGAAATATACTTTTTTCAAACATTTAATAGATGTAGGAGATTTTATTGGGGTAAAAGGAGAAATGTTTACCACTCAAACAGGAGAAAAAACGCTTAGAGCGGCAACCTTTGAATTTTTAGGTAAGGCCTTAAAACCTCTTCCTGAGAAATTTCATGGTTTAACGGATCCTGAGATGTGTTATCGAAATCGTTATGTTGATTTGATTATGAATCAGGATACTAGAGAAAGATTTTTAGTAAGATTTCAATTTATAAGAGAATTACGTCATTTCTTGGAAGATAATGGTTATTATGAAATTGAGACACCTATTTTAAATAATAAACCAAGTGGTGCTGTGGCTAGACCTTTTAAATCTCATCATAATGCTCTTGATATGGATGTTTATTTACGAATTGCTCCAGAAACATATATGAAAAGAAGCGTTGTGGCAGGTATGCCTAAGGTTTTTGAGATTGCTAGGTGTTTTCGAAATGAAGGAATGGATGCTTCACATCTACAAGATTTTACGATGATAGAGGCATATCAAGCCTATTATAATTATAAAGATAATATGGAGTTTACTAAAATGATGCTTCAAAGTATTATCAAGAAGATTTATGGTACTTTAGAAATTAAGTTTGGTGATAAAACAATTGATTTGTCAGGAGAATGGCCAAGTGTAACTTTTAGAGATATTATTTTAAAATATGCTGATATTGATATTGATGTGGATAATGATAAAGATAAGTTGTTAAAGAAAATAATTGATAAAAAGATAGAAATTGATAGTGATGTACCATTAGAAAATTTAGGGTATGGTAATTTAGTAGATTATTTATATAAAAAAGTAGCTCGACCTCACATGATAGATCCTGTTTATTTGGTAGAACATCCAACAAGTTTATCACCTTTAGCTAGGGCTAACGACGAAAGGCCAGAGGTAAGTGATAGATTTCAATTAGTAATAAATGGGGTAGAAATTATAAATGGTTTTTCAGAACTTGTAGATCCTATCGAACAAGAAGCAAGATTGAGGGAGCAAGCTCGTCTTAAATCTAATGGTGATGAAGAAGCAATGGATATGGATTATGATTATATTAGCGCCATGGAAGTGGGTATGCCACCTATTTCTGGATGGGGTATGGGAATAGATCGATTGGTTCAATTATTGACTAATAGTGAAAATATTAAAGATGTTGTATTATATCCTTTAATGCGACCTCTTGATAATGAAAATGAATAAAGTAGCGGGTGCTACTTTATTTGTTTATTGGGGAAAACAGTTAAAAAAAACAGATAAATGCTTGTAAAATATGGTAATTATAGTATAATTATATTGGGAGGTTTAAAATGAAGAAGCATAATGGATTTAAAATTGTTCTTATTTCTATCTTGGTGTTATTACTTTTAACATGGTTGTTGCCAGCGGCTGTGTATCAAGGTAGTTATGTAGAACAAGGACGCGTTCAAATGGGACTATTTGATTTGTTTAGTTATCCGGTTGCTACAGTGGCATATTTCGGATATATTGCTGTTTTTGTACTTATTGTAGGTGGTTTCTACGGAGTTTTATCAAAAACAGGTGTTTATCGTACATTACTTGATAAAATTGTTGATAAATTTAAAGGAAAAGAACCATGGCTACTAGCTATTATGATGGTTCTAATAGCGGCAGTTACATCTGTTTGTGGAGCTAATTTTGCTTTATTGGCATTTTTCCCACTAATTATTTCTTTAGTATTATTAATGGGATATAACAAGTTAGTTGCGGCAAGTGTAACAGTTGGCTCCTTAATGGTAGGTTTAATGGGAACAACGTTCTCTGGCAATACGTTGGATTTATTAAATCAAGTATTATCATTAAAAATAGAAACAGAATTGATTACTAAGGTTATTATTTTGGTAATTGGTCTTGTTCTATTAATATTTAATACTTTGTGGTACGCTAAAAAAATTAAAGGAGCAGTAAACGAAGAAAAAGAAGATTTTATTCCAGCTAAAGTTCGTGGCAAGAAAAAATCTGTTTGGCCAATGATTGTGGTTTTAGATATTGTCTTTTTAATTATTGTGTTATCATTTATGCCTTGGTCATCTGCTTTTGGTCTTGATATTTTTGATAAAGCTACTGAAGCAGTAACTGGTTTTGAAATTGGTGGTTTTCCTATTTTTGGTAAAATTTTAGGAACAGCATTACCTGCTTTTGGAAGTTGGTCAATTAATGAAATGGTGGTAACATTATTAGTTGCTACAATTGTTATTGGACTAATTTATCGTGTTAAACTTGATGATTTTATTTCAAGTTTCTTCCAAGGAGTAAAAAGGGCCTTAGCTCCTGCTGGATTAATGTTACTTATTTATACTTGCTTAGTAATTGTTGTATATCATCCATTCCAATTAGTTATATTTGACTTCTTATTAGGTTTAACTAAGAACTTCAATGTTGTATTAACAGCAATAGTTGCTTTCGTGGCTAGTATATTTAATGTTGATATGGCCTATACTGTACAAAATGTTGTCCCTTATGTTACTAGTATCGTAACAGATACATCACTTTATCCATTAGTGGCAATAATGTTTCAAACCCTTTATGGATTTGCAATGTTATTCGCACCAACTTCAGCCATTCTAATGGGTGCCTTGGCTTATTTAAAAGTACCTTATACTGATTGGTTAAAGTATATATGGAAATTATTGTTACAATTACTAGTAGTATTGTTTATCATTTTTACAATTATTATGTTAGTATAAGAAGCGAGAGCTTCTTTTTTTCTGCCTTGAAAAGAAAAAGGAAAGATGATATAATCAAATTAAATAATAAGGAAAGAGGTATAGAAAATGAACAAAAAGTTAACCTGGGGGGGGGTCATTAAATAAGACCTCTAAGGAAATCTTAATAAGGAGTGCCCTAATAGTATTAGGCACAGTATTTTTAATAGGCATATCATATGCCTGGCTTACTTTAACTTTAAGAGGGGAGCAAAATAATTATTTAAAATCGGGGACATTATCCCTGGAGATTACAAATGAATCGACGGGATTAAATTTAGTAGGGCAAGTACCAAAGTTAGATGAAGTAGGGAAAGCAGGACCAGCTTATTCTTTTACACTACATAATAATGGTGATGTAACAAGTGAATATACGATATATTTAGATGATGTTATTGATGAAGGAGAAAGATTAAGTGATTCACATATAAAATATCAACTAGTAAAAGATTCAAGTCAAAAGAGTTTAGCATTATTATCTTCGCTAAATCCAAGTCCAGATAGGATATTAGATAGTGGTAAGATAGAAGCAGGAGCAAGTATAAGATATGAATTACGTTTATGGATAGATAAGGATGCCGATGTAACAGCAATGAATAAATATTTTAAAGGTAAATTAAGGATTGAAGCAATACAAGAGATAGAGACGATAGAGCCAAAGAATTTTAGTACAGATTCATGGGCGACAATAGTGGCGGCAGTAAAATCAGGAAATACAGATTTATATAATGTAGGAGATACCAAGGATATAGATTTAGGAGAATTAGGGACACATAAAGTAAGGATAGCCAATAAGGAGGAACCAGAGGAATGTGCAGATCCTAATTTTTCCCAGACAGCGTGTGGCTTTGTTTTAGAGTTTACAGATATTTTATTTACTAGTGGAATTGATGATTTTGGCAAACGGAATGGTTTAAATTGGGGAAAAAGTTACATTAGAGAATATATTAATGGTCTTTCATCCCCATCTCCAGAAGATTCTTCACTTAATGTATATAACCATTTACCAGAAGATTTAAAAAGAGGAATTTTAACTACTAGAGTTATTTCCGGTGGTGAATATTGTGATAAATCTAATAATTCTTTAACTTATGATAAATTATATTTATTATCATCAAGAGAAGTATATGAAGGTGGTATTTTATCTGAAGAAGTCAACTATTGTCCTAACTATCATGATGCGGCTTATTTGTTAACAAGACAATTAGATTATTATAAAAACAATGAAGTAAAATATTTTTCAAATTATTCTGGTGCTATTAAAAATTATCAAGGAGAACCTACTGCTTGGTGGTTGCGTACAGCTTATACTGCAAATGTGGGGGGAAAACCCTCTGGTAATTTTATTGCGGTAGCGGCAGAAGGTCAGCAAACAAACTTTGGACCTGCAGCCCATCAAGGGATATCTCCAGCTTTTAGGATAGGATAGAAATGTAAAGAAGCTTGAGCTTCTTTTTGTTCTGTCTTGAAAAGAAAAAAGAAAGATGATATAATCAAATTAAATAATAAGGAAAGAGGTATAGAAAATGAACAAAAAGTTAACCTGGGGGGGGGTCATTAAATAAGACCTCTAAGGAAATCTTAATAAGGAGTGCCCTAATAGTATTAGGCACAGTATTTTTAATAGGCATATCATATGCCTGGCTTACTTTAACTTTAAGAGGGGAGCAAAAT
>CANROU010000002.1 GCA_947632325.1 uncultured Bacilli bacterium
TTTACTATTTCTACCAATTTAGTCTTACAAATTCTACTTGTTCCTATTTTCTGAAATTTAACTTTTCATTTGAACATGACTTTACGATAAAACGTAAAATCATCTTTAATTATTAACATTAGCACTTTTACCCTTAGCTTCCATCATATATTGAGTAATTTGGGTTTCGATCTCCGCAAGAGAATTTTTATCAATATTAGATAAACAAACAAATTCCTTAACTGTATCGATAAATATCTTACCCCAAATAACACCCGATTTAACCTTTAAATCATTATATAAATCTGGAGTAATCGAATCAAAGAAATAACCAATTATTACTCTATCACGTCCTATCATGATACGTTTATTAGTTAAAGCTACTACCGCAGTAGCTAAAATATTAAACGAGTTAGCATTCTTTTGAGCCGCAAAAGCATAAATAACATGTTCATCTGGATTAAGATGTCGCTCAATAACACTACTATTACGTTTTAAACGCCAAGCAACTGTCATAGGATATTTTCTCTTATAATCGGCAACCATTTCATAAACCGTTTTTTGATTCATAATTAGTCTCCCTATTGATTTATAAAGCCATTATTTTGGAAGAAAGTAATCAACTCTTGTTCTTCATGATATCCAGGGGCCTTATCTACAATATTACCATTTTGAACTATTAAGATAAGAGGTGTTCCCCATTGTGATGAAAAGTATTCATCAGAATTTGTAAGTTTTTCAAAACCTTCTTCATCTAACTCATCTGTATTTAAATAATTAACAGGTAATTGATATTGATAAATCAAATGATATAAAATTGGTTTTTGTTTTTGACAATATGAACATGTTGGTCGAGCAATATAAATTATTGATAAATCACTACCCTCCTTTAGAGCTAAATACTTATCAATATCTATTTCAGTTGGTGCTTGTTGTTCATCTTCCGGAATATCACTATCACTTGTAGTACTACCCTCTGTTGTACGAGCAGTATTAGCTTTACCACCATTAAATTCTGATGCTAAAAAGCTACCACCAATGACAATAACTAAAATTAATACAACTATAACAATATTTTTTATTGTATCTTTATTTTTCATATTATTTCCTCCTTTTCTAAAGATATTATATCACATATAAAGAAAATATCTAGTGAATTTAACAAATATTGTCGATAGTATTAAATACTACTTTCCCAAATCAAACATAAACTTTATTGTAGATGAAAGGAAGGATAAAGTTGAATCAATATACAATTGGCTTACCTCGCGCCCTCTTATATTATCGTTATCATGATCTATGGACTACCTTTTTTAAAACGTTAGGTTGCAAAGTTATCATTAGCGATAAAAGCAATCAAAAAATACTAGATGATGGTATAAAGCACAGTGTCGATGAAGCTTGTTTATCCCTAAAATTATACCTAGGCCATATTGAAAATTTAAAAGATCGTTGTGATTATATATTAGTCCCAAGGATTATTTGTTTAAAGAAGCATCAAAAACTTTGTACTAATTTTAGTGCTTTATATGATATAGTTCACAACATATTTCCTAAATTAAATATTTTAAACTATAACATTGATGTTAATAACAAAGAAACGGAACTCTATGCTTTCATAAAAATGGGTAGACAACTAGGTTTTTCTTATTTAGATAGTCTAAGATCATATCAGGAAGCCAAAAGGATAGAAGAACAAAAGCAAAAAATAAGACAAATAAAACAAAAACAGTTACTACAACATAACAATATTAAAATTTTATTGGTATCCCATGCTTATAATCTCTATGATGCCTTAATAGGTGAGCGTATCATTAGCTTCCTAAAAGAAAATAATGTCACTCCTATTATGGCTGACATCTATGATAAAAATCATCTAAAAGAAGAATATCAAGTCATATCCAAACATAATTATTGGACCTATCAACAAGAATTACTAGGAGCCATTACGCATTATAAACAACAAGTAGATGGTATTATTTTACTGACCACTTTCCCCTGTGGCCCTGATTCATTAAGTAATGAAATGTGTATTCGCAAAATTAATAATATTCCCATAATTCAAATTATAATAGATGAATTAAAAGAAGATGCCGGTATTATTACACGACTAGAGAGTTTTTTGGATATATTAGTTGAACGAAAGAAAAGGAGAATTATCAATGAAACAGCAAAAAATCATTAGTTTTCCCCATTTAGGAAATTATCATGTACCTATTGAATATTTATTAAAACATCTTACTAATTTAAAAGTACAAGCAGCGCCACCTATTACTAAAAAAACAATTGAATTAGGTACTAAATACAGTCCTGATTTTGTTTGTATCCCTTTTAAATATAACCTGGGTAACTTCATTGAATCTTTAGAAAATGGGGCTGATATTCTAATGCAAGCTGGTGGAGGATGTCGATATGGCTATTATGCTGAAGTTCAGGAACAAATATTAAAAGATCTAGGATATCATTTCCAATTCTATAGTTTAACAGATGATGATCATTTTACTTTCCATCATCTCTATAAAATATTTAAAAAATTAAATCCTAAATTACATGTTTTTAAATTTATACATTATTTTATAATGACCCTCTTAATGATTTATTACATGGATAAAATAGATGTTTTTATTAGAGCTAATGTTGGCTTTGAAATCAAAAAGAATAGTTTTGAACAACTACAGAAAAAAATGTTATTGGAGTTTTCTAAAACAACTAACCCTATCACTCTTTATCTAAAATATCGCAAATATAAAAAACTATTCTATAACTTACCTATTCATAAACCATTAAATTGCTTGAAAGTAGGCGTTATTGGAGAACTTTATACCTCTATGGAACCCTTTGCTAGTTATTTTTTAGAAAAACAATTAGCTGAATTCAATATTGAAGTTAAACGTTTTACTAATGTTACATATCTTTTAATAACTAAAAAATTACAAACGAAAAAATTACTTAAATCCATTAA
The DNA here is from genome assembly GCA_947632325.1 of uncultured Bacilli bacterium. GTDB lineage: Bacteria > Bacillota_I > Bacilli_A > RF39 > UBA660 > CANPXY01. The sequence continues at coordinate 2,942 of CANROU010000002.1, forward strand.
AAAATATTGTAAATATACCATTGGCGCTGATGGAATGGATAATGTAGCCAGAGCTAAAAAACTGGCTCTAGAGGGCTTTGATGGTATTATTCATATTAAACCCTTTGGCTGTACTCCAGAAATTGGAGCTATGCCCATATTACAAAGATTAAGTAATGATTATAAAATACCAATGATTTTCTTTTCTTTTGATAATCAAACTTCTATAGAAGGAATGAAAACAAGATTAGAGGCCTTTTATGACATGATTAAAATACGAAAGGAGCAAAAAGAATGATAAAAGGATATATGGGAATTGATATTGGTTCTATTTCTACTAAAGGAGTTATTATCGATAGTAATAACAATATCTTAGCTAGCGAATATATTTGGACCAAAGGTAATCCTATGGAAGCTGTCAAAAGATTATTAACTCTTTTAAAAAAACAAATAGATACTAAAAAGATTCAAGTAGTATCAATTGGTACAACAGGATCAGCTCGTAAATTAATTGGTACTATGTTAGGTGCCGTTATTATTAAAAATGAAATAACAGCTCACGCTATAGGTACTTTATCCAAATATCCAGATATAAAAACTATTTTTGAAATTGGTGGACAAGATTCCAAGATAATAATCATAGAAGATGGTATTGTTGTGGATTATGCCATGAATACTTTATGTGCAGCGGGAACGGGATCTTTTTTATCTAGTCAAGCTAAACGTTTGGATATTCCCGTAGAAAAATTTGGGGAAATTGCAATAAATAGTAAAAATCCCACCAAAATTGCTGCTAGATGTACTGTATTTGCTGAATCAGATTTAGTACACAAAGCTCAAATGGGTTATAAAAAAGAAGATATTGTAGCGGGCCTTTGTCGTAGTGTCGTGATTAATTACCTAAATAACGTAGGAAAAGGCAAAAAAATACAAGCTCCTATTATTTTCCAAGGAGGAGTAAGTAAAAATATTGGTGTAGTTAAGGCCTTTAAAGATGTTACTGGTGAAGAAATTATTGTAGATGAATTAGGACATTTAATGGGAGCTTTAGGTGTAGCCATTTTAGCTAAAAATACTAATAAAGAAAGACCTTTCACTTTTCAAATAATTGATTATCCATTTCAAACTAAAGCTGTTGAATGTGAAAAATGTCCTAATCATTGTGAAATTATCTGTGTAAGACAAGGAGAAAAATTGCTAGATTCTTGGGGTAATAGATGTGAGCGAGGCGCCATTAGATCATAAAAAGGCATAACTTATGCCTTTTTTATTAACTCTTCTTTTATCTTAGCAACTTCGCTATTTTCTAAATATTCATCATACGTAAATGGACGATCAATAATCTTACCAGTTGGCAATATCTCGATAATACGATTAGCAACTGTTTGATTTAACTCATGATCATGACTAGCCAATAACAACTCCCCTTCAAATTTTTTTAGACCATTATTTAAAGAAGTAATACTTTCTAGATCAAGATGATTAGTTGGTTCATCTAAAATTAAGAAATTAGGAAATTCCAACATACATTTACTAAGCATACAGCGTGCCTTTTCTCCTCCTGATAACACCGGTACTTTTTTGAAAACATCATCCCCCGAAAATAACATTCTTCCTAAAAATTGGCGTAAGTATTGTTCATCATCAACTTGATAATATTGACCAATCCACTCGATAATAGTTAAATCATCATTAAAAAATGCACTATTATCTTGTGGCAAATAAGAAGGAAAGATAGTTTTACCCCAAATAACTTCCCCTTTATCTGCTTTAATTTCTCCCATTAAAATCTTAAATAAAGTCGTTTTAGCAATATCATCATCCCCTACCAAAGCGATTTTATTACCTCTTAATATAGTAAAGGACACGTCATCTAAGACCTTTCTATCATCAATATACTTAGTAATATTCTTGACAGTTAAAATTTCCTTACCAATGATCTTATCTATTTTAAAATCAATGTACGGATATTTTCTAGATGAAGGCACAATTTCATCTAACTGGATTTTATCCAATATTTTCTTTCTGGAAGTAGCTTGTTTGGATTTGGAAGCATTAGCTGAAAAGCGAGCAATAAATGCTTGTAATTCTTTTATTTTCTGTTCTTTCTTCTTATTAGATTCCTTCATCTGTTTTAAAGCTAATTGACTTGATTCATACCAAAAATCATAATTACCAACATATAATTTTAATTTATTGTAATCAATATCAACTATATGAGTACAAACCTTATTTAAAAAATGACGATCATGAGATACTACAATTACCGTATTATTGAAATTAATTAAAAATTCTTCTAACCACTTAATAGCATTAATATCCAAATTATTAGTTGGCTCATCCAACAACAAAATATCAGGATTACCAAAAAGGGCTTGAGCTAATAAAACTTTTACCCTCTCTTTCATAGGCAGTTCTTTCATATATAAAGCCTGTTTATCTACATCAATTCCTAAATTATTTAACAAAGTACTAGCTTCACTTTCTGCATTCCAACCATCTAATTCTAAAAACTCTGCTTCTAAATCAGCTAAGCGCATACCATCTTCTTCACTAAATTCTGTTTGACTATAAATTTTATTCTTAGCTACCATAATTTCATACAATCTACTATTACCCTTGATAACCGTATCAATAACTTTTTGATTATCATAAGCATAATGATCTTGCTTAAGTACCGCAATACGTTCACCTGCAGTAATAGTAATTTCTCCTGAAGTTGTCTCCAACTCCTTGGATAATATTTTTAGAAAAGTTGATTTTCCACTGCCATTTGCTCCAATTAGACCATAACAATTTCCTGCCGTAAATTTAATATTAACATCTTCAAATAATGTTCGCTTACCAAATTTCATTGTTACGTGATTTGCTTGAATCATAAGACACCTCCATGCTCCATAATTTTACTATAAAATTCCTTTTTTAGCAAATAAATAAAACAGAAACTGATTCTGTTTTATTCATGATTAACAACTTCAATATTACCACTTGATTTAGGAATAGTTCCAGTAACAAAAGTGGCTTCACCATTTCCATTAGTAATACTTTTCCAATCGAAACTTCTTCCAGTTAAATTAACTATTCTCTTTAAACTACCTATATTTAAATTATTAACATCATTATTATAACTTCCTTTTTTATTGACAAGAAAAAAGCTATAGATATTATTGTATCAATTTTACTTAACAATCACCTTTCTAACAGTTTTTAAGGTTTTACCTTTTATCGTTTTATAGGTATATATAATTTTATATTCTCCTTCTTCATTGTTGTTTAAATTATTATTTATAACAGTTTTGGCAGTAACATCTTGCCCTTTATAAGTAACTCCTAATTCTTTATACTCAGCACCCAATGATAACATAATATTTTCTTTACCATTTAATTTCAAACTATTCTTTTCTTTAATAGGTATTATTAATATCGTCAATATAAACAAAGAAATAACAACTATTATCCAAGATAATTTATAAGACTTTATTCTATTTGTCATATTCCCTCTCCTTATAAAAATCTTAACCCTTTAATAAAGAAAAAAATGGCAAATAATGTCTATTATCATTATTTATACGCCACCTTTAACTCCTTTTAAACGCAAATAAATTTTTCTTAACCAATCAACAGGAATCACCGTAAAAGCAAACAATAACATAATTTTAAATTCCCTACCTGTTAATCCAGCTGTCCTAAAAAGATTACCCCCATAATATATTAATATAATTTGAACTATGGCAATAAAAACAATCGTTAAAATAAACACTTTATTTTGATATAGATGTGATAATAAGTTTAAGCGATGAGTTCTAGCATTAAAACTATTAAATATACTAATAAAAATGAAAAGGCCAAAAAAAGCAGTTAAAAAATATTTATCAGTAGGATGAAAGCGAAATAATTGATGAATCCAAGAACTTTTTAAAAACACGATACATAAAAGAGCTGAATAAGATCCCGTAAATAAAATTTCATCTAACATATAACGATTTAAAATGGTTTCTTCTTTAACCTTAGGATGTTCCAACATATATTCTTTTAAAGGTGGTTCAAATGCAAAAGCAATTCCCGCTAAAGTGTCCATAACCATATTAATCCATAACATTTGAATAACTGTAACTGGAGTATCAATGCCAATAAAAGGCCCAATAATTGATAAACTGATAGCACAGAAATTAACGGTTAATTGAAATATAATAAATTTACGAATGCTTTTGAAAATAGTTCTACCAAATAAAATGGCCTTAGAAATAGATAAAAAATTATCATCTAAAATAACAATATCACTAGCTTCTTTAGCTACTTCTGTTCCACTACCCATGGCAAAACCTACGTCTGCCTTTTTTAAGGCTGGAGCATCATTAACTCCATCACCAGTCATCCCCACTACTAAATCACATGATTGACATATTTTTACTAAGCGACTTTTATCTTGAGGTAACGCTCTAGCCACAATTTTTAAAGAAGGTAACAGTTGTTTTACGGCTTCATCCGTTAATAAAGCTAGTTCTTTAGATGATAAAACGACATCATCATTACTAGTTAAAAGACCAACTTGCTTACCAATTGTTCTAGCAGTATCTTTATTATCACCAGTTATCATAACTGTTTTTACATGAGCATTATTAACTATTTTAATAGCTTCTTTTGCTTCGTTTCTAATTTCATCTTTAATAAAAATAAGCCCTACTAAAGTTAAATTGTGAAAATATTCCTTAATTTCTCTTTCATTGCTAGTAGCCACAATTAAAACACGTATTCCTTCATTAGTAGCGCGATAAATAGTTTTTTCGATTTCCTTTTTAGAATATAAACCAATTTTTTGACCTAATTCATTATAATAGCTGTCACAAAATGGCAATATTTTTTCAGGAGCTCCTTTAATAAGTTGACAGTTATTTACATCATCAATAAGACAAACAGAATATTTATTTTTACTATCAAAAGGTAATGTTTTGATAATCTTTTTCGTTTTTTCTTTTTTACCAATAAATTTTAATATGGCTCTATCTGTAATATTACCACCTATAATCGTATTTTGTTTTTCATCATAACTACTAGCATTATTATAAAGTAATGATTGTTCGACAACTTCACAAAATTTTTGATCTTGTTTTAATTCATTTAAATTTTTATATTCTTTTAATTTACCATTTAATATCTTTACTACCTCTAATTTCCCTTTAGTTAAAGTTCCTGTTTTATCTGTAAATAATATATTAATATTTCCAGCCGTTTCAATTCCCATAAGTTTTCTTACCAACACATGATTTTTTAACATACGTCTCATATTAGATGATAATACTAAAGTTATCATCATTGGTAATCCCTCAGGAACCGCTACTACAATAATGGTTACACTCAATGTTAACGCATAAAGAACATGCCCAGTTATAAGCGGTACATTAGTAATAGTAGATACTATCTGTGATAGATTAAAATTATTAGCTATTACAATCACCGAAAAAAGATATGAAATACTCACCAATATGGCACCACAAGTACCTATACGGCTAATTACTTTAGCCAAATGATGTAGTCGTAATTTAAGAGGACTATCTGGTTGTTTTTCTTGTATTTCTAAAGCTAATTGTCCATAAAAAGTTTCTTTTCCTACTTTTCTTACTAACATAGTTCCCATTTTAGAATAAACTACTGTACCTCGATATAGACAATGTTTAGAATTTTTAGAGTATATATCAGTAGTAGATACTTTATATCTTTCTTTAGTTTCACCATTTAAAGAAGATTCATCAACACTGATTTCACCATCAATTAAAATACCATCCGCAGGAATTCTATCACCAGCTTGTAGTTGTATAATATCACCTACTACTACATCGTCAATATTTATCTCTTCTATATGTCCGTTTCGTTTTACCCGCGATTTTATCCGCGATGATTCTTCTTGTAATCTTTTAAAAGCTCGTTCACTACTATACTCTGAAACAGTTGAAATTAAAGACGCTAAAAAAATAGCAATAACTATTCCTATTGTTTCATACCAATCAAAATCTTTAATTAAAAAAACCGTCTTGATACCTAAGACAATTAATAAAATACGAATTATAGGATCAGATAAGGTATCTATAAAAAGATGAAAGATACTTTCTTGTTTTTTAGAAGCAAGTGTATTACTACCATATTTTTTACGATTTTCTACTACCTCTTTATTAGTTAAACCATTTATATTTGTCTGTTTCATAGTATCCTCCCTACCAAATTATATGTACGATTAATTATTTTAGAAAAAAGGTAAGATACCATATTATGACAAATATTTTTAATCCAATAAATAAAAGGAACTTTTTAGTTCCTTTTATTGACTTACTTCATTTTTATTTCATCCATATAACTATAAATTTTACTAGCCCATGTATTACTTGCTGCATATTTAGTATTTATTAATTCTGGTGTATTAAGACCAATTGCATAATAATTAGTATATAAATTATCCAAAAAACCGTTAATACCATCATCAATAGTAGCAAAAGCTTGATAACTACCTCCACCACAATTAGGGCTACCCATTTGACCACCTACATTATTACATTGTTGTACTAATTGGCTACACTGCCACTTACACCCTGTTTCATGTAACACAATAGCCACAGCTAGATAAGGATCAATGCCTAATTCAACAGAACGACTAGCAAATAAATAACCTTTCCCACTAAGAGTAGAATTTAGGGAACGATCTAACTTTTCAGTTAATTGTGATAAAGTTAAACCATCAAAAACAATATTATCTTCTTCTTTAATTGGCTCTTCTTTTACTTCCACAGATTGTGGTTGTTCTTCTTCTACAGTTGCTTCAGCAATTGATTGTTGATCAATTCTATTATCGTTAGACATACTAGATATATAGGTAACTACAACATTATGCTTAATGTGTTTAGGACTAAGCATCTTTTTTTGTAAAAATCCACCACTAACCACCATAGCAGCTCCAAAAATTAAAATCAACAGAACTGCTGTATATCTCATTTTCATAATTTCTCCTCTCAATATCATTAAGAAAACATTAATATTTTATCAAAAAATAGTAATGTTGTCAACTTTTGTGTATCCTACATTACTATTATGTTACATTATTAATTTTATTTTCTATCAAGTTACATTACAGGAGTTGAAAACTTTTTTACCTTCTGCTTACTCTTATGTTCACCATCTATAAATAACCAAGGATTACGTTTTAACTTACCTAGGCAATAATCTATTCTCTGTTTTAAACTAAGCACTGGTAGTTCACCTTTAATACCCTTAACCACATTTACAATCTCATTTTCAGCATTTTCAAAATCTTTAAAATTAAGAATTATATCTTCTTTAGTTGAGTGATTAACTTTATCTTTTACCTTAGATACGAAAGAGCAAATAACATCCTCATCAAAACTATGATTATCTACAAAATAATTTTTCGTTAAATCTTCAACGGTATCAATCAATCGTGGATTATTACGTAAATCAAATTTTTCACCATGGCGATTATAATAATTAACTCGTAAACCTTTTTTACTAACACTTAAACGATAAAAACCTTTTACATTTTTATCATCATAAATGGTCATTAAAAAATTACCTTTTACTAAATTATGAAATTTATCCAAAGTTGCTGTAAAATCAATAGATGTATTTTTATGCTTAGGTCTACTTATAGCCAATTGTTTATCTCCTGTTGTTAAATTATGTTTTACTTCCATATTATTACATTTTTTAATTAAAACATCTTCACTTAAAGCTAAAATTATATTATCACTATTATTTAAACTGTTGATTTTAACATCAATATAAAAATCACCTGTTAAAACATTATTTTTAGTTTCATAATCAATAGTTGTTGGATGATTATTTGTCCGATTACGTTTTACTAATTTAGACAAGATAATATTTCCGTCACTATTAAATTCCATATTCCTTATTACATGATTAGAAACAATGCTAGACCATTTAATAGTGTTAATTAAACAATACCCATGATCTTTAGTTTCTACTAATTTTAAAGGTATTTTTCTACCATTATTACCTCTATTAATATTTTTATCATTAGACATTACTGTGTTAAAATATTGCTCTTGCCAATAACAATTCCACTGGCTTAAACAAGCCTCCGTATATTCCATTTCTTTCAATATTTTTTCCACCGCACATAATTGTGTTTTTTCGTTATTTAACTGCATAACTTTCCCCCTAATGTCAATTATACTACAAATTGACAACAACAACAACAATATTACCATTAATATTTCTAAAAAATCATTTTTATTTATTTACCGCAAATAACGCCTAGTGTTATTATTGCATTAGAATGTTCTAACCCGAGGATATTTTTAATATCATTATCATATAATCCACCAAGTTCAACTGCTTCCAATTTTTCATATGTAATTCTTAATAATAAATTTTGAATATAATGTCCCGATTCAATTAACAAAAATCTTCCACCTCGTTCTCCATATTTAGAGACAACTCTATTTGGAAAACCAACAAATATAAACATAATGGATGGCTTACCCACAACAACATCGCCTGCCCCTGTAATAGATTTTATATTATTCCAGTCTGGACAATTACCTATAACTGACAAAGAATTATCTTTATAATTATAGTAAACTACTTTGTTGTTAAGGGTTTTAACATTGAAACATAATGCATAAACTTCAATAGGATATTTTCCACCAGCTGAAGACAATAATCTATGTTTATCAATTTCGGCAAAGCCTGAAAATAATGAAGACAATTGTTTTTTATTTATCTGATAATTATTATAGTTTCTACCACTTTTTCTCATCTTCATAATTTCATATAATTTATCTTTAGGATAATCTAATTTAACATCATTTGTATGATATTTAATTCGTTCGATATCTTTTTCTTCATTAATAAAATTATTTACAAAATTTAATATATTTTTATCATTTAAATTAGTATTTTCCCAATATAAATCAAATAGGTTAGATAAATTTTCATACTTAGACATAATCAACATCCTTTGACCACGGCAGATTAATTTTGTCATTATCGTTTGTATCATTACAATATGGACACCAAGGTAATTTATAAACCTTATTATAATTTGAACAGCAAGTATTAACATTATAATTCCATACACTATTTATCAAATCTGGACAATTGCCATGTGTGATATATTCTTCCACTCTTTCTATTATAAATGCCGAAATTAATTCACATCGATTAGTAACAGCAGGTTCAACTGGTGGTAAGGAATCACCCCAACTTTTCGCAACCCTCCCAATATAACAACTTAAACATGCTGTTTCTTCGTATACAATTGGTCCAATGGATATGTTGTTAGCATATCCTAAATCAACTAAAATATGAGGAATCGTTATTTTCGAATAATCTTCCAGTATATCTTTAAGATGTACATTAATCCTTATTAATAATGCTAAATCACTACTATTTATATCTTCAACTAATTTGATATTACTCCTCTTATTTATAACATTCATAATTTCGTTTTTTAATTTAATGCTTGGTTTTCCGTAATATCTAATACATAATTTAATTTTTTTATTATTAGTATTCCATTTTTTCTGATAAATAACTCCTACCTTCTCTAGTTTATCTATTATCTCATCATAATTATGGTCTTTTACTAAATCATCAAAAAAATTATTACAGTATGCTTCGTAAATGATTTTTGCATCCACATCGGTTAATTCGTCAAAAAGGTATATTTCATCCGCACCTTTTGTTAAAAACAATTTATCTTCCTCTAAGAAAATATTCCAATTTTTATTTTTTTCATATTTCATGTATTTATCTCCTTTAACCCAAGGGATGTGGATAACGATTTGGAAATTTTCTAGCTTTTAAGTGTTTATATCTCCATGTTGCTTCCTTTGTTTTGCCCCCAAGAAACATTTCATTTTCATCACCATGTAAAAGTGATAAATCAGGCGACAAGACTCTTATGACTGTAACTCCAACATCTTTAACATCGCTTGTACTAATATCTTTATAAAATAATCTAATATTTTCATTTTTCAATTTTTTTAATAAAAACTCCAGTTTATATTTAACATCTTTATTTTTTAAATTATTATTTTTTTCAACATATTGATATGGACTTCTGTACTTAATAAGTGGAACTTTTGTCCATTTTTCAGGATGTTTAGTATAATAGACAGCATGTAAATCAAAATTATTGACATCCTTATAATTATCCAAATTTATATCATGATATTCATCATAATAACCAGCAAATATACAGCCTTGAATCCATTCTAAATATGCTTTTTCTATTGCTTTTTGATAATTTTCTCTACAAGCAACACCCATTGATATTCTTTTTTTATTATTAACCAATAAATACCCGCATACAGCAACAACGGGAAACGGGTTCCAATCTTGTGTTATATCAAAACAAAATATTTGGCCTTTTTTTGCTAAAACTTCTTTTTTATATTTCTCTTCTAATGATATTTCCCTACCACCAATAGAATGTAACCAATAAGTTGTTAAAGCATCTCTTTCCAAAACTTCCAATAAAGCCGAATACATTGCTTCAAACTTATTTGTATGTGCAGCAATACCAGTGGAAGTAGAGGGAATACAAGCATCTTGTATTTTAGATCCCAATCCAATTAATTCTTGAGGTACATACCATTTGGTATTATCATATAAAGAATAAACTTCGCCAAAATATTGTTGCTCCTCCTTAGGCCTCTTCCACAAAAAATTAGTATCCTTATATTGTTCATCAGAAAATAAAGAAAAATCTTTATAATGAAGTATATTTTTTTCGTTTTTTAACTCAAAATATGATTTTATATCAAACATACAAACTGCTCCTGAATATCTTTCTAAAGCTTCTCCAATAGCGCCCATGATTGCTTTATTTTCATCAAAATTGAGTGAACCACTAGCAGTTTTCCAAGTTTCAATAGTATCTTCTGGGATTGAATAATTATACACATTTGATATATCACAAAAATTATTTGGTATCTTTTGATATGGTAAAATGATACCACATCTAAAATTGCAACATTGTTCTAATAAATATTGGTTTATTGTTTTCATTTTTTATCATCTGTTTCAAAAAGATTTGAGCAATAAATACATTTTTTGTTATCTACATCATTTTCAATTCCACAATGAGAGCATTTCTTTTTAAGATGTGATTTATCACTTGTTAATTTTTCTTTATCCAACAAGTTATCAGTATTAATTTCCATAGTTTCGATATTACTAACAGATTCACTATTTTGCTCATTAGAACTACTATTATTAATAATATCTTCGCTATTTTTTACATCATATTTTTTCCCAAAAGCCCAAGCTATTAATAAAATTGGGATTGCCACCGCAGCAAATAAATAAAAATGAGTTAAATATACAAAGGCAATCATACCCCCATAAAATCCAACAATTTCAAAAATACCTAACAACACTGTAAAGAATATCATCCTTGAAATAATTCCGGATAAACTAAGCTCTTTATTTAAGAAACGAACCATAACACATAAATACAAGATTCCAATTGCTATAAGTACAATAAAAATATTTATTTTCATTATTTCAACAAGCCATAATCCTAATCCGACACTCACTAACAAGCCAACGGGAAACAAAAAAATCAATTTCCCTGATGTTTTGGATGGATTAATTTTTTTATTTAAGAAAAGAGCCATAATAAATAAATATAAAATTCCAATTGGTATAAGTATAAAAATGTTTAAATTCATCATTTTAACAAGCCATAATCCTAATCCAAGACTCGCTAACAGACCAAAAGGAAACCAAAAGCCAAATCGTCTAGCTGCTCTTATTTTCTTTGGTTCATCTGGCAATGTTTTTGCAACATAATTTCCAAAGTTCCTGGCACTAATACTAGTAGTCGCAAATGTTGATATCACACAACAACAGCAACAACAGCTACAACATCCACATGTTGGAGTTGCCAAAGATAATTTACTTTTTTCATTATCAAATTGAGTTATTAATTTTATCATAATTTTACTCCTTTGCTATTACTTGTTAACATTAAAAGAATCTTTAAAAATTAAACTTTATTTGGTGCGACTGAGGAAGTTATCTACAACTTCTCGCAAATATCAGTGTCAGCTAAATATAGTTTAGCAAATAATGAAAAAAGTAGCAATAATTTTTCGCTACTTAACATTTTCGCTGCTTAACATTTATTATTCTTTTGGTGTGTTTTTATCAGTTGGTTTTAAAATAAGTTTTTTTATATCTTCTGTTGAACTTTCTGGAGTTTTATTAGCACAGTTATTAATCATTATTTCATAGAAAAATTCAAATCTTGAATCATTACTAAATTCTTCAATAATTTCTTTTAATTCTTGATCTTTAGTTAAATTATAATAAGTTCCTACAAATAGCAATTTCCTAATAGTATATTCATTACTTGGAATCATAAAAGCCTCTTGAGCCATAAAATATATTTCATCTATAAAGAAACTAAATGGTTCTTCATCAAGTTCTATTGATTTGGTTTCCTCATAAGCACTTTTAAAGTTATTTTCATCAAAGAGCATAACAGTTGGCTTATCTAAAGCATATAAAAGTCTTTTTTTGGCAAAAAGTAATTCATCACTTGCACCATAAATATCCATAAAACGATTTAGGTTGTTCAAATAATTTATGTATAAAACCCAAAATTCATCAGATGGATCATGAAATGTTGCAAAATGTTCTGGATGTTCGACAAAATCATCTGCAAATTGCTCTTTGGCTAACATATCAGTTTCTATAACATCAGTATAATCTTTAATTGGATCTATTTCTTGGGAAGATTCAACTCCACCTGTCCAATAAAATTGATCTATATCTTCATTTAGCTTACTCATATAAAGAACATTTTTTGCTTTTCCAAATATGGCATATTGCGTTATATCATAAACTCTAGCATCGATATCTGATAAAAAATCATCAGAATCTTCAAATTGAGATTTCCATAAAGGTAAATCTATTGGATACTTATCATAAGTTGCAGTATCATTTTCACTACGATAATTTGAAGCTGCCATTCTAATAGCATCCACTCTATAAAGTGGCATTTTAGATAGTTGATCAAAAAAATTAAATCTTAAAAATAATAATGCTTTTATTTCTTTTCTTAATTCTTTAGAATCATCAGGAGTAAATAATTTATAATATAAATCTTGAAGTTTTTCCTCAATTTTTGAATATTCATTAATAAATTTATCAATAGTTGATATACCTAAAATATCTCTAAGTTTCTTGGTACACTCAATAATATCAAATCTACTTGATACTTGTCCTTTTACTCTAATTTGTCTTACTAGTTCAGATAAATCATCAAAAGAAACTTCTTCATAAACATTAACTATGTCATTATCTAAATAAAAATATTCTTCATATTCTTCTAAAAAATTTTTTAATGCAATATCTTCATCAATTTCTGTAAAAGATATTTCTCCTTGCCATTGATCTCTTTCTTGTAAATAATTATGACCTTTTCCATTTTTATAAATGTCTAAAACTTCTTTAAGTAATTCACTTCTGAATAATTTCAATGTCTCTACACTTATACTTTTCTTGCTTTCATATTTATATAAATGTTCGAAAGCAGTAAGTGTTATATAGTTATAATAATTATCAATTATCATTTCAAAACCTCCACTTTATATAAAAAATTATATCATATTTTTTCATATTTTTTCATATTTTTTTCTATCTCATAATAATCTTTATCTATTACTTTTTTGATTAAATTTATCATAGACACCAACCTTTCTGACACAGTTCGAATAAATCTCCTAATGGTGCCCTAAAGGAAGACGTACAACAACTATTTTTTTTAACACGCATATAGTTTTGACAATATGCAAGTGTGTTTTCTAAATTATCATAATTTATATAAAATTTATTGTATTAGAAACAAATGTTTGGTATAATTTTATTAGGAATACTTAGTTAGCTTAGGTACTATTCTCCTTTACTTTTTAAAGTGGAAGGAGGTGAAGTTATGAGAAAACAAGAGAAATATCTTTGTACTATCATAATACTCCTTATTATTGTGATTTTAATCATATTAATAAAAATAGTACCAACTGTATAAGTCGGTACTAACTTAAAATTTTGGAATAGTACCTAACTCATCAAAATTAGGTATTCCTTTTTATTTTATGCAAGTTTCCTTGACATATTCATAATAACATAAAAACGACCTTTTTGCAAGCCGTTTTTCTATTTTTACTCGAAAGTCCGAGTTTAGTATCTATCTGGTGCTGGAAACAAGATTTGAACTTGCGACCTATCGCTTACGAGACGATTGCTCTACCAACTGAGCTATTCCAGCGCATCAAAGATATTATATCATATTTTTAAAATTGTCCAACTAAAAATGATAATACTAAAATGTTTTTACATTTATTTACAAGATAAAATATTTCTGTTAAAGGAAAAATGATGCATTTGGATAGTTTTTCTTTTAAAAATTAGGAAAATATAATATACTAAATAATAGGTGATATAGTGAAAGAAACAGTTGATACTGTAGTAACTTTTATGACATCTATTTTACAAACTTTTGGTCCATTCTCAGGAATTATGTTAGTACTCTTAGAATCCATCATTCCTCTATTGCCATTAGGTGTATTTATCACCTTAAATATCAATGCTTTTGGCTTTTTCTTTGGTTTTATATTATCTTGGATTGCGACTTGTATTGGTTGTATATGTTCATTTTATGTAGTTCGCCTGTGGTTTAGTAAAAGATTTTTAACATTCATTTCGAAGAAGAAATTAAAGCATTTAAAAAAATTAATGACTAGAATTGTTAAGATTCCTTTTACTAATTTGGTGGTTTTAATTGCACTACCTTTTACTCCGGCTTTTTTAATTAATATTGCCTCTGGTTTGTCCAAGATGAATTCAAAAAAATTTATAATAGCTATTTTACTAGGAAAAATATCTATTGTTTACTTTTGGGGGTATATTGGTAAAAGTATATTACAAAGTGTAACAGATATTAAGACGATAATAGTTGTTACATTAATGTTGGTTATAGCGTATTTTTTATCTAAATTGATAGGTAAGAAATTAGAGATAGAATAGGAGTGTAGTATGGATTATATTATTATTGGTTTATTATTAGTTATATTAATTTTAGTTGTTGTTTCGTTGTTTAAAAATATCAATGAAAGTAATATTGTGGAACGTTTAGGTAAATTTGAAGTCAATATGACAAAAGAGATGAGTGACTTCAAAATAGATTTAAATAAAAACTTAAATACTGATTTTACATCTTTAAATGAGCAAGTCGAGAAAAGATTAATGCTTATTAATGAAAAAGTTAATGAAAGATTAGATCAAAACTTTGAAAAAACAAATAAAACATTTATTTCGGTTTTAGAACGTTTAAATAAAATTGATGAAGCTCAAAAGAAAATTGAAATGCTATCTAGTGATATCGTCTCATTACAAAGTATTTTAACAGACAAAAAAAGTAGGGGTATTTTTGGTGAAGTAAATTTAAATCATATTATGGCTAATGTCTTTGGAGAAAATAATAAAATATATCAAAAACAATATAGTTTACCAAATGGCACAATTGCTGATTGTATTTTATTTGCACCTAAGCCTTTAGGAACCATTGCGATTGATTCTAAATTTCCTTTAGAAAATTATCAAATGATGGTTGATAAAAGTTTATCCAATGCTGAGCGTGAAAGATATGAAAAGCAATTTAAAATAGATGTTAAAAAACACATTGATGCTATCAGCAGTAAATACATTATTCCAACTGTTACTGCAGATGAGGCTATTATGTTTTTACCAGCAGAGGCTATTTTTGCGGAAATTAATGCTTATCATCAGGATATAATAGATTATGCTTATAAAAAAAGGGTATGGCTAACTTCTCCCACAACTTTAATTAGTACACTTACAGTTATTCAAATGGTTATCAAAGATATGGAGCGTGATCAGTATACCTCTGTTATTCATGATGAATTAAATAAATTAGGCTTAGAATTTACTAGATATAAAGAACGGTGGGATAAATTATCTAGAAGTATACAAGCTGTCAATCGTGATGTTGAAAATGTGTCAATTACCACTGATAAAATATCTAAAAAATTTGATCTAATTAACCAAGTAGAGATGGTAAAATTGGAGGATAAAAATGACTTGGAAGATAATAAATAGAATTTTCGTTATTGCTTTTATTATAATTAATATTTGGTATTTTTATAACCAATTAATAAATCAAGTTTATGATCGTCTTTTAATTGGACTAGCTATCATTCCGCTCTTGTTGGCCCCTTTATTAATTAGTAAAATACTATCTTATAATATTAGTGACAATATAAGGTTTTGTTACTATTTGTTCGTTTTTTTAGCTTATACCTTAGGTAGTATTTTAAAGTTTTATCAATTGTTCCCTGGCTTTGATAAAGTGGTTCATTTTATATCCGGTATTTTAACTTCGTGGGCTTTGATTATGTTGTTAAATAAGGCGAATAATTTATCTGTAAAAATGCCCTTGTGGTTTCAAATATTAAATATTATAACTTTTTCTTTAGCTATTGCTTCCATTTGGGAATTCTTTGAATTCATTTGTGATAATATTATTGGTGGTGATTGTCAACATGTACAATCTACTGGCATAAATGATACTATGTTAGATATGTTAGTAGCTTTTTTAGGAAGTATTATTTTTAGTACATGTTACTATTTATCGAATAAATCAAAAAAATTAATAAAATAATTTGAATAAAATAATTTGAAGTATCTCACAGATATTATTTAGGCGTATAATTCAAATTATTTTTTATATACTATAACTATAAATACTAAAAGTAATGTGGCTGCAATAAACTATAATAGGTGGTACTATGGGAATTAGAATTTTCTTCTTTCTTTTAGGATTTGGATTGACTGTAATTGGTTGTACTTATATAATTACTTATTTAAACTTATGTACCTTAGGTTATTCACTAAAAGATTACTTGCAATTTATTTTTAGTAGAGTAGAGTGTTTATCAGCAATAGTTGGTTTTAGTATTATGACAATTTCTATTTATAAAAAAGGAAGGAGCAAAAGACATGGTTTATATTTATGATGTGCTTTTAAATTGGTCTGATACTGATAAAATATATGAATTTTTTGAGTGGAATAATAATGATGTCATCGAACATATCAAAAAGATACCACTATTAAAAATAGGCAGTAATCAAATGAATGATATTGTTAAACACGTAATTAAAATAGATAAAAATTTATTAAATAATTTATGTAATAAATGTGAAATTTTTTATAAGCGGGATACTGAGGTCATTAATTATGCTTGCTTATTTACAGATGGCAAAAAGGTTATAGCTATTGAATTTGATGAAGAAGGTAAAAGTTGTTATCATAGTAGTTTGCTTTTAGATGAAGAAATGGAAATTTTAGATATCAGCGAACGAATAGATTGTCAAGTATTAAAATATCAAATATTAAGAAGTTATCACGTAGATGCATTCTTCACAAGGCAAGAAGAATCTAGAAAAAGATATTTACTTAAAGAACTTAAAGCCACTTATCAAAATAAAAATTACCAAAAACTTAATTATTTATATGCTGAATATTTTGATGATGAGTTAGATGATATTGATGTAATATATAAAAAGTTTCTAGAGAGTTTAAAAAGTGATTTTAATGAAAAACATCAACATATTTATCAATTATTAAAATTATCTCATACTAAAAAACAAGTTTAAAAAATGAACTTGTTTTTTTTTACTTATCAATAAAATCATAATCAATTTGCATATTCTTGCGGACTCTTTTCATTACTTCTTGAGCCTTTTTACGAGCTTTTTGTGTACCATCATTTAATATTTTATCAACTAGTTCAGGATGTTGTTCATAATAATGCCTTTTTTCTTGAATTGGTTTTAGAAATTCTAACATCACTTTAATCAATTCTTTTTTACAAGCTACACATCCTCTACTACCTTTTTGACATTCTTGACAGACAGTAGCTAGGTTAGGATTATCGATTAATTTATGATAATAATAGACCATACATTTTTCTGGATCAGCAGGATCATCTTTTTTGATTTTGTTAGTATCTGTGATAGCTCCCATGATTTTTTTAGTAATGGCTTCTTCATCATCTGCTAGATAAATAGCGTTACCTAAACTTTTGCCCATTTTCTCATTACCATCTAATCCTTTAATACGTGGCGTAGTACTTAAAACCGTTTGGGGTTCTTTTAAAGTAGGACCATAAATACTATTAAATTTACGAACTATCTCCCGGGCTTGTTCTAAGTGTGGAGCCTGATCATCACCTACAGGACAAATATCGCAATCGAAACAAGTTAAATCAGCACTTTGACTGACAGGATAGCCAAGGAAACCATAAGTAATACTTTCTCCTTCATTACCAAATATATGTTTTTTTTGCGCTACTTCAGCTTTAGTGGTAGGATTACGGAATAAGCGGGAAACTGTTACTAGATTAGAAAGATAAACAGTCATTTCCGCAATTTCTGGAATTTTTGATTGAATTAAAATATGAGTTTTATCAGGATTTATACCAGCGGCTAAATAATCTAGAGCTATCTCACGAATGTTAGATCTAATTTTTTCAGGATGTTCAAAATTATCCGTCAAGGCTTGAACATCTGCGATTAAAATATATGTATCATATTCATCCTGTAATTTAACTCGATTTTTTAGCGAACCAAAATAGTGGCCTAAGTGCATGCGCCCCGTAGGTCTATCACCAGTCAATATAACTTTTTTCATTTATTTCACATCCTTAATATGATTGTATCATAAATCAAGTGGTTAGAAAATATGTTACTACTTTTAAAATATATGATACAAGTATGGCCAATTATTAATAACCGAAAACACCTTCTAAACTTTCATCGTTTTCAATAAAGCTATTAACATCTACTACAGTATATTTTGTTTTACTATTACGAATTATCACTTGTTTAATGCCTGCATTTATAATCATTCTTTTACATAAAGCACAAGGCATGGCTTTTTCTACATAGGAACCGTCTTTATAATTTTTACCAACTAAATATAAAGTGGAATCAATCATATCACTCCTTTTAGCGCTTATAATAGCGTTTTGTTCAGCGTGAACACTGCGACATAATTCATATCTTTGGCCTCGAGGAATATTTAATTTTTCTCGGGTACAATATTTTAAATCACAACAATTTTTTCGACCCCTTGGCGCTCCAACATAACCGGTCGAAATAATTTCATCATTTTTGACAATAATAGCCCCAAAGTTTCGTCTTAAACAAGTGCCTCTTTCTAAAGTTGCTTCAGCAATATCTAAGTAATAATTAATTTTATCAATTCGCATATTTTCACCTCTAAATCTATTATATATGAAAAAACTTTATAATAGTTAAAAAAGATGAAATATTATTGCTCAAAAATAGTTTTTCGTGGTATATTTAATTTAAGGCATTTGCCTTTTTAAGCGGTGAGGAACATATAATGAAAAGATATCGTTGTAAAATTTGTGGTTATGAATTTGAAGGAGACGCTTTAGATTCTACTTATCACTGTCCTATTTGTGATGCTTCATATGAACAATTTGTCTTAGTAGAGGAACCAGAAGATAAACGAATACCCTTAGCGTTAGACAATCCCGCTATTATGCGTATTATGGAAAAATGTATTAATTGCGGACGTTGTAAAGATATTTGTCAAAATGTTGTCGGTATTAAGTATGATATTAATAAAGCCAAGTGTCCTGTTTGCGTTAACTGTGGACAATGTATTTTAAATTGTCCTGTAGGCGCTTTGGTTCCTAAATATCATTATAAAAGGGTGCTAGATTATATTCATGATACAGATAAAACGGTTATTGTCTCTACTTCTCCAGCCGTAAGAGTGGCTTTAGGGGAAGAATTTGGTATGACCCCTGGTAGTTTTGTCGAAGGACAAATGGTTACAGCTTTAAAAAAATTAGGCTTTGATTATGTTTTAGATACTACCTTTGGTGCTGATTTGACGGTTATGGAAGAAGCTAGTGAATTACTAGAAAGACTTAAATCATCGAAAAAATTGCCCCAATTTACTAGTTGTTGTCCAGCGTGGGTTAAATATATGGAAATATACCATCCTCACTTATTAAAGCATTTGTCGAATACTAAAAGTCCTGTTGGAATACAAGGAACTATTATTAAAACCTATTTCTGTGAAAAATTAGGGCTTAATCCAGCTGATGTTATTCATGTAGCCTTAACACCATGTACGGCCAAAAAATTTGAGATAACTAAAGAAGAATTAAAAACTAGTGGTGAGTATAATCATGATAATTCTATGGTAGATACTGATTTTGTTATTACTACTAGTGAGATGGCTATGATGATTAGAGAAAATAATATTGATTTCAAGACCTTACCTAATGGACAATACGATTCGCTTTTATCAAGAGGTAGTGGTTCAGGAGTTATTTTTGGTAGTAGCGGTGGTGTAATGGAGGCAACACTTAGAACAGTTTATTATTTATTAACTAAAAAGTCGCCACCTAAAGATTTATTACAATTAAACTCGGTTCGTGGTTATGAAAATATTAGAGAAGCTACTATTAAAATATTAGATTATCAATTAAAAGTGGCTGTAGTACATGGCCTGCCTAATGTAGAAGTGCTCCTTAAAAAGTTGGAAAATGGTAACTTGGATTATGATTTTATTGAGGTCATGAACTGCATTGGTGGTTGCGTTGGTGGCGGAGGGCAACCTTTAGTTAATATTAATAAACAAGATGAAATAAGGCAAAAAAGAAAAGAAGCGCTGTATGCTAAAGACGCCACAGATTCTATCCGTAACAGTTATGAAAATCCGGACATTAAAGAAATATATCACTCTTTCTTAAAATGTCCACTATCTAGTTTATCAAAAAAACTATTACATACTACATATACATCTAAACATGATATATTAGGGGATGAACCCATTAATATAAATAATTAAGAAGAAGGAAGGAAAAAAATTATGGAACTAAAAGGAAGTAAAACAGAACAAAATTTAATGGCTGCTTTCGCAGGAGAAAGTCAAGCTAGAAATAAGTATACTTATTATGCATCAAAGGCTAAGAAGGATGGTTATGAGCAAATTGCTGCCATCTTTGAAGAAACAGCTAATAATGAAAAAGAACATGCTAAATTATGGTTTAAGGAACTTCATGATGGTGATGTTCCTGATACTCTAACTAACCTAGAAGATGCTGCAACAGGAGAAAACTATGAATGGACCGAAATGTATAAAGAATTTGCCGCGACAGCTAAAGAGGAAGGATTCGATCGAATTGCTTATCTTTTCGAAGAAGTAGGCAAAATTGAAAAAGAACACGAAGAACGTTATCTTACTTTATTAAAAAATATTAAAGATGATAAAGTATTCCACAAAGATGGAGATAAAATGTGGATTTGTCGTAACTGTGGCCATGTCTTTGTTGGAAAAGATGCTCCTAGTGTATGTCCTGTATGTAAACATCCACAAAGTTATATGGAAATTAAAGCTGAAAATTATAAATAAATTAAAAGGTTCCCCATGAATATAGGGAATTTTTTATTTAGAAAAAGAGGTAAATGAAAGTACTCTTATAAACTGTGTAAAAAAATATATTGACGTGGTGGTGGTAGTAGTCTTACAATTAAAGTATAAAATAGGAGGAAAGAAAATGTCTGAAGAGGAAAAAAAGGTGTGGGAAAAGAAAAAAAATAAACAAAAAAAAGTAATAGCCATTGTCGCTTTATCGCTTGTGCTTGTGATTGCCATAGGATTATTACTTTGGACCTTAAATCATGATGATGAAAAAAATAAAGCTGATGTAGATTCTAATTCTGTGTCATCCCCCTATCGCATCAAGGGGAATGATCTAGATGATTTTGATTTGCAGTTCTTAAAAACGGCAGTGGCAAATCAAAATGTTGTTTATAGTCCACTTTCTATTAAGTATGCTCTTGCTATGTTGAAAGAGGGAGCAAATGGGGCAAGTAAGGAACAAATTGCGGATGTAATTGGTGATTATCGTGCTAAAAAGTACACAAATAGTGCTAATTTATCTTTAGCAAATGCGCTTTTTGTCAAAGATACCTATAAAGAAAATATGAAATCAAAATATACGAAGAATTTGAATGAGAAGTTTAATGCTGAAGTTATTTATGATTCGTTTGTTAGTGCTAATCCATTAAATTCTTGGGTTAAAGAAAAAACACTTGGTTTGATTGATAATTTGTTTGATGATGTAACTGAAGAAGATTTCATTTTAGTAAGTGCGCTTGCCATTGATATGGAATGGGTCAATAAGATTCAAAGTGAACACGAAGATTGGGTTATTAATTATCCACATGAGAAATATAGTGCTTTTGTTAGTCCGCTTGATTCATCAGGTTATCATCAGTTGGAATTTAATAATACTGAAAAAAAAGCTAAGGCAGTTGAGATTGGAGCGTCGGTTAATCGTTATGACATTGTCAATGTATTAGGGGAGGAATCCATTCGTTCTACAGTAGGAAAAGAATATGATAAATGGTTGGCAGAAGGAGCTTGTGGAGATCCTGAAAGTGAACCTGATGTGAATACGTATTTAGATAAATACATGCAAGAAATTAACACTGGTTATCAACAGATTAGTGGCTCTACAGACTTCTTATTCTATGATGATGAGAATGTTAAAGTGTTTGCCAAAGATTTGAAAGAGTATGATGGAACTACTTTACAATATGTTGGTATCATGCCAAAAGTAGATTCTCTTGCGAGTTATATTGCTAATATTAAAGCACAAGATATTACTACCTTGATCGCAGGATTAAAACCCCTTGAACTTTCTAGTTTTAAAGATGGCGTGATTACAAAAATCGTGGGACAAATTCCTATGTTTAAAGCTGATTATGAAGTTAAATTGATAGAAGAATTAAAAAAATTAGGCATTACTGATGTCTTTGATTCTAAAAAAGCCGATTTATCCAATATGACAAAAGATAATGCATTTATTGATTCAGCAGTACATAAAGCCAATATGGAATTCTCAAACGATGGAATCAAAGCAAGTGCGGCAACAAGTATGTTTGGAAGAGGAGCTGCTGGATGTGGTTTTGAATATCTATACGATGTCCCAGTAGAAGAAATTGATCTTACCTTTAATCAACCTTATTTGTTTCTAGTACGCGATAAATCTTCTGGTGAAGTTTGGTTTACAGGGACAGTATACGAACCAACAATATGGACCTCTTTTGAAGGAAATTAAAATAGATAACTAAAACTAAAAAATTCCTATGTGGGAATTTTTTGGCTTTAATCTTTTAAATGGGGAGTTAAATAGAAAATAATATTCGTGGGATTCACTATTTATTGGAAGTCGCTTAGATTATTTAACTTTTGCTGCATTTTTTCAACACAGTCTTTGATCATTTGCATTCTTTCTTCTTCTGTTTGTTCTTGTTTTGTTTTGCTATCATTTAATACTTGCATCCAAGATGTATTAGTTTGGATTATTTGACCAACTAAAATGAGCCATTCACTAATGGCATTTTGTTCATCAATACTTAAATCTTTTCCTAAAAGAAACCCGATTACAACAGCACTACCTGTAAAGGTCGTGACACTAAGATGGGGAAGACGATTTTTCATATAAACACCTTTGTATAGTTTATGTGAAGTTTGTCCTTTCGTGTTTTCAAAAAATAAAAAACACGTTATAATAATCGTGCAAGGGTGACGTGTATGAAGAAAAAAGAACTATTGGTTCCCGTTGGAAATATACTATCGCTATACCAAGCTGTTCATAATGGCGCAGATGCAGTATATTTAGGTGGACAAAAATTTGGAGCTCGAAAATTTGCTGATAATTTTACAAATGAAGAAATAGAGGAAGCTATTAAATTTTGTCATTTGTATAATGTGAAAATTTATATTACAGTCAATACGCTCATTTACGATGATGAAGTACCTGATTTTATTGATTATGTAAAATTTTTATATACTAAAGGTGTGGATGCTGTTATCGTTCAAGATTTCGGTATGCTTTGTTTAATTAGAGAATTGTTTCCACAATTAGAAATACATGCCTCTACCCAAATGAATATCAATAATCAAGATAGCATAAAGTTACTAGAAGACCTTGGTGTTAAACGGGTTGTTTTAGCACGAGAATTATCGTTAGAGGAAATAAATAATCTAAAGACCAAGATGGAAATAGAAGTATTTATTCATGGAGCACTTTGTATTTCTTATTCTGGATGTTGTCTATTTAGTAGTATGATAGGTGGTAGAAGTGGCAATAGAGGTGAATGCGCAGGTAGTTGTCGGTTACCATATCGTTTATTAAAAAATAATAAACCCTTACCTTTAGTGGATAAATATTTGTTAAGTACTAAAGAATTAAATACCAGTTGTTATTTTGAACAATTAATGCAAAGCTCTATTTCTAGTTTTAAAATAGAAGGGCGTATGAAAAGCCCCGAATATGTCGGTTTTATTACCAAATTTTATCGTCATCTAATCGATCAATATAATGAAACACTTACTGTTAAAGATATAAGTAAACAAGATATTAAAGAACTAAAAACGCTTTTTAATCGAGAATTTACTAAAGGGCATTTATTCAACGAAACAAATGATAATTTGATGAACACTAAAAGTCCTAATCATATAGGTATTACCATTGGAAAAGTCCTTAAGGTATGGGATCATAAAATAAAAATAAAGTTAACGGATGACTTACATCAAGAAGATGGTATTCGTTTTGTCCAAAGTGATAAGGGCATGATGGTTAATTTCTTATATGATAGGGAAAACCGTTTAATAAAAGAAGCTAAGAAGGGCGATATTATCTTCGTCGATAATAAAGTACATCTTAAGATGATGGATGTAGTTAACAAAACCTATGATAGTAAGTTAATGAAACGTCTTAAAAATTATGCGCTTAAGAAAATAGGTATTAATGTTAAAATGAATCTTAAAATAGGTCAAAATCTTTATTTAAGCATAGAAGATATAAATCACTATAAGGTGGAAGTAGAAGGAGTTTTAGTTCAACAAGCTAAAACAGCGCCTCTTAGTAAGTTGCAAGTAGAACAGCAAATAAACAAATTAAATGATACTCCTTTTAAAATAGAACAATTAGATATTGATATGGATAGCGATGTGTTTGTACCTATAAAGTTTCTAAATGAAATTAGAAGAGAAGCCATAGAGCAACTAACTAATAAAAGGATGGAAGTATCTAACTCTTTTAAAATAGCCACTTTTAAGCCAGATGTTACATCATTTAAAACTAATGAGTCATCTCATCATATTAGTGTTCGCGTTAATAATCTTGAACAATTAAAGACCTGTTTACATTTGCCTTTTACACGTATTTACACAAACGATTTGACATTATATGAACAGTATAAAGATGACAAGCGATTATATTATGAAGGCTCAAGAACACATAGAAACACTGTTGTCTCTAAGAGTTTAGTAGTACAATTAGGTGACTTATTACCTGATCAGGAAAAAGTTGCTGATTATACCATGAATGTAGTAAATGCTTATACCGTATATTATTTACAAAAACATAATATAACTACAGTTACTTTATCGCCTGAACTAAATATCAAGCAAATTGCCTCTTTAATTAACAATTATCAAAAAATCACTGGCTTAACACCACCGTTAGAAAAAATCATTTATGGCCGAATTGATTTAATGATTATGAAACACAATCTTTTACAAAATGCATGTCAATTAAATGATGAAGAAGAAAATATTAATAAGTATGAACTAGAAGATAGGAAGGGAGTTCATTATCCCGTAGTAGCAACTAAACAAACTACAAAAATTTTATCTCCTCTTTTGCAAGAATTTACTAGTATTACGACTTATCAAAAAATGGGCATAACTAATTTTAGATTACAGCTGTTTGATGAAAATAGCGAAAAAATCAACCAACTATATGAATCAATTAATGCCTATTTAAAGGTTAAACAATAATATTTATCAAGGAGAAGTATATGTTAAAAAAAATAAAAAATATCTTTCATTATAATTTTAAAAATATGTTGTTTTTTGAATTGGTATTTAAACTAGCAACACTGATCATTTTCTCACCCTTATTTTTAAAATTATTTAATTTAATTATGAACGTCACTAATTATCATTATTTAACCAAAGAAAATTTCTTATCTTTTTTACTTAATCCTATAACTCTTATTATGCTGTTTATTCTGTTTGTTTTTATTACAATTTATAGCTTGTTTGATATTGGAGTTATTATTACGTTAATAGACAGTTCATATCATGAAAAAAATATAAAATTAATGGACGCTGTAAAATGGTCTTTAAAACAATCCTTAAAAGTTTTTCAACCTCAAAATATTCTTATTATTTTTTTAGTTATCTTTTTAATTCCTTTTTTACACATTGGTATAGGAACAAACTTAATCACTTCCATTAAAATACCAGAATTTATCATGGATTTTATTAAAGCTAACTATTCTTTATTAATATTTTATGTGTTTATTATCGTTGCTTTAATGATCGTACTTTTAAAGTGGCTTTATAGTTTTCATTATTATTTTTTAGAACAGTGTAGTTTTAAGGAAGCTATTAAAAAAAGTAAAAATTTAAGCCAGGGAAAACATATTAGGGATTTATTAACCATAGGCTTAACCCAATTTAGTTTAATGGTGATATATCTTTTGTTTGTAGTTATCGAAATTATCATCATGGTGTTAATTAACAAAATATTTAATCAAGTGGATCTTTTAAATTCTTTTTTAATAACTATTACGTGGGTAGTTATTATGCTTTCTTTTCTTATCTTTGCTATTTTATCATCCGTTATAAGTTATACTATTTTAAGTGTTTTGTTTTATCAACATAAAGGAAATATAGAAGAATCCATTAAACCTAATACGTTTATAGAAGCAGTGGATAAGAAGAAAAAAGGAAAGTTAATTAAAGTTATGATTATGGTACTTATCTTAATACCTTTAACTTATGTGACTCATTTGATTATAGAAGGTAAATTTAATCTTAATATTGAGTATATTAGAGCTATGGAAGTAACGGCTCATAGAGGAGCTTCGGTTATTTATCCAGAAAATACAATGGCATCTTTTAAGGGGGCTAAACAATTAGGATCTGATTGGATTGAGTTGGATGTTCAACAGACAAAAGATAATTATATTATTGTTTCACATGATACCAATTTCAACAGGACAGCTAATGTTAATTTAAATACCTGGGATATGACATTAGATGAGGTTCAAAAATTAGATGTAGGCTCTTTTAAAAGTACAAAATTTAAAGGTGAAAAAGTACCTTTATTAGAAGAGGTCATTAAATGGGCTAAAGATAATGATATGAAATTAAATATTGAATTAAAACCAACGGGAAGAGAGATCGATTTTGAAAAGCAAGTAGCAAGTCTTATTACTAAATATAATTTTGCTAGTAATTGTGTGGTTACTTCGCAGGTGTATGACGTTTTAGAAGCCTTTAAAAAAGTTAATTCTAATATTACAACCGTTTATGTTACAGCTTTTGCTTATGGTGATGTCACTAAGTTAACAGCGGCAAATTACTTTAGTGTGGAAGCTACTAGTATAACCAAAAGCATGGTATCATCTATTCATAATGCCGGTAAACAAATTTATGCTTGGACAGTCAATACTAAGGAAAGTATTAACAAAATGATAGATTTAAATGTGGATAATATTATTACAGATAATCCTACTTTAGCTAAAAAACTGATTTATTCTAGCAAATCCAGTAATATTATTATCGAGATTATCAAAGGCGTAGATAAATTATTTTAAAAATAAATAAATTAACTCTTATCAAAGTATTATAAATATGTTAAACTAATAGTATAAGGAAAAGAGGGTGTTAAGGTCATGTTAAGTAAGAAAAAAAAGGAAAAAACGCTTAAAAATTATTGTATTTTGACAGCCATCTGTGTAATAACTATTATTTTAGTCGTTTATTTAAGTATGTGGTATAAAAATTATCGGGCATATCAAGATTCTATTCCAGTGTTGAGAACAGTTATACCGGAAATTACTGAACCAGAGGTTAGTCATTATGTTCAGGAGAATGGTCAGGTTGTTTTATATGCTTGTGTGCCATCTAATCAAAATTGTCGTATTTTTGAAAAAGATTTAAAAAAGATGATTGTAAAAAAAGGTTTAAAAGATGATCTTACATATTTAAATATGGAAAATGATGCTCATGCCTCTATAATGTTAAAGGATTTAAAGGAAAAGTATAATATTGTAGAAGCACTAGATAATTATCCAGTATTTATATTCTTTAAAGATGGGGAAGTAAAAGAGATTATTAAATCTAACGATAATCAAAATATTGCTTTGAGTGAGGTTGAACAATTTTTTGATACTTTTGTTACAGAAAAAGAATAACAATCATTGATTGTTTTTCTTTTGATACAAACTATTGTTATTTATTAATTAAATTTTGAATATATAGATGAAAAAGAAATCGAAATGAAGTAGGTGATAGTTATAATATGAGATTAGATAAAGAGATATTAGATAGACTACCAATCTATAGGGATTTATATATTAATGAGTTAAGAAAAAATGTGGAGAAACAAAATATTTTGAAATATTAAAAGAATATAAAATATAGAAGATGTTATATATTGACTATCGCCAGGTGTGCAAGCAGATTTTGTGATTATGTA
Organism: uncultured Bacilli bacterium; assembly: GCA_947632325.1. Lineage (GTDB taxonomy): Bacteria > Bacillota_I > Bacilli_A > RF39 > UBA660 > CANPXY01. The sequence continues at coordinate 31,591 of CANROU010000002.1, forward strand.
TAATAATTCATAAGCTTCTTGAAATTATTGAAATTACATTTAAATATTCACCAAAATAGTATATAATTTATTTGGCGGGGTGAGTATCATGCGACGACTAAATATATTTGTAGATGAAACTGGAGAATTTGGCTTTGGCAAGGGAGCATCAAAACTTTATGGCGTTTCATTTACTTTTCATGAGCAAAATGATGATATTATACCTGAACTTTCTAATTTAAATGAGAGACTTAATAGAATTGGCTATACTAAAATGATTCATATGGCTGATTTGATAATGAGACGTGGTGATTATTCTAACTTTGATATCAAAAAAAGAAAAAGTATATTTAATGCTATATATCAATTTTCAAGAAAAATACCTGTAAAATATCACACAATAATCACTGATAAAAAATATACTGATAGTAGTCGTGTATTAAGGCAACAAGTTTCTAGTGAAATAAATAAGATGATAAAAGAACATGAAGATTATTTGAGTAGATTTGATAAGATCGTGATGTATTATGATAATGGTCAAGAAACATTAGGTATAATTCTCGACTCAATTTTTTCAAGGTATGATGGTTTTGAGCATAGAGTGGATTTTGATCACGAAGAAAAAAGATTATTTCAAGTATCTGATATGCTAACTTATATTGATAAATACGATTATAAATATAAAAATAAAATGTCATTTACAAAAAGTGAAAAATATTTTTTCTCAGTAGAAGAAATAAGAAGAATATTAAAAGAATTAAATAAGAAAAGATTTTAAAATGCATTAAAAAAGCAACCATAAAGGTTACTTTTTTAAGCAGCGCTTGGCGCTAACACGGGTTTGATCCATTAATTGAATTAATAGACCAAATGTAGATATAATAAATATTCTACAATATTATTATATCTATCTTACAAGAAAATTATAACAAATATATCTAAATAAGTAAATATATTTATTTTTTTCTTGCTTGGTGTTATATAATTTACATTAATCATATGTAAAAGTCAAGCTTAAATTTATAGTTTTCATGATTATGTGTGTCTTGAACAAAGCGAAAGGAATGGGTGTTAATATGAATAATATTGTTTTATTTGAACCAGAGATACCACAAAATACAGGAAATATTATGCGTACTTGTGTGGCTACAGGTACTAAACTACACTTAATTAAACCCTTGGGCTTTTCATTAGATGAGAGTCAAATTAGAAGAAGCGGTGTTAATTATATTGATAAGTTAGAATATTATGTATATGAGGATTTTAATGATTTTCAAAAGCAAAATCCAGGAATTTATTATTATTTTACGCGTTATGGTAAAAAGCCACATACTAGTTTTGATTATCATAATGTTAAAGATAATTTATATTTTATATTTGGTAAAGAATCCACTGGTATTCCTAAAGAAATACTAAAAAAAGAAATAGATCATTGTATGAGAATTCCTATGACTGATAAAGTAAGGGCCTTAAATGTCTCTAATGCTTGTGCTATTGTAATATATGAAGCGTTAAGGCAACAAAATTACTCTGGATTACTCTTTGAAGAACCTCATAAGGGTGCTGATTATTTAGAAAAATAAAGCTCAAAGTTATTTTATATAACCTTGAGCTTTTAATTTTTCTTTTATTTTAGCATTATCTACTGCTCCTATAATACGGTAGGCCACAGATTCTTCTTCCCCCTTATTAAAAAATATGACCGTTGGTGTACTATTGACATTCAACAGTGCACTATATTCTTTCTTATCAGTACTATTTAAATTAGTAAGATTTAATGAATAAGCAGTGATGTTATATTCTTTTAAAATATCTTTAAAACGGGGAGTAAAATCTTGACAAGCGGAGCACCCTGTTTGAACTACTTCTAAAATAAATGAATCATTATTATCTAATTTCTGTTTTAATTCGCTATAAGAAATATCTTTTAATTTATTATTAGAACAACCACTTAATAGTATAACTCCTAATAATAATACTAATATATATACTTTTCTTTTCATATGAACCTTCTTTCCATAATTTATTATAACATACTTTTCAAATTTATTAAAATGGGTTATAATGTTAGTAACATAGAAAGGGGCTAGAAAAATGATTTTAAAGAAACCATATGGCTTTTTAATTCGGCATTTTCAAAAGATTCACTGGTTAATTTTATTGTTGTGTGCCTATTTATTTTATAAAAATAGTCAACTTTCATCATTTGTAAATGATTATTTACAATTAGGGGTTTATGATCAAGCACTAGATGGTATTACTAATTATGTTAATATTCCTTTCTATATTGTTATTATTCTTATATTCATTATCAGTATTTTCATTATGTCTCTTTTACGTTATAAGAAGAAACCTTATCGTTTTTATATCTTTTTATTTTTAGAATATTTATTTATGTTTGGTATTTTTATATACACTAAGGATTTCTTTTTAAATTTAACTGCGGCGGTAAAAGTAACTACAGCTTTAGCTATTAGAGATTTAATTTCTATTGCGTCTCTTCCACAATATGTTATCTTTATTGTCGTTTTATTAAGGGCCTTAGGCATTAATCTTAAAAGTTTTGGTTTTGAAGATGAGAAAGATAGGATTGCTGTAGAAGAAAAAGATAATGAAGAATTTGAAGTTCAAGTTAACGTAGATAAAGATAAATATAAACGAAAATTAAATAAAAGTATTCGTCTTTTAAAATATTTTTATATAGAACATAAAATAGTTATTCAAATTATTGCTTCTATTGTTTTAATCGTGGGTATTGGTTATACGACATACTATTTTAAAGTGGTAAATAGAGTTTATAAAATGAATGATGTTTTTTCGGCAAACGGCTATAGCGTTCAAGTTCAAGATGGTTATATTACTGATAAAGATATGAGTGGTAATTTAGTATTAGATAAAAACAGTAATAAAAAATTTGTTATCTTAAAAATAAAAGTAGTTAATCATGGTTCTAGTAGAGAAATGAATATGGATCGTTTTCATGTTTTAAATAAATTAAGCCGTAGTAATTATACTACTAATTATAATAATAGTTTTATGGATTTAGGTATGCCTTATGAAAAAACTACTTTAAAAGCTAATGAAGAAAAAACTTTCTTACTTATTTTTATGACTGATAAAAAGTTAGAAAATAATAAATTTGTTCTTACTTATCAAGATGTTAATGGTAGTAAAAAATTAAAAAAGGTTAAGTTATCTTTAACTGATGTAACGGAAATTAAAGAAGAGGCTAATCATAAATTAAATGAAGATATAACCTTGCTTATCAATAAAGAGAAAAAAACTATTCGCTTTGAAGAAGCTACTTTTGTTAAAGAACAATTATATTATTATCCTAATTGTTATATTAATGATTGTCCTATTGCTAGTTCAACTGTAACGGCTCCTGATGGTAAAAGTATACTTGTTTTATCATATTTAACGGATGATTTTACTACCAAAGAATTGGTTGACTTTTGTAAGAGATATGGTACAATAAATTATATAGATAATAAAGATAGTAAGACGGTAAAAGCCACTATGGCTTTATCAAGAACATATCAAGGCAATTATTTATATTTGTTACTACCACAAGAAGTAGAAAACAGTAAGAACGTTGATTTGTTGTTTACGATAAGAGATAAACGATATATTTATAGATTAAAGTAGGAGGAACATTATGAAAAAGATGAATCCTAAACAAAAGAAGATAATAATCATTTTGATTATCATTATTTCTGTTTTATTATTAGGATGGATAATTTGGTCTGTTTGGTTAGAAAAATTATACATTATGAGTAAAAATGAAAAAATAATGTTGGATGCTTCTGTTCGTTATTATGAACTTAATAGTGGACGTTTACCAATAGAAGATAATGGTGTATCAACAGTTTCTTTAAAGACCTTATATGATGAAAAATATATAAAAGAGGCCTTTTATTTAGGAAAGACATCTAAATTATGTGATGCTTCTATGTCATGGACTAAGGTGCGTAAAGAAGATGGTCAATTAAAATATTATGTTTATTTAAAATGTGGTAAATTAGAATCTAACGTAGATCATACAGGGCCAACGATTACTTTAAATGGTGATACTTCATTACAAATTGATCATAATAGTGAGTATGAAGATGCTGGTGTAAAAAATGTAGTAGATAAAGGTGATGGTCAATTAGAAGTAGCTAATGTTAGAGTATCAGGTAAAGTAGATACAACTAAAATTGGAACTTATACTATTACTTATACAGCTTATGATAATCTAAAAAATAAAAGTCAAGTTAAAAGAGTTGTTAAAGTGGTTGATATGTTAAATACAGTTACTAAAAATAATACTGAGAATGGTTACTATAAAGGTAGCGTTGGTAACAATTATGTTTTATTTTCAGGAATGTTATTTAGAGTAGTTGGTGTTAACAGTGATAATACAACTAAGGTAATTAGTGCTTATCCAGTTAGTAATATGATCTATAATAGTGATAATAATTTTGAAAATAGTGATATCAAAAACTGGTTAAATAAATATTTTTATGAACATTTAAGTACTAAGGCTAAAAAATATGTTTATCAAAATAGTACTTGGTGTAATGATAATTTAACTACTGATAATCTAAATAGTGCCTCTTGTTCTAAAGAATCCAAAAAAATGCCTGTGGGGTTATTATCAATACAAGAGTTTAATAGGTCATTAGATGGTGATTATGCTTCATTTTTACAATCCGAATATATCTATTGGTTAATCAATAGAAAAGATAAAGATGCTGCCTGGGCTAGTCGTGATGATTTCTTATTAACTGATGGTAGTAATTTCTTAAGTTTTACTTCTCCTACAGCTCTAGCTGTAAGACCAGTGTTAAATTTAGTTAGTGATATCGCTATTATTGGGGGAAGTGGAACAGAAAGTGATCCTTATCTATTGAGTGATTATAGTCCCGCTAGAGTTCAATCTAAATTAAATACTAGATTTAGTGGTGAATATGTTATTTACTCTGGTTACTTATTTAGAATTGTAGAAGTAGATGATGATGGTACTACTAAGGTAGTTATGGATACTACTTTATCTAATGATGGTCAAGATATTCAAATTAAATATGATAACGGGGATAATGATAAAATATATAATGCTAAACAAAAAGGTAATATTGCTTATCAAATCAACAATAAATTAAATCAATATATAAATACTGATTTGTTTGTTAAAAAAGAAATTGATGTACCTATTTATAAAACATATGCAACTTATGAAGCTAATAGAGTAGAGCATTATACCGTAAAACTTTTTGCCCCTGATATGTTTGAATTATTTAGTGCTAGAAACACTAAAAATGATTTTGCTAGTTATTGGTATCGTAATTCATCAAAACAAGCTAATACATATTTTGTCATGGCTAACGCTGGTAATATTTATACACAACCATTATCAGAATATAAAACCGCCGGTGTTAAATTAAGTGCTTATTTTAAAGATAATGTTAAAATAACTAGTGGAAGTGGTACGAGGGAAGATCCATATTATGTTAAATAAAATACACAACGAAAAATATCTTTATCTTACCATATTAGTTTTAATAATTATTATAATAATTTTGTTTATACTACCCTATTTTCATCCTACTTACAAGATAGAAGATAGGGTAGGTAATATAAAGAAGCAGCAAAAACAAGCTAGTGCTACTATACAAGGTTGGATTAGAGTAGAAGGTACTAATATTGATTATCCTGTAGTAGATGGTAATACCATGGAAGAAGATAATTATGATTATACTTGGATGCGATATGAAACAGACCATATTCAAAATAGAATAGCTATTTTAGGACATAATCTGTTAAATGTTTCACATCATCCGTTAATTACTGATCCACATCATACGCGTTTTGAACAGTTATTATCGTTTGTTTATACTGACTTCGCTAAACAAAATCAATTTATTCAATTTACCATTGGTAATGATAATTATCTTTATCGTATATATGCTATCTATTTTACTAATGAACATGATAATGCTCTTAATCTTGAGAAAAAAGATATGAAAGAGTATATCAAAAAAGCCAAAGAAAAAAGTTATTTTGATTTTGGAGTTAATGTTAATAGTAATGATAAATTAATAACTTTGATTACTTGTACTAGATTCTTTGGTAATAGAAATGATTATGAATTTAAAGTAGAGGGTAGATTGGTTAGAAAATTAGAGAAAATAGATAATAAAAGAGTAAAAGAAACAAAACAATATAAGGATATAAAACAAACATTAGAAGAAGGTGAAAAAAATGAAGAAACGAAAGCTTAATAGAAAGGGAATGGCCATACTTTTTATTGTTTTAGTAGCTATCATAGCCACTGTTGGTTATGGCGTTTATTCTGAAAATGGAGGCTCTAATCAAGGGGTGGCAGAGAATACTAAAGCATCAGAAAACGACATAATAGTACAGGACTTACAAGCTATATTAGATAATCCTGACTATGTTGTTTTTGATGGATTGGATAGCCCAACAGATAATATAATTGGTGTATCTGCTGGTCCTAAAACCGTTAAAAATGATGATGATATCGTTGTTAGTTTTTTTCAGACAAAATTGCTAAATACAGGAGCAGAAATTATGGCTTATCTTGAAGTTAGAGGCTCTGATAAATATACGTATGGAATACATCAAGTTGGCTTCTCGACAGGATATAAAGATGGTGACGGTGTTATAGGTAATGGAATATATATATGCGCTACGCTTAGATCCAAAGGAGGCAGGTGGGATGAAAGTTTATTGTGGAATAAATTTCGAAATGGGGACTTTAGTGTCGACGCGTTGTCACAGATAGACGAATTTAGTAGTATGCCAATTGCTTGCGAATATAGGTTATTATGGCCATATTCTAATGATGTTTATGAACCAAGTAAAGAAACAAAGGACTTGGAAGATACTGTAACATATCAAGTGAATAATTCCCAAAATATGGTTTCAAATACGCATGTGTATCCAGTTGGTGATTCAACTAATCAAGAACTATCTTGTAGTACTAATCCAACAATTACTACTAATACAAAGTCTTTTACACATGGTACAAATTATAAATTGGATGGCAATGATTATTGCGAAAAAGATTGTCAAGAAACAGTAACGGTTACATATGGCCCACCAGTTGCTACTTTTGCTGGAGGAGCGGTAGAATATGAAGTAACTGTCAAGTCAGAAGTTACTTGTGCGCCACACTATTTAAATTCATTAAGTATGCCAAGTCCACCAAGCATTTGTCCAATTAATGCTCAATGCGCTAATAGAAAGGCTGGAGATAAGTATGAACATTTTGCTGGTCCAACTGATGATTTTGATAGTTGTATATTATCCTGTGATGGTGGAGAATATAGTCAAGATTGTATTAATAGTTGTTATCAACAAGTATATGAAGATGAACAATCGCTATCTAATTTAGCATTTAATTATAATGCTCCTGTAGTAAGACAATTATTAACCGATGACCCTGATTATAATCCTTGTGCTAGCGGTGTTGGATATTATACAGTTAACGGAAGACATATAAAGTGGAATTATTGTGATGCTTACGCTAAGTGTAAGTCCCTTAAGTATGGTTTTATAAGTAAGCAGGCTTTGGATGATAATTGGGAATGCGCTTCTCCATTTTATTTAAGTAAATATGGGGAAGGGCTCAAAGGCATATTAAGTGGCACGGGTGCTAAAAGATATAGATTTGATGAGAATGGTTTTTTGCGAGGTGCAGGAAGCTATGGTAAGGAATGTGGTGAGACATGCGTGTGGAATTCAAATGGTAATCTATGTTCAAGCGACAAAACATATCAAGAAGGTTGCTGTTATTTAACTCAATATGATGCCGATTATGTTTATAAAAAAGCATTAAATACTATAACTAAGGCTAAGCAGGAATGTGATTCTATTACTGCAGGAGAACCAAAAATAGATACAGCTACTTATACTATTTTAGTTTCTAACCATGGTAGAGGAGTAGAATTTACAACAGGTGGTTCACCAAAATATTCTAATGCAGATGATATTACTAGAGCTATGAAAAAAGTTAATGTATCAGCCGTAGAACATAATACAGGTAGTTCCACTATGAAAGGTGAAGTAGTCCCAACTTCATCAAATAATAATAAAACCAAAACAGAAGAATTGACTTTTCAATTTCCAAAAGCATATCAAAATAAATCAGAAAACGAAGTTATCGTATATCAAGGAAATGGCAAAAATAAGGAAACTCCAGCAGATTATTCTTACGTTGGTAATAAATTCTTTACTAATTTAAACACGGCTAACATTAATACTAAGTGGTATTTTGCTAAGCTAAAGGGTGAAAATAGAGAACTTGCTAAAGATGAAATTGATTCATGGAATATTTTAGCCAATGTTAACAATTTTGGATTAAATAAATGGAACTTTGATATTAATTGTTTTTATGCAGTAAAGAACCCTGATGACGGCTGCCCTCCTGGTGTTCCTTGCCCACCACCTGATTGCCCACCGGATGAGCCTTGTTGTAATGATACTTGTTGTCTTGGCCCTCATTGTAGCGACGATGGCGGTTTAGATTATATATTTAGACCAATTGCTTTAAATAATATATTCCCAGGTGAAGACGAAAATAGTAGTCGTAGTGCTGGATGGAATTGGAGTATAGGTGCTATTAACACTCGTAATGGAGACTATAAAATTAATCCAATTGCTTTAAAAAATCATATTGAAAATGATACTGCTACTTATGTTAACGAGGAACTTGATTATGAAATAAAGCTTACGCCAGCAGCTATGCGACAAATTAGAGCGGATAATGCTAAGAGAGATAGCTATTTAGATTATAAGGGTATGAGTTGTAGTACTAAAAATGATATAACGGCATGTCATAGTAACTATTTAGATACGCTAGACGTTGAATTTACACGTAAAGCTGTAATAGGTTGTAACAATAGTAAAAATGGTCAATGTGATCTCTTGGATGCTGTTAGTGATCCATTAATCATTAGTTATTATCAAAGATTTGGTTATGACATTGTTAATAATGTAAGGACAAAGTGATTAGGAAGGAGTTAAAACATGAGTAAAGGAATGTTAGCTGTTGGAATTATCGTTTTAGGAATTCTAACATTTGGAGTAGTAAGTATTGTTCAAAACTTTCAATCAGGTAGTGAACTGGATTATTACTTACTAAAGGAAACAACAGAGGCCGCGATGATTGATGCGGTGGATATTAACTATTATCGTACAAATGGGCAAATTAGAATAGATAAAGAAAAATTTGCGGAAAACTTTGTTAGAAGATTTGCTCAATCAGTAGATAAAAATAGATATTATGATATCAAAATGTATGATATAAATGAAACTCCTCCTAAGGTAAGTATTCAAGTTGATTCAGCTACTAGTTTAACATTTGATGATGATCATTTAGATATAAGTACTAAAATTGATGGTATATTAGAAAGTACATACAAAAATGATGCATTAAAAAGAGAGTTAATGGAAGATGGAAAATTAACAGGAAAGGGGAATTTAGATGAGTAATTTAATAGTAGGAATTAAGAAATTTTTCACAAATAAGAACACTGTAACAGTAGTTGGTGTTTTAGCGGCCGTTATAGTTTTATATGTTGGCTATAATTGGCGTATCAAATCAACATTACAAACGAGGACAGTTCCATATGCTAAAGAGACCATAACAGCAGGGGAACAAATAACACAAGATATGATTGGTCAAATGGAAGTGCCACCGGCATTACTTAAAGGCGATGTTATTTTAGATGCTTCTTCTGTTATTGATAAATATGCTAGTTCGGATGGTGTGATTCCTGAAGGTAGTTTATTTTATGGACGTTGTGTCGTAGAGAAGGAGCAACTAGCAGCTAGTAGAATTTTAGAATATCCAGATGGTTATGTTTTATATAACTTTCCAGTAAATACAGAACTTACTTATGGTAATTCAATGTATCCAAATAATTACATTGATATTTATCTTAAAGCTATTAACAAATTAGATGAAAATAATCCTGATCAAGCTGATAAAATCATGGTTGGAAAACTATTAGAAAATGTTAAGATTTTATCTGTTCTTGATAGTAATGGTGATCCAGTATTTGCTAATATGGAAGAGAAAAAATCTCCAGCATTGATTATCTTTGCAGTGCCAGAGGAGTATCATATTCTATTACGTAAAGCCGGTTTCCTTAGAACATATGATACGGAATTAATTCCTGTACCAACGGCTGAGAGTTTAAAAGAGGAACCAGGGGAAGTTAAATTAAGCAGTAATGATTTAAAAGATTTTATTAATCGTGTTACTGTATGGACAGATGAAAATGCAACACAATAATAATTAAAGAATAAAGAATAAAGAATAAAGAATAAAAAGGAAGTGTGGGTTAGATGCAAGAAAGTATTTTTGATCAACTGGACTTTGGTCCCTTTCAAGATTTGATTAATAATGATGATATTACTGATATTTCATATAGTAATAATGGTCAAACATGGGTACGCTCTCTAACCCAGGGTTCTATTAGGGTTGAAGTCCCTAATTTAACTAATGCTTTTGTAGAAAAATTAGCTTTTCAATGTTCTAATGTAATGGGTACTACTTTTAATAATGCTAAACCCTTTTTGGATGCTGAAAGTACGGAATTACGTTTGAATTTTGTTCATGAATCTATAGCTACTAATGGTATTGCTTTAGTTATTCGTAAAACACCGGCTAAGATTCGTTTACAAAAAGAAAAATTATTAGAAGAAGATTATGTACCTTTAGATATTCATGATTTTTTAATTAAATGTGTTGAAGGTCATTGTAATATTATGGTTAGTGGAGAAACTGGTTCTGGTAAAACAGAGTTTGTTAAATATCTGGCTAGTCATACTAAAACTAATGAAAAGCTTATTACCATAGAAGATACTTTGGAACTACATTTAGATAGAATTTTTCCCGAGCGGGATATTGTCGCTATGAAAACGAATAATGTCGCATCTTATAGTGATGTCTTAGTTACTTGTATGAGACAAAACCCTAAATGGATTTTATTATCCGAAGTTCGTAGTGCTGAAGCTGTTAGTGCTGTGCGTAATTCTATTTCATCAGGACATAATATCTTATCTACTATCCATGCTGATAAAGCTAGTGCTATACCATATCGTATGTATAGTTTAATGGAAACAGATTTGGATGTTAATCAGTTTTTATCAACTATTTATCGTTATATTCAAATAGGAGTTCATATTAAGGCTTATTATAGTCAAAAATATAAACAATTTCATCGTGAAATTGATGAGGTAGTTGAGTTTTATGTTGATGAGAATAATGTTCCACAGTGTCGAACTTTATATCAAAAATCTTTTGATGGAAAACCTTTACTTCAAACTCCTAGTAGTCATTTAACAGAGTATTTGGCTAATCAAAATATTCAATTTACTATGCCAAATGCCACTGTAAATCAAGATGATAGTAATAAAGATACGACTAGTACTAATAAAGATACAGAGGATAATATAGAAGAATTAATTTAAGGAGGTAGCTAGAATGGAATTATTTATATTATTAATAATTGCGATATTTATTATTTTATATCGTAATTATAAAGGCCAAAATGTTTATAAGTATATTGTTGAACAAGTTCAGGTTGTCTATGATAAATTTGCACCGTATTCATTTAAGATGGTTAGAGAAAAAACGAAAGAATTAGGACAAGAATATACTGTAAGACAATATACAGTACAGGTAATTCTTTTTGCTGGCTTTGCCGCAATTGTATCTTATTTGTATTTTTATAATCTTATTGTTTCTCTAGTTTATGTTATTTTGACAGTAGCTGTAATTCCTTATTTAGCTTTCTTAAGATGTAAAAGAGTATATAGTGAATTTCTTTTTGAACAAATTCAAGTATATACAACTAATACAATAATGGAATTTGCTACAACTCAATCTTTTGTTAGATCACTTGAAGGTGTTCGTGATTCAGGTGTTTTAGAAGATCCAGTATTAAGTGATGTAAATCATATGATTGAACTTGCCTATCAAAATGGTAGTATTGATGAATCAATAAATTTCATGAGTGAAAAATATCCTTACTATATTGTTAAAAATATGCATCAGTTATTTTTACAAATCACTAAAGAGGGTGCTAAAGATACTGGTGAGAGTTTGGATAATATGCAGCTTGATATCGATATGCTAGTTGAAAGTGTTTATCGTGATAGAATTGAAAGAGCAACTTTCCATAAATCTTTTTTACGGTTTGGTGTTATGTTATATTTGATGGTTATGTTAGTACAATATATGCTGGGGCGTGAAAGTTATATTGGCCTACTAAATCAATGGTATATGCAGATATTATTACATTTGATATTAATTGTTAATAGTTACTTCTTATTAAAAGGCGAAAAATATTATAATGAGAATGTGGGGGCTGAGTAATGGAAGTATTAATCGTTGGTATTATTATTCTGTTTGTTTTAATTTATAATAAAACAATCGATAAAGATCAATTTATTAAAGATAACGATCCCTATTTTAAATTATTAAAAGAGGATGATTATGATTTTTTAGTTTATGCTAAATATGGAGAATCAGTAGATGTAGAAGTATTATTTAAAAAAAGATTATCGATGGCTTTTATGGCTGGAGTTGCTTTTTTATTAATCTTTCTTAACAATTTATCTTTATTAAATATTGTTCTATCATGTGTTATCTTTTATGTTATTTTTAAATCACAATACTTTAATTTAAAAAAGTATTATAAACAACATCTTCATGAAATAGATATTATGTTGCCATATTATTTAAAGGGTTTAGAAATTTTGATACAACATTATACAGTACCTGTAGCCATTGGTAAGAGTATTCCGGATGCGCCAGATATATTTAAACCAGGGTTACAAGAATTAGTTGATAAAGTAGATGCTGGTGATTCTAGTATTGATCCATATATGGATTTTGCTAATACTTATCCAGTAAGAGATTCTATGCGTATGATGCGTCTATTATATCGTTTAGGTATTGGTTCACAAGAGAAGAAACAAGAAAGATTATTGATGTTTTCAAGAACGGTATCTAACTTACAAAGTAAAGCTCGTGAGACAAAATATAAAGAACGTTTAAATCATATGGAAAATCAAACTATGATTATGTTGGTAGTAACAGGCGTTGGCGTTATGATTATTATTTTAATAGCTATGATGGCTATGTTTGAATTTTAGGATAGCTAAGCTATCTTTTTTGTTAGTAGGTGTTATAATGTTAATTCACAAAATATTTAACAAAGAAAATATTAAGTATTTAATAATATTTGCGGTTATATTGCTTTTTGCTAGTTATTTAGGTGGCGTTTTAGATTTAGATGTTGTTTGGAATTATGGCTTTAGTTATGCCATTAGTAGAGGGGAAGTACCGTATCGGGACTTTAATATGGTAGTAACACCCCTTTATAGTTTTATTATGGCTATTCCTTTTTTACTATTTGGTCATAACTTAATTGTTTATTTAATAGCTAATTCTTTAGTATTCACGCTACTTATTTATCTATTGTTTAAATTATACCATGATAAAACCTGGTATATTGTCTTTTTGTCTTTAATTTTTATTTACTTCTTAAGTAGAGTTTTTGGATATAATTTAGGTATATTATTTTGTTATTTTTTACTTATCTATTGTGAAAAAGAAAATAAAAGTGATTATTTAATAGGATTTATTTTAGGATGTGCTTTGCTTACCAAACAATCCGTAGGCTTATGTTTATTATTACCTAATTTGTTTTATCTAAAAAAAGATATTAAAAAAATTTTAAAAAGAATAATTGGCTTTTTAATACCTATAAGTATTCTCTTAATTTATTTAATACTTACTAATAGCTTATATCCCTTTATTGATTTATGTTTTTTAGGCATGTTTGATTTTGCTAAAGATAATGGTCAAATTATTACTCTTGGTTTTGTTATATCAGTCGTTCTATTAATATTAAATATCATTTATATTTGTAAAAATAAAAAGGATATAACAGGTTATTATTGTTTGGCATTTTTTTCCATAATTGTTCCTTTGTTTGATTTTTTTCACGTTGCTATTTTTCTATTTGCTTTGAGTACTTTGTTAGTTAATTATGTTCCATTAATAAATAAAAAAATATTATATATTAGTTTAATATCTGCGCTTTTATTTACATTGTTCTTTGCTTGTTTGGATGCTTTTGAATGGAATATTAATTATCCAAGCGGAATACACAATTTTGAATATTTTCCTATGAATAAATATTATGAAGAACAATATAAAAAAATATCTCAATTTACCCATGATAAAGAGAAGGTAGTTGTTTTAGGTAATAGTGCCTATATATACAAAATTGCTCATGAAGAGGACATTGACTATTTTGATTTATTAAATAGAGGTAATTATGGTTATCACGGTTTAGAAAAATTAAAGAAAAAATACCAAATTTTACCAAACGATACTTATTTTATTATTGAAAAAAATCCATTAGTTTCCAAAGCTAAACGAAACCAATTTTATAAGGAATTTGTTTATTATGTTATGGATAATAGTTCTTTTGTAAAGGAAAATACTGAATATTTAATTTATCAAAAATAAAATTTGCTGTTTATTAATAAAACTTTATTTATGGTCAATACTAATAATATATTGACAATCATTTGTCAAATTAACATAAAATTATTGTCTAATCATTATTTTTTTGTTATACTAAATTTATAATAATATAGGAGGGATGTTATTTATGAAAGCAGCAACAGGAGAGTTGAGTTTAACAGTAATTACAATTGTAGCGATAGGAGCGGTTATTGCCTTTTTCTGGTTGTTATGGGATAACGTGATTAAACCAAAAATCACTAATAGTTTTAATGATACGGAAACAGAGCATGAAGAAAAATGGCCAGCTATGAAGGATACTGATTCTAACTCTATTAGCGTTGGTGAATATACATTTACAATTTAATTGCTAAAGATTATTAAGAGTAAAAGTGGGTGAGTATGAATGAAAGAAGCCATTGGTGGTACTTTGACGATATACCTCATTCTTATTTTCATGTTGATTCTTTCTGGTTATATGGCTTTTTCGGTAAATTATACTAAGGCCTTTCGTGTTAAAAATGAGGTTATCAATTTAATTGAACAGTATGAAGGTCATACACCTAATGCCCAGAGCAAAATTAAGGACTACTTGAGGAATATGAATTATTCGACTGCTGGTAATCCAGTAATAGCTTTTGAAAATTCAGTTAGAAAAGATAATAAATATCAGTATACTAACTGCCAAGATGGTTATTGTGTAAGGTGTTGGGATACTAATAATAAATTGAATGCTGATAATGCTGATGGTATTGAGAATGGTATTTATTATACCGTATATACCTATGTTAATATTGATATACCTATTTTTAATAAGTTTTTCCCTGGCATGAAACTTTTTAGAGTTAGTGGGGAAACTAAAACCATATACGGTAATAAAAAATGTGAAGATTCTTCATCTTCACCGTTTGGTAAAATTATTGATAGCTTGACGGAAAACGCCCTGCGTTATTAACGGTATGGTATTAATATGAAAGGGATGGTTCTATGAACGTAATTGTTGCTAATCAACAACGTGAAGTATTATCTGGTTTAGATATTGATATTATTAAAAATGTTACGGGAGAATATGATGCTGATGAATTAGTCAGTATGTTCCGTAATTTCTTTTTTGGTAGAATGATTTTGGATGTTACAGCTATCAAGGAGTACCAAAATATAGCTAATTTACAAAAAATAGCTACTAATTTAGATGCAGAAAAAATCATTTTATTATTACCTAATATACCAGAGATGTCTTCATCTAGTTATTTATCTAAAATTATATCAATGGGATACTATAATTTTACAACTAATTTAGATGGTGTTAAATATTTATTAGATCATCCAAATAGTTATAAGGATGTAGCACATATTCAACAATTAAATGAAATGCCTGATACTCCTATGGATAGGGTATCTAGTTCCGTTGGCGATAGTTATGTTCTTGGTATAAAAAATGTTACTGAGCAAGCTGGTAGTACAACTTTAATTTATATGTTAAAAAAAGAGTTGGAGCATACATTTTCTATGCAAGTTACAGCTATGGAAATAGGTAAGAATGACTTTGGATACTTTAATGAAAAAAATATGATTTCAGTAACTAAGGATAACTTTGCTGTTGAATTATTGAAACATAAAGAATCTGATGTTATTTTAGTAGATTTAAATGATTCAAATATCGATGAGACTTGCCATAGTGTATTATACTTAGTAGAACCAACAACTATTAAACTTAATAAATTGTTAAGAAGAAGTAGAATGGCACTTGAAAAATTAAAAGGCAAAAAAATTGTTTTAAATAAAAGTTTATTAACTAATAGCGATGTTATGGATTTTGAATATGAGGCTCATGTAAAAGTGTTCTTCAATATGCCACCAGTTAATGAAAGAAACAGAAATAATGTTTTTCATGGCTTATTAGCTAAACTTGGCATAATAGATAAAGGCTCAGGTGGTAAAGAAGAAAAAAGTGGTTTTTTTAAATTCTTTTAATTTTTAATTGACAGTAAACAAATGAAAATTAATTGACTTATATAAGAAAAACAAATAAAATAAAGTTAAGAAAGTGAGGTTTTTGTATGAATTTGTTTCAGATATTAGTAGATGTTGGTGATGCCTGTGGTGGATTAACACCCGTTGTTAAATTTATTAAACATGGTGTATTTCCAATTATTCAAATAGGTATTCCTATTATTTTGATTGTTATGGGAAGTATTGATTTAGGTAAAGCTGTTTTATCAAGTGATGAAAAAGCTATTAAAGCTGCTCAAGGAATGCTTGTAAAACGTTGTATTGCCGCAGTAGCCGTATTCTTTGTGGTTACTATTGTAAGCTTATTGATGGGACTATTTAGTAATCTTAATTCTACTGACAAAGGTGAAGGAACAGATACTACATCTTGGGGTGAATGTTGGGACGCTGCATTTATTAATAAATAATAATATATAAAAGTTAAGCTCTTTAAGAGCTTTTTTTCTTGTTTTCATAAAATTATTTTGCTATTTGTCTTATTATTTGATATACTTGTTATAGTGTAGATATCTGTTAGGAGAGATAGAATGAAGTTATTAAAAAAAGTAAGTTATTGTTTAGTATTGGCTTTTATCGCTTTTTGTGGATTTACTTTAAATGTAAAAGCGGATGATAAGTTTGCAATGTGTACTTATAAATATAATGATACATCTGTTGGTAATAGAACTTTAACTCTTGTATATAGAAATAAGGAATTTTATTTATTAGCTGATACGGGAAATCCTAATCACTATTGGAGAGATACGGCGTCATCCTTTAAGCTGTTTGATAAATTAAAAATTGATATGTCTTATAAAAAAATAGATGAAATTTGTCCAAATAACATTCAAGTAAATGGATATGTTGATGATTACTCACAATTGTGTTGGGGAGAAATATGTAAAGATAGCATTAGATATGATTTATCTTTAAGTGGTAGTGATTATTTGACCTTTTTATCCAATCTTAGTTGTACATATAAACGGTCTCAAGAGGATATGCCTGATCTTACTTTGGGGTATGTTGACGGTTATGTGCAATACGAAATAATTTCATTCTTAGGTGGAAGTGATGGCGAAAGAAATACTAAACAACTTGGCATAGTTTATGCTGATGATGCTAAAAAGCTTTATGGATTTGGAGCAGAAAAAAATGGTGGAGCGTATCTAGATTATGAAGCGTTACAAGCATATAAAGAAGCTGGCTTAATAGGTGGTAATTGTCCCAACTATTTAATTTATAATCCTGACTTAGGCTTTTATGTTTCCAAGATTCCAAGCATAGACAGTAAAAAAATAGAATTATTGCGTGCTACTGCCGTTGTCAATCCTGCTACTTATTATTATTATGAAATTGGGGCTTCTGCAAAAAATTGTCCCACTGATTATAGTGATACTATTAATGAGCATATAGGGATTTTAACAAACACAGATAGCTTAATAAAAGAACGCATACAAGATGGTAAATTAGATTCACAGGCTTATGATGAATATTATGGACAAAGAACGAAGGCAAACAACGATTTAAACAGTTTTGGAAATTGTGTTGACAAGGATTTAAAAGAAACCTTAGAAAAATTAATACAGTCAGTTGGTAGCAACTTAGATCAAGCGGTAGCTGCTTCTACTATTATGACCTCAAGTGAAAAAACTGTAGCAAATAATAATAGTAATGCCATTAAAACATCTGCTAAACAGATGGCAACTTTGGATGATCCAATAGATATATCAGGGAATATTTCTTGTGATTCGCTATTAGGAAGTCCAAATGATTCAGGCAGTTTATACAGTTTAATTAATACTTTGTTTAGATATATTCAAATTATTGCTCCTATTTTATTGATCGTGTTTGGTGGTGTTGATTTTGGTAAAGCTGTTTTATCATCTGATCAAGAGGAATTAAAAAAGGCTCAAGCTAGGTTTATTAAAAGATGTATTGCTGCCTTAGCATTATTCTTTTTACCGTATATGGTTAAGTGGTTAATGGAACAAATAATGACTCATACAGGTATTATAGATTGGGACGCTTGTATGCCTAAATAGAAAGGAGTTGATATCATGATACTAGCAGCAAAAGCGGGAATGTTTGGTAACATATGGCGTGGTATATGTATATTTTTAGATAGAATAGTATATCAACTTTTGGTTTGGGTATATGAGATTTTCTTTACGGTTGCTGAACAAAATAATTTGTTTAATCAAGATACTTATCTATATATATTTCGTCGTATATTTATGATTTTAGGCATTTTTATGTTATTCAAATTATCTATTTCATTATTACAGATTATAGTATCACCAGATGAAAATAACAAGCAACAAAGCAAAATGGGACAAGTCATTGGTAGAGTTATTGTTGTGGTGGTTTTGATTTTTGCTTTAGTTCCGCAACCATCATTAAATAATTCAGATCCAAATTCGTTGGAGGCAAAAATAAAAACCGATGGATTGCTATTTGGTACACTTAATTCACTCCAAGAACGTGTATTGAGAGGCAATTTCTTGGGTAAGTTGATTTTAGGATCTTCAGCGGCAGAGACTTCTTCAAAACAAGGTACAGCAATACAAGAGGGTGGAAATCAGATTGCTTCAACTATTTTTAGAGCATTCTTTTATCCTAATAAGTCTTGTGGACAAATTGCAATCTATGATGATTGGAGTAATAATGCAACAGACGTACAAGATCTAATGGATCTTTACCAAGAAACGTGTAGTAATAAAGAATATGCTTTCGAATATATGGGATTAGTTTCTACATTAGCTGGCGGTTTTGCGGTTTTTATGATTTTCTCATTCACACTAGATGTAGCTATTCGACTTTTTAAGTTATTGTTTTTAAGATTAATCGCCCCTATTCCAGTTATAAGTTATATAGACCCTAAATCAGCAAAAGATGGCGCTTTCGCTAACTGGGTTAAAGTTACTACTAGCACTTATTTAGAATTATTTATTCATCTAATTATTATTTTTTTAATGTTATTTTTAGTACGAGAAGTAATTCAAAGTGAATTCTTTAAAAACATTTTTACTTTTGATAATAATTTTTCAATTATAACAGTAATTGCTGGGGTATTTATCATTTTAGGTATATTCTTTTTTGCTAGACAAGCTCCTAAATTTATAAGAGATATCTTTGGTATTAAAGGTGGAAGTGGTAGCATTGGACTTGCCGGTATGTTAGGAGGTGCTGCTGCCTTAGTAGGTGGTGCTGGATTAGCTGGAGCAGGAGCAGCTATGCTTCAGAATAGTATGGCTTCTAGTGATGCTGCTGCTCAAGGCAAACAGTTTAGCGGTGGTTGGCGTGCTGGTAGTGATTTGGCCGCTCAAATTAGAACAGGCGATAAAAACGCTAGAGGTGGTCTTATCAATAGAGCACAACAAGCAGCACAAAGAAGGGCTGGAGCTAGACAAGCTGATCAACTTGGGTTAACTAGAGATAATGTTCAATTCGCTAAAGATAAAATGTATGAAACTCAAAATCAAGAAACTGAAGCAACAGATGCTTATAATAGATTTATTAATAGCGACGTTTATAAAAGCAATCCTGCAGGAGAGGAAGCACATCGTCAAACTTTATATAATAATATGGTGTCTGCTCAGGCTGCAGCTGCTAAAGCTAAAAGTAATTATGAAAAAGCCAGTAAGGGAAGAGAACAACTTGCTGGGCCAGAAACTTTACAAGATAGATATGGTCCTAGATATTTTGCTAGGCGCCGTTTAAATCGAGAAGAGCGTAGACGTAATGCTAGACGTCCAGTTGGATCTCATTATACTGAAGATGCTGATCATGCACGTGGAAGTGATAGATTTGATCAACCACCAATTTAAAAGGGAGAGTGTGATACTATATGAATGATATGTATTTAATACCTGCTAATACAAATAGAGGTAAATTAATTTTAGGAATATTTACATCTTTTGATTTGATATTATTTGGAGTGGGAGTATTTATTACTATAATATTAATGATGTTTGTTCCAATGACTAGTACAATAGTGACGGTTCTAATATTAGCACCGGCTTTGGTTTCAGCATTATTGGTAGCTCCTGTTCCTTATTATCATAATATTTTAACGGTTGTAAGAGAATTGATTGAGTTTTTTAACAATAGACAAAAATATGTTTGGAAAGGTTGGTGTAGTGGTTATGGCGACGATAGCAACAAGTAAATATACTGAAGATTGGTTACCCGTTGTTGGTATTCAAAATGGTTTAATTGAATTACAAAATCATATGAAGGTAACAGGTGTTAAGATAGTACCACGTAATATTTTTATCTTGGATGCTGATGCTCAAAATAATGTTTTAATAAGTTTAAAAAATTTCTACAATATGATAGATTTTGAGTTTTGGTTAGTGGTAGCGGATAGGCCAGTGGATATTTCGGTTTATTTATCACAACTACAATTGCTATATAATAATACACAATCACCAGTTATTCGTAAATTGATTAATCAAGATATTCAAAAGGGTAATACATTTATGAGTAATAATATTGTAGATACAGAATATTACATCTTATTTAAAGATAAAAATATTGATGCTATACAGAAGAAAATACGTTTATTAATTAATGGTTTAGCAGGCTGTGGATTAAGTGCTTCGCAAACCAGTAATGATGATTTACGAGTAATTTTAGATAATTTCTTAAATGGGGGACAAACAACTGAATTTGGGACGGTGTTGCCAATATGACAAATAATAGATTAAAAGCACAATTAGCTCCTAAGGGTTTACAATTTAATGCTAGTGATTTCTTTATTAGTGATAAATACGCTACTATTTTATCAGTTGTATCATATCCTAAATATATTGCTCCAGGATATTTATCATCACTTACTAATATGCCAGGTATTAAGGTAGTAATTAAGCATATTCCGGTTCCTTTTCAAACCATTTCTAAGATGTTAAATAAACAAATTGCTGATTTACGTGTTAGGTATCAAGAAGAAAGAGATCAAACAATGCAGGAGAGAATTAGACAAGATGCTGATTCATTGGAACAATTTACTTCTATGTTAGCATCATCACAAGCCCGTATTTTTGATTTTCAAATGCACATTATGATAACGGCTGATAGTAAAGAAGAGTTGGAGCTTAAGAAAACTAATGTTAAGAATTATTTAGATGCTATGGAATTAAAAGCTATTTCTCTTCGTTTTGAACAGGAAAAGGTTTTGAAATCCATTCTACCAATTTTTCCTAAGCAAGAAATCGAAGATAGGATAGGAACCCCAATTCCATCTATAACTGTTGCGGCTATGTATCCGTTTATATTTGATAGTATCAAAGATCCAGGATTATCTACTTTATTAGGTGTTGATTTTTCTGGTGGTGTTATTTTATTTAATCAATTCTTATATAAAATAAAAAAAGAAAATAATCGTAATAATGCTAATTTAATTATTTTAGGTACTTCTGGATCAGGTAAATCAACAGCTGCTAAGTTGATGTTAAGAAGTCATATTCGTAATGGTTGTCAAATTGTAGCCATCGATCCTGAAAATGAACTAGAAGATATGACACGCCTTTATGGTGGAGATGTTATCGATCTTGGTAAAGGTGGCGAATTTGGGATGATTAATCCCTTAGAAGTGGTAATTGATGCTGATGAAGAAGAATTGAAACAGGGTCTTGGTTATACTGTTTTAACTAGAACGTTACAATTTTTAAAGGCCTTTATGAAGTATTATGATCCATCTATTGAAGAAGATGTCCTAACTTTATTTAGTGAGGTTGTACAAGACACTTATAAACGTTTTCAAATTGATTTTAATACAGATTTTACCAAATTAACTTCTAAAGATTATCCAACTTTTTCGGATGTTTATGCTACTATCAATGGTTGGTTAACTTCTATGACGGAACAAACACATGAAAGAGATATTATGGAACGTTTAGAATTAAAAATTCGACCTCTTACTAAAGAATTGCGTTTCTTCTTTGATAGTCATACAACGATTACTCCTCAAAGTGATTTTATCGTTTTTAATATCAGGGAACTTATGAATGCAGAGGTTAATATCCGTAATGCTTTGTTTTTCAATATTTTGAAATATGCTTGGGGTTTATGTTTGGATACAGATGTGGATACAGTTTTAATGGTTGATGAAGCTCATGTTTTATTGGGACAAAATAATGTCTTGGGGGCAGATTTTTTAGCGCAAGTACAGCGTCGTGCTCGTAAATATAACACAGGAACGATTATTATTACACAACAACCAAGTGATTTCTGTGATCCATCGGTTATTACTCAAGGAAAAGCTATTTTTGATAATGCTTCTTATTACTTAGTAATGGGTTTAAGAAAACAAGCTGTAGAGGATTTATCTTTACTTATAGATTTAAATGATAATGAAAAGGATAGCATTAAACGTTATTCACAAGGTGAGGCTCTATTTGTTTGTGGTAATCGTCGAATGCGTATTAATGTTATTGTAACCCCAGAAGAGTTAGATTCGTTTGGTAGTGGGGGAGGATTTTAATTATGAGGACTAACTAGCTAACACAAGTTAGCTAGTTTCATAGTTAAAATATTTAATGCAAGTCAGTAGGTGGTGATGATTAATGGCATATAAGGCTAATAGAGGCAATAACCAAAATAATTTGCAACAATCTAATCAAGATGATACTTCTAATAGCGAAGCTGCTAAAACAGCTAAACAGCAAGAAAATCGTGATAATACTAAAAACGTTGCTAAAAATGTAGGTTCTATGGCTTTACAAGGTATGGGAGTACCTGCTCCTATAGCAAAAATGGCTACTAATAAAATAGCTAAGAATCCTATAGTGAATAAGGCCTTAAATAAAGCTAGTGACAAAATAAATAAAAATCCACTTGCTAATAAGGCTATTAATCAAATGGCTAACAGCAAATTAGATGCTGCGGGAAAATCTTCTAACAACCCAGGTTCATCTAGTAAAGACTCACAAAATGGTACGAAAAATGCTGAAGGTCGTAATGGACAAAGTACATCTAATAATTCTAGGTCTAATAGTAATCAGCGAAATTCATCACCAAATAGATCTAATGATAAAAAAGATGGAGAAGGTAGTTCTAAGGTATCAGGATCGGTTGAGGGTAGTAGTCTTATACCTAAAGCTCTTAAAATAAAATTGATATTAATTGGTGCGGCAGCCGCTGCTGGATTATTCCTAATTATTGTTGTTTTTGCTGTTATTTCTAGTTTCAATCCCTTTTTTGGTGTTGATAAATCATCTGGTAAATCAACTGATTTAGGGGAATTTGATATTGATCCTGATTCTGATGAAGGTAAGTTTTATAATAAAGTTAATGAAGTAGCTGCCGAATACAATACAAACGGGACACCATTTGATCCTAGACTTATTGCTTCTGTTTTTACGACAATTAATAATTATGATGATAATTATAGTTATGAGGAAGCTACCAATGATATTGAGACATTAGCTAATTTTATGGTGGAAAACACTATAACTTGTCAATATGGGGAAGAAACGCAGCATGTTGTTGATAAACCTTGTCCAGAGGGCTATAATGAGGTAAGTAGAACAAGAGATATTAATGAAAAAAAATTTAAGGATAAATTAAAAACTGAATTTTTAAAAAATAAAGTTAAAACATTACCAGAGGATCAAATGGAATCATTAGTTACGGATATATATCAATTAATTGAAGATTATAAGGAATTAATTGGGGAGAATCAAACAGTTTTAGCTGCTGGTGGTATGTGTACTTATAATGTTGATAACAAAACTATTTCTAATATCAAAGTTCGTCTTCTACAATGTGATGATGATAATCGGGGAGAACCAATTGAAGGTGAAGAATTGATTGATTTTGAAAAATATATCATGGGCGTTACTTATGCTGAAAATGGAAATGGACCACTAGAGGCTATGAAAACGGAAGCTATCGCGGCACGTAGTTTCGCTCTTACTAGAGCTAAAGATATGGGGGGAAATTTTAATATTAAATTACAAGAAGAAAATGGTGAAATGGTTTTATCTATTCGTAGTTGTACAGAAGATCAAGTATATTGTGATCCAGATAAAGGTTGTTGGTCCAATGATAAAAATGCTAATGGTACTGTTCACTCGGGACAACAAGCAGGTAAACCTTATTCTAAGCCTCCTATACCAATGGATTCACCTATTCGTAAGGCCATAGAAGAAACGAAAGGAACGGTTTTAGTAGATGATAGTGGGAACATTGTTATGACAAGTTATACTGATACTAATCATCAAAACTGGAACAGTTTAGCACAAGCAGGAAATGATTGTTTCCAAATATTAAAAAAGGATTATCCAAATGCCAGTAGATTACAGGCTTCTTGTTCTTTAGGAGCTGCCACTGGTGAATTTTCAAGTTGGAAACAATATGGTGCGCCATGGAGTTCTACTAAATTAGGCCCTGGGGGAGATACTATTGCGGAGTCGGGCTGTTTGGCAACTTCTATTGCTATTCAAATTGCCAGATCAGGTACTAGATTATTCATAGATCCTTTTAATCCAGGTGTTTTAGTAACGACAATGGCTGCTCATGGTGGCTTTGTTGGCAGCAGTATGCAATGGAATAATGCTTGGCAATTTGCTGCACCTGATTGGACTTTGGCTTGTGATTCTCGTAGTAGTAATAGTTGTTCTCTAAGTGGTACTAAGGCCAATAAAACTAATCAAATTGCTAGTTACTTAAATCAAGGCTATTATCCAGTGGTAGCTGTTAAAAATGAAGGGCATTGGGTAGCAATCGATCACGTTGAAGGTGATAATGTTTACATGTTTGATCCAGGTAGTAGTTCTACTTTATTATGGGATCAATATAGCTACACTGGTTCTAATAGAATTTTGCTATTTAGAGGGTGAAAAAAATGAAGAAATCTTATAAAATATTAATTGCTATTATTTTGATTTATGCTGTTATTATGATTATATTTGTAGGGATTCCTGCTATTAGAAAAAATAATAATGAAAAAAAAGGCACTTATCTTTTAGTAGGTAATGTTTCAAGATGGGAATATGTTAATAATACTTGGCAAAGTATTACAGACATTAATAGTGTTCTTAGTAATAATTTATTTAAATGTTATGATGATGGTAATTATTTAGGTGAATTTGAGGTGCAGTATTATAATGATATATGGTATTTGTTTGATAAAAACAATGATTCAAGAAAATTATCTAGTAGTTTTCTAGCCACCTCTAGTGCTAAAGAAATAGAGGTTATAGATCTTAATAATATCATGACGAACCTTGATCAAGTAGATTTATCTTATGTCAATAAAGTATTAGAAGATAATTCTCTTCCTAGTGCTACTTTAACTACCTTAGGACTTCAAAATAAAATAACTTTTGATTTTGATGGTGACAAACAAGAGGAGATGTTGTATACTATTTCTAATTGGTACGACGGACAGTCGCAAGATAAGATTTATTCTTTTGTCTTTTATGTTGATAATAATAATATTCAAATATTAAGAGAAGATATTGTTGATAAGATTGATATGTATGATAATCATCAATATCCTATTGTTGCTATTTTAGATACTAATAATGATCATAAATATGAATTTATTATTAGCGAAGATAAATTAATGCAAGGTATGGAACAATGTCATATCATGTATCAATTAAAAAAAGGCCAATTTAATATAATTAAATCATGCGATGAGTAGGGGAGGAATTTAAATGAAATTGAAATTTCGGGCAGATCCACAAGATATATTAATCTTTGTTCTCTTTGCTATATTTCTTTTATATGTAGTAGCTATTGGGGTGGTTAATCTATCTACTTTAGCTGTTGAGGGACATTTTTATGGTTTAAATCCTTTAGTAGCATTTACACCTACTTATATAAAAGCTACCATTGTATTTTATATTTTATTTCTCGCTGGTATTTTTGTTAGTGTTAGTTCTTATTTCTTTGAACGAGAAAAAGGGGTAGGAATAACTACTGATAAAAAAGATAAAGGGTATAGTCGGTGGGCTAAAGATAAAGAAATTAAGGAAAGTAAAGATGTTGAGAAGGTTCTTATTTCAGATGAGAATTCAACAGTCGCTGGTACTCCTTTGATTTATAAAGGGAATGAAATCTGGGTTGATAATGGTGAAAATCATACTTTAGTTATCGGTGCCACTGGTTCTGGTAAGACGCAATCAATTGTTTTACCGACAGTTAAAATCTTAGCTAAACATAAAGAATCGATGATTATTACTGATCCTAAAGGGGAAATTTATGAGCAAACATCACAGATGTTAAGAGAAAGGGGATATCAGATTTTACTTTTGAATTTCCGTGATCCACAAGAAGGTAATGCTTGGAATCCCTTATCTTTGCCTTATGAAATGTATAAAAATGGTCATCAGGACAAGGCTATTGAGTTATTAGATGACTTGGCTCTTAATATTTTGTATGAGGAAAACAGCGGTAATGCCGATCCCTTTTGGGAGAAAACATCAGCCGATTATTTCTCGGGTATAGCACTTGGTTTATTTGAGGATGCTAAACCAGAGGAAATTAATATTAATAGTATTAGTTTGATGACTACAGTTGGTGAAGAAAAATTTGGAGGATCTACATATGTTAAAGAATATTTTAATAGTAAAGATCCAGCTAGTGCTGCAGCTATTAATGCTTCTAGTACTATTATGGCTCCAAATGAAACCAAGGGTAGTATTTTGGCGGTCTTTAAACAAAAGATAAAATTATTTGCATCCCGTGAAAATTTATCCGAGATGTTATCGCATACAGATATAGATTTAGAGACAATTGGTGAAAAGCCAACAGCTTTATTTGTGGTTATTCAAGATGAAAAGACAACATATCATTCTTTAGTAACTATTTTATTGAAGCAAGTTTATGAAACATTGATTGCTAATGCTCAAAAACATGGAGGAAAACTTCCTGTTCGTACGAATTTCTTATTGGATGAATTTGCCAACATGCCACCATTAAAGAATGTTACAACGATGATTACTGCTGCTCGAAGCCGACAAATTCGTTTTACGATGATTATTCAAAATTTTGCTCAGTTAGATCAGGTTTATGGTAAAGAAAATGCTGAAACCTTAAGAGGTAACTGTGGAAATTTAATTTATTTAATTACCACCGAATTAAAAGCTCTAGAAGAGATTAGTAAGATGTGCGGTGAAGTAAAATCGAAAAAAGATGATAAAACAGCTTCAACACCACTTGTTACGGTTAGTGATTTACAACGTATGAAAGAAAATGAAGTTATTATACTAAGATTACGACAACAACCTTTTAAAACAAAATTTACTCCTGATTATAAGATAGACTGGGGTAAGAAATATCCTAAAGCTGAATTTCCTCATCGAGAGAAAATGCCTGTGGCAACTTTTGATATTCGTGAGTTTGTTAAAGAGATGAAACGTCAAAAATTGTTTAGTATGATGGAAGAAAACAACGGTCAAAATGGTGGTGGTGTGATGAATGCCACTGGTGGAATGCCACCTTTCAGTCCACCAAGTATGTTTAATATTAATCAAGAGCCAATGCCACCACTTAATCAAACTACAAATAATACTAAAACATCTTCTGCTCCTGCAGATAAATTTGATGTGGATGATTTAGTAAGAAAAATCGACCAAAAGATAGCGGAATTAGAAGCCGAAGAAAAGAGAAATAAACAACAAGCTGAGGCTTTTAATACTAAGATGCAACCTAGTGAGATTAATGCCGTAGAAGTTAAACCTAAAACAGAGGTAATATCTAACGAAAATCAGGTATTAAATGATAGAAAAACAGCTATAGAAGATACTACTTCCGTGGTTAAAGAAGAACCTAAGGCTATTATTCACACTGAAAACTTGCTATCTAATGATCCTGAAGAAGAAGATGATGATAATTTTTTTGATGACTTCTTTGATGATTAATGAAAAACAATAGAGCAATCTTTGTTTTTTTTCATATAATAATAAGAGGTGGATCAAATGAGGGAAATTACAGTGGCTGATTTAAAACGCTTAATGGCTCAAAAGCCCCTTATGATAATTGATATCCGTGATTATTATCAATTTCAACTAGGGAATATTCCTACAGCTAGATGTATACCTATGAATTTTTTATTAACTAACGACAGTAATTATTTAAATAAAGGAACTACATATTATATTTATTGTGAATTTGGAAATAGAAGTAAACAAGCCTGTCAAGAGTTGTCACAAAAAGGATATGATGTTGTCAATATAGTTGGTGGTTATCAAGAATACAAAGCTAATTTGTAAAGTATTATCAAATGATAATACTTTTTATTTGACACTATCTTTAAAAAAATTGTAACTAATGAATAAATATGATATGATAATAATGATAGGTGGAGATTATAATGAATCAAGATTTAAAGAAAAGATTATTACTTATTGGTGCTATATTAGGAGGAATAATTGTTGTAATTACTATTATTGCGCTTATAGTTCATTTATTTATTGGTGGCAGAATGTCTTATGATAAAGTTTTAGCTACAATGAAGGAAGCTGCTGTAAAATATTATGATGTACATTCTCAATTGCTTCCTAAAGAAGGTGAAGATAGTGTAGATGCATCTACTCTAGCTGAAACGGAATTTATGAAACCCTTAGCTAAAATAGTACCTAAGGGAAATAGCTGCACTGGTAAAGTGGTTGTTCGTTTAATTGATGATCATAAATATTCTTATACACCATATTTAGATTGTGGCAAAGATTATCAAACTATTGAATTATATAAAAAGATAACTGATAACAAAAATATTGTTACCTCATCTAATGGTTTATACCAAATTGGTGATGAGTATGTTTATCGTGGTGAAAATATTAATAATTATGTTCAATTACAAGATAGTATTTGGCGTATTACTAAAGTGACATCTAATCATGATATTCAATTGATTTTAGCTCAAAAAACTTCAAGTGATACATGGGATGATCGTTTTAATACTACTAAAAACTATAATGCAGGTATTAATGATTACTCTGTAAGTAGAGTACGTGATTATCTTAAAAATCTCTATGAATCTAATACATTATTTGATGATAGTATCAAAGATAAGTTAACACCATTTAATGCTTGCGTTGGTCATAGAGGTAGTGATGAGGCAGTAAATGATGGATCAATAGAATGTTCTACTACTATGGCTGGTGAAAAATATAGTCTATTACCATTAAATGAATATATTATGGCTAGTTTAGATTCTACATGTTCAAAACCAACGGATGCTCAATGCCAAAATTATAATTATTTAGCTTTTACGAGAAAATGGTGGACTATCACTGGTGATAAAAATAGTACTCATCAAGTATATGGTATAGACTCTGATGGTCAAATTAAGTTAAGTTCGGCTATGAGTATGTTTGATATTCGGCCTATTGTTCGTTTAGCTAATAATGTTATGTACCAAAGTGGTGATGGTACTCTTGAAAATCCTTATCTTATAAAATAATTATATTTAATACTTGAGGTGAAAACATGAAAGTTCTTCTTTATACGGAAAATGAAAAATTATTTTCGAAATCAGGTTTAGGTAAAGCTATTCAACATCAAATGAAAAGTTTAGAATCCGTTGGGATTGATTATACTCTTGATATGGATGATGATTATGATATTGTTCATATTAATACTTATGGTCTTAAATCTATTGCTTTAGCTAAAATAGCCAAAGCTAATGGTAAGAAAGTAGTATATCATGCTCATTCGACAGAAGAAGATTTTAGAAACTCTTTTGTTTTCTCTAATCAAATTGCTCCTGTATTTAAAAAATGGTTGATTTCTTGTTATAGTTTAGGAGATTATATTATAACGCCAACTCCTTACTCTAAAAAATTATTAGAGGGCTATGGTATCAAACAACCTATTCAAGCTATATCTAATGGTATCGAATTATCTTTTTTTACCAAAAATTATGCTGATAGGCAAAAATTTAGACGTTTTTATAAATATAAAAGTACAGATAAAGTAATAATAGGTATTGGATTATATTTAGAGCGCAAAGGTATTTTAGATTTTGTGGAATTGGCTAAACGTTTGCCACAATATAAATTTATTTGGTTTGGATATACTCCTAGTTATGCAATACCAGAGAAGGTAAGGAAGGCTGTTAAAACAAAATTACCAAATTTAAAATTTGCAGGATATGTAGAACCGGAAATGATTCGTAGTGCTTTTTCTGGAGCTGATTTATATATTTTTCCAACTTTAGAAGAAACGGAAGGTATTCCTATTATTGAGTGTTGTGCGATGAAAACAAATGCTATTGTGCGTGATATTCCTGTTTTTGATGATTGGTTAATTGATGGCGTCAATATTTATAAAGCTAAAGATGTTGATGAATTTGAAGAAAAAATCAAAGGTATTTTAGAAAATAAATTACCATCTTTAGTAGAGGAAGGATATAAGGTAGCACTAGAGCGTGATATTAGGAAAGTAGGTTTAAAGTTAAAAGCAATCTATGAGGAAGTATTAAAAATGCCTCCTAAGAAACATAATAAAAAGAAAAAGACTAATACTAAAGAGAATAAAAAAGTTGATATTATAAAAGCCGATTCATAATCTATGAATGGGCTTTTAATAGATTTGTAGGTGATAAGTAGATGAACCAAATAGAAACAGTAATGATGAAATTATCACATTCTAAATTTCGTAGTAGATTTCATTTAACGTCTAAAGATAAAGAATATATTTTATCTAAAGGATGGATAACTATAGAAAAACATGCTGATGATTTCATTACTCAAAGATTATCGTATGCTGTAATTGAAAATGATGGTCGACAAACGCCAATGAGAGGACATCCCGTTTTTATTGCTCAACATGCAACAGCGACGTGTTGTCGTCATTGCCTTTTAAAATGGCATCATATTCCTATTAATCATGTTTTAACAACTAGTGAAAAAGAATATATTGTTAAAGTTATTATGACGTGGCTGAAAAAAGAAATGAATAATATTTAATCTAATTTATTACCTTGGTTGAAAAAATCTTAAATATTTGCTATAATTAACGTGCTTTTACTTTGTTAAGGAAAGGAGAAAAAAATGAGTAAAATAAAAATTTTTAGTTTGGGCGGCTTGAATGAGAATGGTAAAAATCTATATGTTGTTGAAGTTGATAATGATATTTTTGTTTTTGATGCGGGATTAAAATACGATAATGAACGTACTTTGGGAATTGACTATATTATTCCTAATTTTGATTATCTAATTAAAAATCGTCAAAAAATTAGGGGTATCTTTTTAACTCATGGACATGTCAGTAACATGGGAGCCGTTCCTGATATTTTAAAAGAATTGCCAGAGATAAATATTTACGCTACAAAGTTTACTATGGAAATGTTAAAACAAAATTTATCAGTTGAACAGATAAAGACGGCTCATTTAAAAGAAATTAGACCGCATAGTAAATTAGAGTTTGGGAAATTAGCTATTTTCCCTATTAGTGTAACTCATTCTATTCCGGATGCTGTTTGTTATGTGTTATATACAGATGATGGGGCTATTGTTTATACGGGTGATTTTGTTTTTGATTCTACCATGATCGGTAATTATAAAACGGATATTGGAAAATTAGCTTATGTTGGAAAACAAGGTGTGTTGTGTTTACTTGCTGAATCGATGTATGCTGAAAGGGCAGGACATACTAGCCCTAATAATAGAGTAGCGGATTTTATAAGAGATGTTTTAGTTAAGAATGAATATCGTATTATTGCTACTGTATTTCCCGCTCATATTTATCGTATTCAAGAAATTTTTAATGAAGTTAGCAAAACAAGACGTAAAATTGTAATAATGGGTAAGTTGTTGCAAGATACTATTAATAAAGCTATTGCTAATAATTACTTACATATTGACCTAAATCGTATAGGTGATTTAGCTAATTTAAATGATAAAGATGTAGTTGTTTTAATATCTGATGAAAAAGAAAAACCTTTTGCTAATTTAGAAAAGATTATTAGAGGTTTTGATAAATATATCAAATTAAAAGAAACAGACACTGTTTTTATTACAGAACCAGCGTATGAAGGAATTGAAAAAAGAATGGCTTTAGTAATGGATGAGATTGCTAAAATGAATGTTAATGCTGTGGCTTTATCTAGTAAAAAACACTTATTACATCATGCTTCTAGAGAAGATTTGATGTTAATGCTTAATCTTATTAATCCCAAATATTATTTTCCTGTCAAAGGGGAATATCGTCATCAATATGCGAATGCTATGATTGCGACAGAATTAGGTATGGATAAAGATCATATTTTACTAAAACAAAATGGTGATGTAGTGAATTTTGTGGATGGTAATTTAGTTGATAGTTTTGAACATATAGAAGTTGATGATATTTTAATTGATGGTAAGACGCAAGGAGATATAGGAGAGTTAGTATTAAAAGATCGTGAAATGCTAGGTGAAAATGGTATTGTGATCATAAGTTGTACTTTGGATAGACAAACCAAAAAAGTGATTGCGGGACCTGAAATTTTAACCAGAGGCTTTATCTTTGTTAAGGAAAATTATGATTTGATGGAAGAAACAAAGCGCATATCATTAGAGATAATTGAGGATAATATCAAATTGGATATTAAAAAAGTAGATTATACTAAAATCAAAACAGATGTAAGAGATAAATTGGGTAAATATTTTTATAAAGAGACTGAATGTAAGCCTATGATTATCACAGTTATTCAAGAAGTGTAAGAAAAACAAAAGTTTTTCTTTTTTACTTGAGTTTATAATCAAATATTTGTATAATAATATTGAAGGTAGGTGCGAGGATGCAGGAAGATAATAGAAAATCTATGATTAAAAAATTAGGCATAGCTATTGCTTCTGTCATTTTGCTTATTGTAGTTGTAGCGGGAGTCAGTTATGCTTGGTTTACATTAACTTTACAAGGGAATAAAACACAAATTATTAAAACAGGTAATTTCGGATTAACTATAACACCTAAATCAGGAAGTGCTGGAGTTAGTTTAACTAAGTCCAAACCGCTTAGTGATACTTATGTTAAAAATAATTTGGCTTCTTTAAAACCCTATGAATTTACCGTAACTAATAACAGTGATATTTCTGCAACATATAAGTTAACGTTAGTAGATAATGCTCTTAGTACTGCTAGTAAAAGAACAAGTGATAGTGATGTTAGAGTTTATCTTGTAAAAGGAACAACTGTAACAAATAAAGGTTTAAATGAATTTGCTAGTAGATTGATTGATACAGGGACATTAGCCGCTAAGGGGACTGTATCATATAAAGTATTATTTTATATAAAAGAAAGCGCTACTAATGCAGTACAAGGAACAGAATTCAATGCCAGTTTTAAAGTAGATGGAACACAGGTACTTAATTAGGTACAGTTATGAGGTAACAAATGATAAAAATAACAGTTACAAAAGATGAAGATAAATATAATCATATTATCGTTACGGGACATGCAGGATATGATAAATATGGTAAAGATATTGTTTGTAGTGCTGTAAGTAGTATTGTAACTACTTCTGTAAACGCTAGTTTATTACTTTATCCTAATAGTTTAACTTGTAATAGTAAAACGGGTCATGTGGAAATTTCTAATATTAAAGATAAGAAAGAAGTGCAGCTATTACTTGATAACATGCTTAATTTATTGACAGAATTAAAGGATGAGTATCCAAAATATATAACTATTATTGATTAAATAGATTGCGTTTTATTAATTGATATGATATACTGAATTATAATGTAGGAGGCTAAAATATGAAAAAGAAAAATGAAAAAGGATTTACTTTAATTGAGTTATTGGCGGTTATTATCATTTTAGGAGTATTATTATTGATTGCTATTCCCGCAATGACAGGTATTATTGAAGGAGCTAAGAAAGACAGCTGGGTTTCAACAGCTAAAAACTATATTTCACAAGTACGTTATAGTGCTCTACAAGGTGATTATGCGCTTCCTGGAAGAAGTGAATGTACAATTGTGAATGTTACGAAAATTAATTTGGAACAAGGGGATCCAACTAAAAGTGTTTATGGTCAAAAATGGAAAACTGCTTATGTGGCTATTATAAATACCCCAGGTACTGATGGACAAGATAAATATACGTATTATTTTGGTGGATGTGATGCTGAAAATAATAGTATGGGCTGGACTGCTGAAAATAATATGACTAGAGCCGGTGTTTTAAGGAGAAATAGCAATTGCCCTGTTTCTGCTTCAGGAAATACTATTCAGGATGTAACTAATGGTGATAATAGCAGTACAACAACTTGTACTTGTGTTAATTGCCCCTAATAGCTGAGGAGAAAAAGTTATGAAAAAGAAAAATGATAAGGGCTTTACTTTGATTGAGTTATTGGCGGTTATTATCATTTTAGGAGTATTATTATTAATTGCTATTCCCGCAATGACAGGTATTATTGAAGGTGCTAAGAAAGACAGCTGGGTATCAACAGCTAAAAACTATATTTCACAAGTACGTTATAGTGCTCTACAAGGTGATTATACGCTCCCTGGAAAAGGTGGATGTACAATTGTGGATGTTAAGAGCATTAATTTGGAACAGGGTGATCCAACCAAAAGTGTTTATGGCCAAAACTGGGAACCTGCATATGTGGCAATTGTAAATCTCTCGGGTGCTGATGGACAAGATAAATATACATATTATTTTGGTGGATGTGATACTGAATTTAATAGTATGGACTGGACTGCTGAAAATAATATAACCCGAAAAGACGTTTTAAGGAGAAGAGGTTATTGTAATGTTTCTAAGGGTGATACTATTGAGGCTATAACTAATGGTGCTAGTGGCAGTCAAAGTAAGTGTAGCGACCCTTAGCCCGTTACTAGACCATATTAATCAAAGGAGAAATGTATGAAGAAATTAAATGAAAAGGGCTTTACTTTGATTGAGTTATTGGCGGTTATTATCATTTTAGGAGTATTATTATTAATTGCTATTCCCGCAATGACCGGTATTATTGAGGGAGCTAAGAAAGATAGCTGGATTTCAACAGCTAAAAACTATATTTCACAAGTACGTTATATGGCTTTACAAGGAGATATTTCTTTACCTGGGAAAAATCAATGGGTTCCTGTTTTAATTAAGGATAGGCCTAATGGTACGTCCAGAATTAGTTTGGAACAAGGCAATGCTAATAATAGCGTTTATAATTCTCCTTGGCAAGAATATAGAACCTGTGTAGTGATTGCTAACGTGCCTGAAAACAATGGTGAAGATAAATATATTTATTATTTCTATGGTGTGGATAATGAAAATAATTGTCAAGGTTTAACTCAAGAGTCTGAGTTAGATAGGAACGATGTTCAACGAAGGAACAATGCCAATTGCACACTAACTTGTAATGCACTTACTGTACCTAATGCTACTTATATAGGAGGGTATGCTAATAGTTAATTTGTAGGATAAAATGTTCTCAATTGAGAACTTTTTTTATAGAAGGAGGTAATGATATGTTATGGATTGGTTCTCATGTTTCTTTTAATAAAGAAGAGCAATTATTAGGTAGTATGAGAGAAGCTTTATGTTATGGGGCAACAACGTTTATGTTTTATACTGGTGCTCCTCAAAATACACGACGTTATCCTATTGACAAGGAAATAACCAAACAAGCTTTGATGGAGATTAAAAAACGAGGATTAGATACAAGTAAAATCATTGTTCATGCACCATATATTGTTAATTTAGCTAATGAGGATGAAGAAAAGCATCAATTTTCTATTCGTTTTCTGCAGGAAGAAGTTAAACGTTGTGAAAAATTAAATATGTCTTATTTAGTACTTCATCCAGGAAGTCATGTTGGTTGTGGAGTAGATAAAGGAATAGATAATATCATTGATGGTTTAAATAAAATTTTACCAAGTTCCTCCGTTATTGTTTTATTGGAAACAATGGCTGGTAAAGGTAGTGAAATAGGTAGTAAGTTGGAAGAAATTAAGCGCATTATTGATGGAGTAGTTGAAAAAGATAAAATTGGAGTGTGTCTTGATACCTGTCATTTGCATGATGCTGGATATGATATGAATAATTTTGATGAATTCTTAACTTTGTTTGATAAAATAGTTGGTTTAAAATATCTTAAATGTATTCATATTAACGATAGTAAAAATCCATCTGATTCTCATAAAGATCGTCATGAGAATATTGGTTTTGGTTATATTGGTTTTAATAATCTTTTAAAAATAATTTATCATGATAAATTAAAAGATATTCCTAAGATTTTAGAAACACCATATATTGATAGATTATATCCTCCATATAAACTAGAAATTGAAATGATTAGAAAGAAAAAATTTAATAAAAATTTATTAGAAGATGTAAAAACAAGTTCTAAGTAGATAAGAACTTGTTTTTAATTTCCCAATATAATTCTTGTAATTTAATAAAAGTAGTTGGACGTAGTTTAGTTTTTAATTCATCTAATAATTTTGAGGCATCACCTTGATAAAAAGTTTTCCAATATTTTTTAAGATAATCATAAATAATATTTACTTCTTCATCTGTTAATATTACATCTTTGCTTTTAGCGTAATTAACAATATCTTCTTTAGTGATAATATTTATATAATTAGCAATGAGTTTTTCATACATATTTGATCCTCCTTTTGAAAATATATGCAATAAGTTTATGAATATGAGGCAAACTATATATGGTGATAAAAATGAAAAAAAAGAAAAATAAAAATGCAAAGCTAGGGCAACAAGCAACTATATTAAGACGATTTGGTATATTAACAGGTGTTATAGTATTGTTGTTTATGGTGTTATTGTTTAGATTATACCATATGACATATTTAAATAGGCAATTTTATAAGGATAAACTAAAGGAAATTGCGGATGTTAAAATAGAAGGAAATAGCGCACCTCGTGGTAGAATATATGATCGTAATTATAATTTATTAGTAGATAATAGAGGTATGAAAACTATTTATTATAAAAAAGATAAAAATATTACAATTAAAGATGAATTGCAATTAGCGCGAGATGTTAGTTCGCACTTGGATCTTGATATTAATAAATTAACTTTACGTAATTTAAAAGAATTTTATTTAGCGGAGCATCCCGAAGAAGTTAGTACTAGAATAACAGAAGAGGAATGGGAAAAATTAGAACAGCGAAAATTAAATCAAGGTGATATTGAAAATTTAAAGATTGATCGTATTAATGATGATGATTTAAGTATTTATAATGATGATGATAAAAAAACGGCTTATTTATATTATCTAATGAATAGTGGTTATACTTATGATGAGAAGATTATAAAGTCCAATGTTACTGATCAAGAATATGCTTATATTGCGGAACATAATCAAATGTTACAAGGATTTAATATTAAACTAGATTGGGAAAGAGTATATTTGTATGGAGATACTTTTAAGACAATTTTAGGTACTGTTAGTGATAATAATCAAGGCCTTCCTAAAGAATTAAAAGCTGAATATTTAAAAAAAGGTTATTCCTTAAATGATCGTGTTGGTATTAGTTATCTTGAACAGCAATACGAGGATTTATTAAGAGGAACTAAAGCTCGTTATAAAATGCTTAATCGTTATGAATTAGTTTTAGAGGAAGAAGAGGTTAGAGGCCATGATTTAGTTTTGACCATAGATATTAATCTACAACAAGCTGTGGAAAATATTTTAAAAGAAGAAATAATATTAGCTAAAGCAACTCCTAATACGGAATTTTATAATCGCAGTTTTGTAGTTGTTCAAGATCCTAATACAGGGGAAATTTTAGCTATGAGTGGTAAACAATTATTAGAAGGTAGTAATCAAATTCATGATTATACACCTGGCGTTTTAACTTCTCCTATGACAGTAGGCAGTGTTGTTAAAGGAGCTTCTATTTTAGTAGGATATAACACCGGGGTAATTCAAATAGGGCAATATCAAGTTGATGAATGTATTAAAATATTATCGACACCAATTAAATGTTCCTGGAAAACTTTAGGAAGAATAAACGATATCGAAGCTCTAGCTATGTCCTCTAATGTTTATCAGTTTAAAATTGCTATGAAGGTAGGAGGTGCAGTATATCAATACAATCAACCATTAAAAATAAATCCTGAAGCTTTTGATATTTATCGTAATACTTATCAACAATTTGGTTTAGGTGTTAAAACGGAAATAGATTTACCTGTGGAAAGTTTAGGTTATCATGGTACCTCAACTCTTCCAGGACATTTATTAGATTTTGCCATGGGACAGTATGATACTTATACGCCTATTCAACTATCGCAATATGTGACAACTATTGCTAATGGGGGATCTAGACTGAAGCCGCATTTACTAAAAGAAATTCATGAACCAACGGCTAATAGTGAATTAGGTAAACTACAAGAAGTTATTGAGCCAACAGTATTAAATACCATTGATACAGAGGAAAGATTTTTAAATAGAGTAAAAGAAGGGTTTCATGCGGTTACGATGGCTAGTTACGGTATAGGGCATAATTATATTGCAAATCAATATGATCCTAGTGGTAAAACGGGGACAAGTGAAAGTTTTATGGATAAAGATGGTGATGGGGTTATTGATACAGAAACTATAAGTACAGCTTTTGTTGGTTATGCTCCTAGTGCTAATCCTAAAATGAGTATCGTGGTCATGAGTCCTGATGTTAATAATCCTAATGGTCGAAGTAGTTATAGTAGTATGGTTACTAGAACCATAACAAAAAGAGTTAGTGATAAATTCTTTGAGTTATATCCGTTATGATTAAGTTTCTTTAGATATATTTAAGACCATGCCTATCATTATCATATAAGATATTAAACAACTTCCTCCATAACTAATAAAAGGTAGTGTAATGCCCATTATTGGTAATAAGCCTAAAGTCATGCCAATATTTTGAACTTGTTGAAAAACAATCATACTTATAATACCTACCAATAAATAGCGATTTTTACTATCGTGTGTTTGTTTAGCTAAACTTATTAATTTTAAATCAAACCATACAATAATAGCTAATAATAGTAAGGAGCCAATTAAGCCAAAATTAGAGGCAAAGACGGCAAAAATAAAATCAGTTCCAGATTCAGGAAAATATATGGGCGTTTTGTTAAAACCATGTCCTAACCAACCACTAGAACCAATGGCTGCCATAGCATTCTCTAATTGCAAGCCTGTGCCGTTGCTCCAATCTAATAATCTATCTAAACGATAAAAAAGTTTAGTACCAAATATTTTGATGAATAAGTCTTGTTTAAAAAAATAAGTAGTTATTAGGAAAGCCATAATAGATCCTCCAATAATGGCGAATATTACAAAAAAGCGTAATCTAATACCACAGATGAATAACATGACTAACCAAATTATAAAATAAATCATTACCACCCCAGTATCAGGTTCTAAAAAAGTTAAAACACTGGGAATTAAAGTAATAATAAAACTTTTTATAAGAAAAATAAATTCTTCTTTACAAGAGGGATTAGGATGTTTCTTTTTAAAATTATCAATCATAACAGCTAAGGTAATAATCAAAATTATTTTCATAAATTCACTGGGTTGGAAACTACCTATCGCAGGTATAGTGAACCAACATTTGCTATTGTTAATAGGACTGGCAAAAAATAAGAGTAACAACAATAAAATATTACCTAGTATATAAAGAAAAAAAGTTGTTTTGTATATTCTGTCATTGTTTAATAATAAAACAATAATAACAAAGAAAAACCCAATTATATACCACCAAAATTGTTTAATGGCTAAATTTCCTAAGTATTCTGGTAGATAAGTCGATGCGCTATAGATGGTTGTGATACTAATAATAGCTAATAATATAACCTGAAATACTATAACATAATCTATTTTTTTGTTTTTAGTCATAATGTACCTCCATCTACCAATATTATGGCATTTTTAGGTAATTTTTATGTTGCAATTCATAAAATAAAATAAGGAGGAACGTCATGGCTAAAAAATTACCAGGTATATATCAATCATCTTTTTCCCATCCAATTAATAATAATAAAAAAATATTTTATTCCTATCAGGATAATAGTCCTTTAGTAAACAATAAAACAATTAAAGATAATAATACCA
The DNA here is from genome assembly GCA_947632325.1 of uncultured Bacilli bacterium. Lineage (GTDB taxonomy): Bacteria > Bacillota_I > Bacilli_A > RF39 > UBA660 > CANPXY01. Next base: position 72,124 of record CANROU010000002.1, read on the forward strand.
ATTTAAATACTACAAATAAGGTAGATATTGTTTTAAAGGATTTATTTAATGATATTGGTTATGTCTTTAATATTCCAGTCGAAATAAAAACAACTACTAAGGTTTATAATACAAAAATTGCCGCTAAAAGACAAAATAGTTTGCTTACTTTAGATGGGGATGTTATTTTATTAACAGATATTATTTCAATCAAAAGAAAAGACCGTTAATAACGATCTTTTTAAATGCATGGAACAAAGGTATCAGCTAAACATTTTAAGGCTCCAACACAGTTTAGATTGAATGTACAGTATGATTCTGTAGCTACATAAGGTGATGCTGTTTGTGTTGTATCAGGATTAGGTGCTAAAATACGGCATGTACAACAACATCCATCTAAATTTTCAACTCTAAAAACACTAGAAGTTCCTGTTGTACCATTTAAGGTATAAGGAAGAGCCCATAGTGTCGCATTACTACAAGAGTAAAAATTTATAGGTCTTGTGTTAAAGCAAACTACGGAAGGACAAGGACCTAAGAATGGTTTATCGCATCCTCCAGGTTGTTCATTATTTTGTTCTCCTCCACGTTGTAATTGTAAAATCACTTGTAAAATTTCATTTAAACACTGACAATTATTAGTATTTGTTGAATCATTGTTTTGATTACACATTATAATTCCCCCTTTCTTATAAACAGTCAACCACTACATCAGGTAAACATTGTAGGACACAAACACAATTTAGATTAATGGTTACAAACTGATTAGTTGTAATGTATGGTCTATTACTATCTGTAGTATCTGGATTATCTTCAAGTATTGATAATGTGACACAACAACCATCTACTTTTTCTACCCTAAAGACACTACTACTTCTAGTTACGGTAGCGCCATTTTCTTCTGCTTGATATTCAATAGTGTATAAGTTATTTTGACTAGTATAAAAAGTAACAGGTCTTGTATTAAAACAAGCTAAATTAGGACATCCTCCTAGAAATGGTTTGGTACACGAATTATCAATATTATCAATTTTTTCAGCATTTCGTTGTAATAGATCGATTACCTTTAATATTTTGGCAAAGCAACATTCTTCATTATTTGACATATCATCCACCCCTTTATTTATTATCTAATATAAGATATTCTCAAAATAGTTCTTGGTGTGTTATGAATACCTATATTTTATGTTATGCGAAAAACTTCTCAATTTGTATGAAAATGTCAAGCTTATTTTCAATTATTAAAAGTTTTGATATTTAGTTGTAGAAAAAAAAAGAATGTATTATAATAAGACTATAGAATAAATATAGTAAGGAGAAATAAAGATGAAGAAAAGAATTCTAAGCGCTATTATAATGCTAGTTATTTTTATTCCCTTGATTATTATAGGAAATAGTCCTTATGCTGTTTTTATTGCATTGCTTGCTATGTTAGGATTATATGAATTAATAAAAATTAGAGAAAGCAAGAAACAATTTCCTTTTTTGATTAAAGTAATTGCATATCTTTTAACCGCTTTTTTCTGTCTTAGTAATTATCAATCTAATGTATTAACTTATACGGTAGATTATCGAGTTATGGCATTTTTAATTTTTGCCTTTTTACTACCAATGATTTTTATTGATGATAATAGAAGATATAATTTAAATGATGCTTTATTTATTATTGGTTCATGTTTATTTATAGGTTTGTCTTTTAATTTATTGATATTAATTCGTAATTATAGTCTATCATACACCATTTATCTATTCTTAATCACAACTATTACTGATACCTTTGCTTTCTTATTTGGTAAATATATTGGTAAAAGACCTTTAGCGGAAAAAATTTCACCTAAGAAAACAGTTGAAGGTTTAATCGGTGGTACTATCATGGGAACTTTTGTAGCATCTATCTTTTATATAACTGTTATGAATAATAATATTTCTTATTTTAATATAATTGGAGTAACAGCTTTATTATCTTTAATTGGACAATTAGGCGATTTGGTTTTTTCTTTTATCAAGAGATATTATGATAAAAAGGATTTTTCTAATTTGATTCCTGGACATGGTGGTATTTTAGATCGTATGGATAGTATTATTTTTGTAGTACTAGCATTTGTGTTAACTATGATAATGATATAGGAGGCTTATATGACATTAATACTATTTATTTTAATTTTAGGAGCAGTTATTTTTGTTCACGAGTTAGGTCATTTTCTTTTTGCTAAATTATGTGGTATTTATGTATATGAATTTGCAATTGGAATGGGACCAAAGATATGGAGCAAAAAAAGCAAGAAAAAAGAAACCGTTTATAGTTTGCGTTTGATTCCTATTGGTGGTTTTTGTTCTTTAGCTGGTGAGGGTAGTGATGAAGATCAAAAAATACCTAAAGATCGTCTTTTACAAAGCAAGACCGTTTGGCAACGTTTTTTAACAATGTTCTTTGGGCCAGGGTTTAATTTTATTTTTGCTATGATATTATTATTATTTATTGGCTTTGTTTTTGGTGCTCCTAATTGGGAACCAATTATTGATAATACAGTAAAAGGGACTCCGGCATATGAAGCTGGTATGACTTCTTCGGACCGTATCTTAAAAATCGATGATCATAAAATTATGTCTATTGATGATGTGACGCTTTATTTAACTTTGGATAGTAAAGAAAAACCAACTGAGTTTGTTGTGGAAAAGAAGAATAAAGAAAAAGTTACTTATCAAGTAACGCCTGATAAAATTGAAAAGGATGGTCAAGTCCAATATCAATATGGTATTGCTTTAAAATCCGCCCGTAGTCGAGGCTTTTTAACTACTATTAAATTTACTTTTGTTAAAATGGTATCTTTATTTAAACAAATGTTCTTAACTATTGGTAATCTTTTTACCGGTGGTATAAAAATTAGTCAATTATCTGGACCTGTTGGCATTTATTCTATTGTAGGAGAACAAAGTAAAACAGGAGTAGCTAATATCATTTATCTTGTAGCGTTTTTAAGTATTAATGTAGGTTTTATTAATTTACTTCCATTACCTGCTTTTGATGGAGGCAGAATATTATTTTTGATAATTGAAAAAATAAAAGGAAGCCCTGTTAGACCAGAGACGGAAAATATGATACATACAGTAGGTTTCTTCTTATTATTAGCCTTAATGATATATATCACTTTTAATGATATTTTGCGATTATTTTAATAAATTAAAGGAAATTGATAAAAAACTTTTGCAATTTAACAAAATTCTGTTATAATACTGATAGACGCGAGGAGGGGATATAGTGGCAAAAGTAGGAAACAGACAAAATAAAACTTTGAAGTGTAGTGTTTGTGGATCAGAAAATTATAGAATGGAAAGAAATATTAAAAATACTACAGAACGTCTTGAATTAAGTAGATATTGTCCTAAATGTAGACAACATACAGAACATAAGGAAAAGAAATAAGGAATACTTATTTTTTTCTGTTATTAAGGAGGAACAATTATGATTACGTCAAATGACTTTAAAAATGGTATGACTATCAAAATGGATAACAATATTTATACTATAGTTGATTTTCAACATGTTAAACCTGGTAAAGGTTCAGCTTTTGTAAGAACTAAGTTAAAAAATTTACGTACAGGGGCAACAATAGATTATACTTTTAATGCTGGAGTAAAAGTTGAGACAGCTAGAATTGAAAGAAAACCTATGCAATTTTTATATTCCATGGGTGATACTTACTATTTTATGAATATGAATGATTATGAGCAAATTGAACTTAATAAATCATCATTAGGAGAAGATGCTTCTTATTTAAAAGAAAATTTAGAAGTAAGTATTGTTTTCTATGAGGGAGAAATGTTAGGAGTAACATTACCTGATAAAGTCGAATTAAAAGTAGTGGAAACAGAGATGGCTGTTAAAGGAAACACAACAACAGGCGCTATGAAAGATGCTACTTTAGAAACTGGTATGGTTATTAAAGTACCGTTATTCATTGAACAAGGAGAAACTATCTTAGTATCAACTAAAGATGGTAAATATGTCTCTCGAGCATAAGTTTAACTTATGCTTTTTTACTTTAAAAATAATAGTGATATTTTCTCCCTTGGAACATATATTTAAATAGATAAGGGAGGATCTTATGATAAATAAGCAAAGTTTGTGGTTTTTAACATTATTTAGTTTGATATTAGTACTTAGTGTTTACTATATTACTATGCCAAATGAGTTGTTGCTTACTAATAATAATCTTTATAGTAAAACGGATAGTAATAATAAGGAAGAAGAGGAAACGACAGAAGATAATAGCAAAGTCACTTTAGAAGAAAGCGATTTGTTAGTGTCTATGCGTGTTAGTTTAGAAGAAGAAAGAATAAGTTTAATGAACGATTTGCAAGAACAATTAACTAACAGCGAAACAACTGTGGAAGAGAAAAATAATGCTTATGAACAATTACGATATTTAAATCAAATTCAAGGAACAGAAGAAAAATTAGAGGCTAAAATAAAAGATCAATTTCAATTAAACAGTTTTATTAAAATAGATAACAATCAAATTCAAGTGGTAGTAGCTAAAGATAAACATGATAGTACTCTTGCTAATAATATCATGAGAAGTATTCAAGAAGAGTATCAAGAAAAAATGTATATTACGGTTAAGTTTGAAAAATAATGCATAGTTAGGCATTACCCCCTCAACTTTCTTTTTTTTGGTCATAGAATACTATGAGTGAATAGTAATTAAACCTTCTAAAGAAGGAAAAAGGAGTTGAAGAAAGTGGGTAAAGGAATTTTAACTGCTAGAGAAAGAGAAGTTTTTGAACTATTAGTATTAAATAAAACTACTAAAGAGATAGCACATGAATTGAAAATTAGTGAAAAAACAGTGCGAAATCATATTTCTAATGCCATGCAGAAATTAGGAGTTAAAGGTCGTGCTGGTGCGGTAGTAGAACTTTTAAAGTTAAAAGAAATTTCTTTATAGTCGTACTAAATTAGTACGACTTTTCATATGGTTTTATAGGTGATGATGTTTGTTAAAAAGACGAGCCCTTAGAAAGATTTTAATAACCACGATTACTGTTTTTATTTTATTAGTTGTATATTTAATTCCAACACAAGATCAAAGTAGACCATTAGAAGCTAATTTAGAAGTTGAATATATCACAGGATTAGGAACTAATTCCATATATTTATTAAATGAAAAGGGTTATTTGGTTAAAACAAAAATTTTATTAACTAGCAATGATATTATAGAACAGGTAGAAGAGATTATTGAAAATTTAACAGATGGTAATGGTGCTTTTCCTTCATTATTAAAACCTGTTATTCCTGATAATGTCAAATTATTTAGTTGTACTATGGATCAAAATATTGTAAAGCTGGATTTCTCCAAAGAATATTTAGATATTCCTCAAGAATTGGAAGAAAAGGTATTGCAAGCAATAGTATACAGTATTTTAGATTTAAAAGGTGTAGATGGAGTAAAAATTTCCGTTGATGGCAATCCTTTAACTAAATTAAATAAAGCTAATACAAAATTACCAGATATTTTAACTAAAGATATTGGTATTAATAAAAGATATGATATAAACGGAAGAGAAAATATTAATAAAGTGGTTATTTATTATTTGGATGAATATGAAAATAATACTTATTATGTTCCTGTCACTAAATATGTTAATGATACCAGGGATAAAATAAAAATTATTGTGGATAATTTAACTTCCAATTACATTTATGAACCTAATTTGATGAGTTTTTTAAATCAAGATACGCAATTATTAAATTATGAAATTATTGATAATAATATGGTTCTTAATTTTAATGATGCCATATTTACTGATGAATCAAAAATTATCGAAGAGGTAGTCTATTCCATAGCTTATTCGGTATTTGATACTTATAATGTAGATAAAGTATTATTAAGAGTTAATGATCAAGATATTGTTAGTAAAACGATTTATGATAATTAGCGATAAAAAAGGGTTGAATAAATAAATAGTTTATTGTATAATCAATTTGTTAGCTGGTTATACATGTCTCAGTAGCTCAGCTGGATAGAGCATCGCCCTTCTAAGGCGAGTGTCAGGGGTTCGAATCCCTTCTGGGACACCATTATAATAGGAAACTCGCAACGTTCGAGTAAAAATAGAAAACGGCTTGCCAAAAGACCGTTTTTATGTTATTATGAATATGTCAAGGAAACTTGCATAAAATAAAAAAGGATACATTTGATTGTGTGAATCAAATGCAATCCCTTGAGGGTAGCATCTGAAATCAACAAACGTTGAAATCAGATGCTTTTGCTATGTTAGAAGTAAAATGATTACAACTAAGAATAGGAGTAATATTATAATAAATTGAGAAAATTCTCTTTTTGTCATAAATATCACCACCTTTCTTTTATCGTTTGATAAATAGAAAGGGAAAGCACCTGATATATTTCAAATGTATCCAATAATATTATATCAAACAAACGTTCCCCATACAATGTTTTTATACTAAATGATGTTAATTTTGAAAATACACTTATTTTATAAAACGGCTTGTAAAAAGGTCGCTTTTATGTTATGATGAATACGTCAAGGAAACTTGCATAAAATAAAAAAGGATACATTTGATTGGGCTAATCAAATGCAATCCCTTATTTAGGATAGCATCTGAAATCAACAAACGTTGAAATCAGATGCTTTTGCTATGTTAGAAGTAAAATGATTACAACTAAGAATAGGAGTAATATTATAATAAATTGAGAAAATTCTCTTTTTGTCATAAATATCACCACCTTTCTTTTATCGTTTGATAAATAGAAAGGGAAAGCACCTGATATATTTCAAATGTATCCAATAATATTATATCAAACAAATGTTCTTCATACAATGTTTTTATACTAGATTATGTTAATTTAGAAAACACACTTATTTGATAAGATTTGATAAGATAACTTTAATTCTTATTGAAAATCAAAAATAATTATGCTATAGTTATAATAGGTGATAGTATGTTGGTACCTAAGATATATGATGAAGTTATTTATTATGTTTTAATTCCTATATTTTTAGTTTTAATATTGTTTGGTGTTGTCTTAATTGTGGTAACATATAAAGAAAAAAAGGGCATAGATTTAAAAAGACGTTTTAGAATCAATTATTGGGCTGATATCGTTGGCATTATTTTTGGAGCTCTTTTGTTTTCAGTGGCACTTGGTTTTGCTTGCGCTATGATTCAAAAATTATATGTTCACCAATTACTTAGTAGCTATTGGTTGTTATCTATAGCCTTGGGCATTTTACCAATAATATGTTTTACAGTTATGCTTTTGTGTATTATTAGATTAATACGCTTGTTAAGAAAGCAGGATGATGATGAAAGGATTGATAGTCATGAAGAAAAAATCGATTGATGTAGTGGCTATTATGGTATATATAGCAATGATATGTTTAGTATTAATTGTAGCTTTACCACCAATATTAAGGTTGGTTATGCCTAAACAAACCGTTGCTCCAGTAGAATCTCATGATAAAATTGAAGCTTTAATATGTAATAAAGATATGGAATTATCCGGACAAAATATAACTACACGTATCAATGTTAATTATAAAAATGATAATTTGGTTAAAATGAGTTATCAATATCAATTAACTGATGATACTCCAGCTGATACTGCTTGGGATTGGCAACAAATACCTGAGATAAGTGACTTATCCGCTATAGAGGGAGCTGATATTAAACAAACAGAACAAGACATTACGCTTACTTTTACTAAAGATGTTTTAGATTCTAGGGAAGATGCTAAATATAATAACAGTTTATATGATAACCAGATTGCTTTAGAAGAAGAAGGTTATTACTGTCAAACATTATCGCAATAAACGTTCTTAAAAGAATGTTTTTTTTTGATGATATTTATAAGAGGCACTTTATCATCTTTAGAATATATTTTAATAGGTGAAGAATATGTTAGATTGGATAATTCAATACTGGATTCAACTTGTTTTTGGTTTAATGATTACTTTCGCGGGTTATTTATATCGTCAAGTAAAAAAATATCGCCATCATTTACGCTCTATAGAAAATACAGTAATCACTTTATTAAAATTTAAAATTATGGAAATATATGAACAAATCAAAGATAAAGACATGATATCTATGAGTGATAAAGAAAAAATTAGTAAATTATATAATGAATATAAACAATTTGAACCAAATGGTTTAATCAATGATTTAGTACGTACTTTAAATAACAAAAAAGTAGAGTAAACTTAATTATTTTTTTTATCTTTGGTTACATAAAGCTGTATTAATATAAGAAGCGGGATACCTATAAATACAATTAATAAAGGGAATAAAAGATTATTTAATTCTAAAGAAAGATGTGATCCTAAAATAAATATTATAAAAAGGCAAAGACCATATAAAAATTTATGACTTTTTTTAAAACAAATAGTAGTGATACTTTTTTGACAGGTAAATAATAATAAGGCTAAGACGCTAACGGCATCTAATAAGTAATTAATCGCTAATACTCCTTCTAATCTTTCAATAAAATGAAAATAGGATATTTTTTTTAAGATAGCCATTTGTGGGTAATTATAATAGCTAGCTAGATTAATGCCTATAGTACCAAACATCAAAAGAAATTCTAAAAAAACAGTACAACAACTAAGAAGATAACCTATAAAAATTATTTTCGAAGATTTAATGTTATTTTGTCTTTGATTATTAGGTATCATGGTTAAAAAAAATAAAGGAAGGGTAGACATTAAGGCATAAAAGGTACTGCCCTTGATACAGTTATACCAATTTCCTGTTAAAAAAGGTTTTACTTTGGCTTGATCAAATAGAGGAATAAGACCACATAATTGAAAGAAAAATAAAATGATGAAGATCATAAAAAATATTTCACAACTACGCGCAATGGTTGATAAGCCTTGCTTTGCTAAAAAATAACAAAGTAATAAGAAGGTTAAAGAAATAATAAACAAAGATGTTTTATCTAAATAAATATTATAAATAAAAAGTGTTATTTGTGATAAGAAAAATCCTCCAAATATAACGATCCCAATTATTAATAGCAAAAATAATAGATAACTAAAAAAAGGAGGAAAACGCTTTTTTATAATGTCAAAAAGATTGTCATTAGGTTGTTTTTTATTTATTTTTATATATATACTAACGGGAATTAAGCCTAATATGCTACCGACAATAATACTAAATAGGGCATCATTTTTACTAATGTTTATAAGATAAGGTGTGGTTGATAAAAGTAATAGACCCCGGGTTAGAAAAAAAGTTATAATGATTATTTGGTACATACCTATTTTTTGTTTCATTATTTTATGCTTCCTTTCTTATACTAGAAGTATCCTGATAAGTTAAATTGATATTAATATCATAGTTTATATTATTTAACAAATTATCTTTATTTTGTTTATAATAAGAATAATTATTTTCTCTGATTAAAGATACCATTCCTAAAATATCACTATTATTTTCTTTTTGTAAATTTAAAAGATTATTAATATCTGTTTTTAGTTGTTTGTTTAATAAGGATATAATGTCATTGTTTGATAATGTACAATTATGTTTTTCTATTATCATAATATTAGCGTTTAATTGAATGTTAATATTATTTTTTTTGCTTTTATAGGTAGTATTAATATCTTGTAAAGTAATAGGTAAAACTTCTTGATCACAAGAACTACTAAAAGTAACGTTGGAAGTAATATTCTTAAGCATATTATAAATAACAGCTTCTTCTTTAGTTAAATAGGCTTGTAAATGGTTATCTTGAAAAAAAGCATAACCATCTACTTCTAATTGTTCATTTTCTAGTTTAATAGTTGGCATTACACCATCCATACCTTCCTCTAAAAGCCAAGAAGCAAAATCCTCAAAACTAATATTAGCCGATACACCATATTCTTTACTGTTAATCGCAATTAAATCATTAAGACGGGGGTTTTTAAGGGTTTTTTGAATTATATCAAAGGGTGAAATATCCTTGGTTAAAATTATAGTAAATGTGTTACGTGATTTGGGATTGTTGATGAAAAAAGTTATGACATCATCAAGATTATATCGCGCAACTTCTTCACTAATTAATAAATTTTCTAGGTGAGATAAATATACTTTTTTAGAAGATTTTAAATATAAATTTTGAGTGGCTTCTAAAATAGTAGGACCACTTGCCATATAAGATTGTCTTAATTGTTGTTCCTGTTCATTTTGGCCATTAGATGAAATCATATTAACACTAATTAAGAATTGATCATTTTGTTTTTCAATACCCATGCTTTCTATAACACCTAGTTCATTTAATTCTGTATAGTTAGTGCATCCGTTTAAAAAACAAGGTATTATTAGTAATAAACACCATTTGAGATATTTCATTTATCATCACCTCGATCTAATTTTGTTTTTAGTTAAAAGAGGATTTCGCTTTCTAATTTTGGTATTTTTAAGACGCAGTAGAGCATCTTTTTGTTCACTAGGTATTAATGGAGCAAAAGGCGCTAAATAGGATTTACCATAAGAATTTAAACTACTAAGTTTGATGATTAAGAAAACACCCGCTAAAAAGATACCATAAATCCCTAAGAAAGTAGCCATAAAGATCATGATAAAACGCCACCATCTAATAGCGCTGATCATTTCTATTGATGAAAATAAAAGACCACTAATAGCTGAGATGGCAATGACAATAATCATAATAGGGGATATGATACCAGCGGATACTGCCGCATCCCCTAAGACTAAACCTCCTAAAATAGATACAGCACTACCTTTACCAGAGGGCATTCGTATATCACTTTCTCTTAGTATTTCAAACGTAATACTCATAGCTAAACATTCAATTAAGGCTGGAAAAGGTACGTTTTCCCGTTGAATGGTAAAATTAATTAATAAATGTAAAGGGATAGCGTCATGATTATGAGTTGTAACAGCGATATAATATGCCGGAACTAAAATAGCAATTAAAAAAGCTAATAACCTGACTAGACGAATAAAAGTAATATTAATGGGTTTTTGATAATAATCATCTGTAGTATGAAAAAAATCAATAAAAAACGTCGGTAAAATTAATACATAAGGACTAGTATCTACCAATATTACAATCTTACCTTCTAATAAAGCCATACTAGCTTTATCTGGCCGTTGCGTTGTTAAAATAGTGGGAAAGAAATTATTAGAATTATCTTCTAAGTAATCTCTAAGATAGCCACTGTCAATAATGCCATCTATATTAATTTTATTAAGTTTTTGACTAACTTTATTTACTAAATCCTTATCCACAATATTTTCCATATATAAGATACCTATTTTTGTTTTAGAAAGTGTTCCTACCTCTTTTTCTTTAATCCATAAAGAAGAACTTTTAATACGTCTTCTAATAAGTCCCACATTGGTATTATAGTGTTCTACAAAAGCATCCTGGGGTCCTTGAATAGATGACTCGCTAGTGGCTTCAGCTACATCTCTATTTAATTTAGCTCTGGTTTCGATTGCTAAAGTATTTGCTTCATTATCAAATAAAATAATAGTAAAACCATTTAACAATTTATCTAGAATATTATCAAGTCCCTTAATAGCTTGAATATTACCATTAGGTAGTCTTTGTTGTAAATAAGATAAGGGGTGTTTTATAAACGAAGTTGTTTTAATCCTAGTTAATTCTCGTAAAATAAAATCGTTAATTATTTCTCCATCACATAAGCATTCATTATAAATAACATAAAGACCTTTTTTATTGGCACTGTCTAATAACAAGAATTTATAAACAAAATCAGAACTACGACCAACTTTATTTTTAATTTGTTCAACTAATTCTTGCATTGTTTATCCTTCCTTTCCATATTTTTAGTATGGAAAAATGCTACGTAGTTTATGTAAAAAAATTATAATATGGTATAATTGAAACAGTGAGGTAATATGGAAGAAAATATAATTGTACAAATAGAAAAACAAGATCATCAAGGACGAGGTATTGCTCATGTTAACGGGAAAATAACTTTTGTTCCTAAAGCTTTACCTGATGAGATAGTTAATATCAAACTATGTTCTAAATTTTCCAAATTTAACGAAGGTCAAATAATAACTATTAATAAATCATCATCTTGTAGAACCAAGGTAATATGTAAACATTATTCTATATGTGGAGGATGTCAATTATTGCATCAAAAATATGAAGCACAATTAGATTTTAAACAACAAAAAATAAAAGACATTTTAACTAAATATGCTAAAACAAAATTACCAACGATTAATCCTATTATTAAAAGTGAACCCTTTTATTATCGTAATAAAGTTACATTACATATTATTGACAATAAAATAGGTTATTATAGCCCAAGAACTCATGAAATAGTAGATATCACAACTTGTTATTTATTAAATCCTCTTATATTAAAAATAATTAATAAGTTAAAAGCTTTTATTAAACAACATCAAGGCCTTGAAAAAGCTATGATAAGAATAGGCAATGGTACAGATGAAATTATGTTAAATTTAAAAGGTACGGTTCCTTTAGAATACATACAAACATTTTTTACGGATCAAGTAACATCTTTAATTTATAATAATAAAGTGTTATTAGGGAAATCGTCTATTTTAGTTAAATTAAATAAATATAATTTTTATGTTTCTGCTCCTGCTTTTTTTCAAGTTAATGTTTTTACTACAGATATTCTTTATCAAACCATAATTAATATGATCAAAGATATTGCTGCTGAAAATGTATTAGATTTATATTGTGGTACAGGTACCATTGGTATATGTATTAGTCCTTATGTCAATAAAATTATAGGAATAGAGGTAACTCCTGAGGCTGTTGATAATGCCAAAGAAAACCAACGATTAAATAATATAAAAAACATTGATTTTATGGTCGGTAAAGTAGAGGAAGTACTACCCCAGATATCATCAGTTATAGACACCATTATTGTTGATCCACCACGAAATGGTTTACATCAAAGTGTTATAAAAAAATTAATAGATATGTCTGTTCAAAATATTATATATACCTCTTGTGATCCTATGACTCTAGCAAGAGATATAGCTTTATTAAAAGATAATTATCAACTATTGATTGTCCAACCAATTGATATGTTCCCTAATACCTATCATATGGAATGTGTATGTTTATTAAAACGCATAAAATAAAGAAAACAATGAATTGTTTTCTTTAATATTATTGAACTTGAATAATTATTAAGTGAGCCGAAACACTTCGTGTGCCTCCTGCTAAAGGTGTGATAGTAAGAGCTGTAGAGTTACTGGAAGGATTTCGTACAGTTAAAACGGAATTTATGGATGTGGTAGTTATTATAGAAATACCAATAATTTGGCTCGTGCCGGTGGCTCTACCTACAACAGTATACGCTATATCTTGGCCATTTAAGGTAAGTATGAGTTGCCCGGGTTCATTAATGCTTACCTGAAATAAAATTTGATATGTACCGATTTCTTGTAGATTAAAAGAACTAGGTCCTAATCTTGAAATGTTTGAATTGCTAGAAGGTCCATCTTGTGGAAAATCAACATCATCTCCAGGGGCAACTGTTTCAGTATTATCAGGTGGCATTAGAGCATAAAAGTCAGCATAATTTAATATTCCCGAAGTACCTGTAGCTCCCGTTGGCCCTGTAGGCCCTGTCGCACCCGTTGGTCCCGTTGGTCCTCCTGGAATACCTTGAGGCCCTGTAGGTCCTATAGGTCCGGTCGCTCCCGTTGGTCCCATGAAACCACTAGGTCCAGGAACACCTTGGGGTCCTGTCGCGCCCGTTGGTCCTGTTATTCCTGATGTACATATAGAATATATTGGACCACAACAGGGCTCTTTCTGTTTATTATTATCATCATTTTCTTGGGGACACTCATTATCTATATAACAATTGCTATTACAATGATAAAACGAAATATATTTATTCATAAATATTCTCCTTATCTGGTTATAAAATGTTAATATATTATATGTTGTTTATCTAAATTAGTACTCTATTTTAAAATATTTTAAAAATAGAATTTTCAAGCAATTTAATATTTAGTATAATGAAAGTATAAGTTAAATGTAGGTGTTATATGAAAAAGAAAAGAAAGAAGATATATAATTATATAATTATATTAATAGGCATTTTAGTAGTTTGGGGTGTTGTTTATTATCAAGATGAAATACAAGTTTTTCTTGACAAGACTGTCTTTTCGCCAAGACCATCTTATGCCTTAAGTGATATTCCTGCTTTTGATGGCGAACCGTATGTTGTTATTAATAACAATGAACCTAATTTTATAGAAGAAGATTATAATAGGGATGATGAGGTATATAGTGATTTAGACTATTTACATCGCTGTGGTCCGGCTTTTGCTAAAGTTGGTATAAATACTATGCCAACAACTAAGCGAGGTAGTATTGGTATGATAAAACCATCAGGATGGCATACCGTTAAATATGATATCGTTGATGGTAAATATTTATATAATAGGTGTCATTTAATAGGGTATCAGTTAACAGGTGAGAATGCGAACGAAAAAAACTTAATTACTTGTACTAGATTTATGAATACAGTAGGTATGTTACAATTTGAAAATAAAGTTGCTGATTATGTTAAAGATACACATAATCATGTATTGTATCGAGTGAGTCCTATTTTTGTAGAAGATGATTTAGTTGCAAGTGGTGTAGAAATAGAAGCGTTATCTATTGAAGATAAAGGTGCCGGTATTAAGATACATGTTTTTGTTTATAACGTTCAAGAGGGTATAACTATTGATTATAGTACTGGTGATAGTAAATTAAATGAAGGAGAATGATAATATGAAATATTTAAAAAGAGTTGTTTTTTTAGCTATTATAGCTGTTTTTGTACTAACGGGTTGTAGTGGATCTAAACAGGATTTATATTATGCTAAAATAGAAGTACAAGATTATGGTAATATTATTTTAGAATTAGATCATGATAGTGCACCTATTACGGTTGATAATTTTGTGAAACTATCTAACGAAAAATTTTATGATGGCTTAACCTTTCATCGTATTATTAAGGGTTTTATGATACAAGGTGGTGACCCTCTTAAAACAGGTGCTGGTGGTAGTGGTAAAAATATTAAGGGTGAATTTAGTGCCAATGGTATCAATAATACTATATCGCATGTTAGAGGTACTATTTCAATGGCTCGTAGTGATGATTATGATAGTGCTAGTAGCCAATTCTTTATCGTTCAACAAACTAGTTTACATTTAAATGGTAACTATGCAGGATTTGGTCATGTTATTGATGGTATGGATGTTGTTGATAAAATTTGTGAGGTTAAAGTAGAAGATGATAATGGAACAGTGCTAATAGAAAATCAACCGGTTATCAGTCATATTACTGTAGCTAAAACCTTAGAAGAATTATCTTAACTAAAATATAAAGTGATTTACTAACATGAAGATTACACCCACTATAAAACAGATAATAGATAATTTTTTTTGTTGATATTGAATGGAACCTGGTAAGAGTTCATATATGGCAATATGAATCATGATACCAGCGATCATCGCAAATAGAATAGCCATAATAACATCATTAATAAAGGGACTTAAAAACCAATAGGCAATAAGGGCACCAAATGGCTCAGAGATTCCAGAAATAAACGTATATAATAAAGATTTACTTTTACGTTTAGTAGCGTAGAATAAAGGTACTGAAATACTTATTCCTTCAGGAATATTATGCAAAGCAATAGCTATAGCTAAGGAAATTCCTAATTTAGTATTACTGCTATTAGCCATAAAAGTAGCAATTCCCTCAGGGATATTATGAAATATAATGGCTAACATGGATATTAAACCAATTCTATATAATTTTTTATCTTTGGATTGATATATATTTTCCGCTGGTAGAAATTTATCTATTAACATCGAGAAGATAATACCTAATACGATGAAAATACCCATTAGTAAAAAAGTAGGTGTTAAGCGGTAAAGGTGATGAAATAAGGTTAGTGATTCAGGTATTAAATCCGTAAGTGATACGCTTATCATAACACCGGAAGCAAATGCTAAAGCTGCGCTGATAATTTTTTTTTCATTAAATTTAAAGAAAATAGGAATAGTACCAATCATCGTAGATAAGCCAGCTAAAGATGATAATAGAAAAGAAAAAGCTGTAGTATTCATTTTAATTCCTCCTTTTAAACATATTTATAAAAGAGAGAATTTATGTTAAAATAGTGATGAGAAAAGAGGACCTTTATGAATTATAATACTAAAATGGAACAAATAATTGATTATCATCGTGAAAGAAAAGAAGTACCAACTCTTTTGTTGCACTGTTGTTGTGCACCGTGCAGTAGTGCTGTCTTAGAACGTTTGGCTAATGATTTTAAAATTACTTTATTTTACTATAATCCTAATATTACTAATGAACAAGAATATCAAAAAAGACTTCAAGAATTAAAAAGATTTGTTTTAGAATATCCTCTTAAATATCCTTGTTCTATAATAGAAGGGAAATATGATCCGCTAATCTTTTTAAATAGCGTTTCGGGAATGGAAAAGGAAAAAGAAGGTGGAAAACGTTGTTATGTTTGTTATCAAATGCGTTTAGAACAAACAGCCAAAGTAGCAAAGGAGCAACATTTTGATTATTTTACGACTACTTTATCCATTAGTCCTTATAAGAATGCAACCTGGTTAAATGAAATTGGAGCATCTTTAGCTAAACAGTATCAAGTTGATTATTTGTATGCGGACTTTAAAAAGAAAGATGGTTATAAAAGGTCTATTTTATTATCTAGTGAATATCATTTGTATAGGCAAGATTATTGTGGATGCACTTTTTCCATGATTGACAGACATTAAAAAATTGTGTTATATTTGTAACGCTATGGAAAGGAAGAGATTTTGTGAACAATTATCAAGACGTACCTAAGCAATTATTGTTAGATAATGAATTTTATAATAATTTAGAGAATATTTTTAAGGAATTTCCTCCCCAAATTTTAAATATTGATTATCATCAAATGCAAAATGATAAATTCGTATTTAGTGAGGAAGTACCCAATGGTTTATTAAAAGGTCATTACACCATTACAGCTCATAAATTAGCTAATAATAAATATAGTGTTAACTATCATAAAGAAAGTAATAACAATGTAATTACGATTCATATTAACTCTCATCAAGTATTGTTTGATACTAATATCGGCTATTACTCGCAAAAATTTTATAAAAATATTGTAGAAAAAAAGCTATATCAAATAACTAAAGAAGGTTTTAAAAAAAAGAAAAACAAAACCAAAACAACAATACCAATATTTTGGGTAGAAAATATAATTTATCCTTTTAAATATCCTAATACTAAAGTAACTAGTTTTACTAACGAAGAGAGCGTTTATGTGCAAACACCGGTGATGATTAAACAAATATCTAACAATATTACTGAACAGGTAATAAAAACAGAGGATCATATTACGATTTGTTTAAAACGTCTAGATGCTTTAGTTACTAGAATGGATAAGCAATCAATCTTGGTAAACGTCGTGCGTAATGGTTGTAATAAACAAGGCACGTGGGTAGAAAAAGAACCTAAACAATTTGTCCTTGCTAGTAGTTCAATATATTTGCCTAGTGCTAAAAATATTTTAGAGATAATTGATGAGGAAGAATTATCATCATCTAAAGAATTAAAAAAAGATTTCAAAAAACAATAAATATGTTATAATAAAAGAAAAACAAAGAAGTTGAGGAGTATATTCTAAAGTTTTTAGTAGAGAATTCATGGTTGGTGAAAATGAATAAAACTAGAATAGAAGGTAGCAACAGAGTTGAATCCTTAAGTAAATAGAGGATTACGTTGATCGCGTTAAGATTATAAGTGTATATCTATGATATAAAATAAGGTGGTACCGCGGGAACTCGTCCTTAAATTGAAGGAGGAGTTTTTTTCAATTTCTTTAATTGTTATAATAAAAAGAGAGGGAATGAAGAAAATGTTAGATAAAAAATATAATGCTCAAGAAAAAGAAAATAAATGGTTAGAATATTGGAAAGAAAATAAAATTTATAAATTTAAACCAGATAAACGAGAAGTGTTTTCTATTGATACTCCACCTCCAACAGTCAATGGTAAGATTCACATTGGACATATTTTCTCATATTCTCAAACAGAGATGATTGCTCGCTATAAGCGATTGAGGGGATATAATATATTTTATCCATTTGGCTTTGATGACAATGGCTTACCAAGTGAAAGATTGGTTGAAAAAGAACAAGGTAAAAAAGCCCATGAAATTGGTCGGGAAGAATTTTCAAAATTATGTTATGAAACAACTGATAAATATGAAGAAGAATTTAAAAACTTATTTAGCAAAATGGGGGTAAGTACTGATTGGGATATGCATTATAAAACCGTAAGTCCTTCAACTATCAAAATAAGTCAATTGTCTTTTTTGGATTTAACTCATAAGGGACATTGTTACCACAAGGAGAGCCCTGCTTTATGGTGTAGTGAATGTTTGACATCTATTGCCCAAGCAGAACTTGAAACTAAAACCATAAAAACAACATTTAATTATATTAACTTTAAAACAGTAGAAACCAATGAAGAATTTACTATAGCTACAACTAGACCAGAGTTACTACCAGCGATAGTTTGTGTATTTGTCAATCCAAACGATGAAGTTCATAAATCTTTAATTGGAAAAACAGCACATATTCCCGTAATTAATGTAGATGTCCCTATTATGGCAGATGAGAAAGTCGCTATTGATAAAGGTACCGGCGTAGTTATGTGTTGTACTTTTGGAGATCAAACAGATATTGAATGGTGGAAAAAATATAATTTACCATTAAAATATATCTTTACTGATGATGGTCGAATTATTGATGATGTTCCAAATTATGGTGGTATGAAAATCAAAGAAGCTAGAAAAAAAGTAATCGAAGATTTACAGGATGGTGGCTATGTAGTTAAAATCGAAGAGTTGGAACATGAAGTACAAACACATGAAAGATGTGGCAGAGAAGTAGAATATTCGGTTATGAAGCAATGGTTTATCGATATTATGAATCATAAAGAAGATTTCTTAAAAATTGGAAATGAAATTAAATGGTATCCAGAACACATGCATACTAGATATGAAGAATGGGTAAATAATATTGCTTGGGATTGGTGTATATCAAGACAAAGATATTTTGGCGTACCATTTCCAATTTGGTATTGTAAAAACTGTGGTGAACCAATTTTCGCCAAAGAAGAAGATTTACCTGTAAATCCATTGGTTGATAAGCCTAGCATAAGCCAGTGCCCTAAGTGTAAATGTAAAGAATTTATACCTGAAACAGATGTCATGGATACATGGGCTACTTCTTCAGTAACTCCTTTAATCAACATGAGATATGGTGAAAAAAATAACTATGAAAATATATTAAAGCCGATGAGTTTGCGAATGAACGCTCATGATATTATTAGAACTTGGGATTTCTATACTATTGTAAAGAGTTTCTATCATTTTGGTAAAAGGCCTTGGAATAATGTAGTTATTTCTGGATTTGGATTAAATTCTAATGGTGAAAAAATTAGTAAAAGTAAAAATAATGCAGAGATTACACCGCAAAATTTAATTGATGAATATTCTGCTGATGTGTTACGTTATTGGAGCGCTACTAGCAAATTAGGTATGGATAGTTATTTTTCCCCTCAAACTATGCTTATTGGTAAGAAATTAATAAATAAAATATGGAATGTATCAAAATTTATTGAAATGCACTTACAAGATTATGAAGATAAAGATTTTAAGACTTTTGAATATATTGACAAATGGATTTTAGGAACATTTCAAGAAATGGAAAAGGGCTTTATAAAGTATTTAGATGAATTTGAAGTGGGTCTTGCCTTAAATACTTTAGAAAAATTCTTTTGGAATTTCTGTGATAACTATATCGAAATAGTTAAGCATAGATTATATAGACCTGAAGAATTTGGCGCAATTCCAAGATATTCAGGGCAAAAAACAGTCTATACAATACTCTATAAATTATTACAAGATTTTAGTATTTTCTTTCCTTTTATTACAGAAGAAATATATCAAGAATTATATCATGATAAAAAATCAATACATTTAACAGAAATTAAACCTCTTACATTTGATTTTTCTAAAGAAATTAAATATGGAAATGATATAATCGATATTATTAGTCAAGCAAGAGGTGAAAAATCCAATAAAAATGTTTCATTAAAAACCCCTATTAAGAATTTAGATTTAAGTTTAAATGAAGAATTAAAAGAGGCTCTAGAATTGTCTATAAAAGATTTTAAAGCTACTTTGTTTATTGAGAAGTTAAATATCAAAGATAGTAAAGATGGTTATTCTGTTGATAAAATAGAATTAAATTTAGAAACAGACTAAAGATATCTTGTACTTTTTTAAAAAATTAAGTATAATTTCATTAGGTGATAAGAATGGAATATGTGATTATTGGGGTAATACTAATTATAATTTTACTAGCTATTTTAAAAGCTAACAGAAAAGATGTCCAAATTGATTTAAATAAACTAGTTGACTTACTTGGAGGTAAAGATAATATTATTAGTACGGAAACTAATCTTTCGCGATTTAAGGTAACACTTAAGGATGTTTCTTTGGCTAATAAAGAACAAATTCAAAAACTAGGCGCTAAAGGTATTGTAGAAATAGATAATCAATTAAAAATTATTTTAGGACCTGAGAGTAAGCAATTAAAAAAATATATTGATGATTTAAAAGAGAATGTTAATAAATAAAAAGTGATAAATTTCATCACTTTTTTTCATATTTCGACAAATTTTGACAAAC
Organism: uncultured Bacilli bacterium; assembly: GCA_947632325.1. GTDB lineage: Bacteria > Bacillota_I > Bacilli_A > RF39 > UBA660 > CANPXY01. The sequence continues at coordinate 92,888 of CANROU010000002.1, forward strand.
ATTTTTCATATGATATTAATAGAAAGAAGGAAAAAGAATGTATTTTGTCGAATCTATGGTATTTAATATTATCTTAATATTATTTCCCTTGTTAGTTTATTTGATATATTTAGCTTATTCAAATAATAAACAAATATCTTCTCTTCAGGGATTATTTTTTGAAATAGCGGTATTTAGTTCCTTATATTTAATTATGCGTTATGGCATAGTGGAAAAAGCAGGCTTTTCTGTTATGCTTTATAACATACCACTACTGATTAGTTATGTTAAAGGTCGTAAATTTATGCCTCTTTTACTATCTTGTATTCTAATATGGTATTATGTGGACGTTATGCAGTTTAATTTTTTCTTTATTTTATGTGAATATTTAATCTATTATTGTATATATGTTTATTTAACCCATAAAAAAACGACTAAATATTATATCATTAATAGTTTTGTCTTGATAAAATCAGCTATATTAGCTTTTGAAATTTTCTCTTTTGTTAATCCGTATGCCAGCTTTATGGATAACTTTCTACATGTTTTAGCGGTAACTTTAACATTTTATGTTATGACTTTCATAATATTTTATCTATTAGAAAAAGGGGAAGAGATAATGAACTTAAATAGTACAATGAAGCAGTTAGAAAAGGAAAAATTGTTAAGGGCTTCGTTATTTAAAATTACGCATGAGATCAAAAATCCTATTGCTGTATGTAAAGGGTATTTGGATATGTTAGATATCAATAACGAAGAAAAAATAAAAAAATATATTCCTATCGTTAAGCAGGAAATCGCGCGTACTTTAATTTTAATGGATGATTATTTAGATTATACTAAGATTAAAATAGCTAAGGAAGAAGTTGATTTATATTTACTGTTAGAAGAGACTTATCAGTCTTTAGGAGCTTTATTCAAACAACATAAAATTAAGGTTGATGTTAAGATACCTGATGATGAGTTATATATTGATCTAGATTATAATCGAATTAAACAAGTTTTAATTAATTTATTTAAAAACGCTATGGAAGCTAAGAAAGATGATGATCAAGAGATGATAATTAAACTTCGAGTAAAAAAATTAAAAACCAAAGTTGTTATTACAATTGAAGACAATGGTAGGGGAATGGATGATGAAACATTAGACCAAGTTGATAAAATGTTCTTTACTACCAAACAAAAGGGTAGTGGTTTAGGTGTTAGTTTATCTAAAGAAATAATAGAATTACATAATGGCACTTTACAGTATGAATCATATTTAGGTAAAGGGACCAAAGCTATTATAAAATTACCTTTAACTACTAATTAAAAAAAAACAAATAATTGCTTTTTTTTAAACTTTTAATAATAATAGTATGGATAATATGGATAGAAATGGTTATAATAATATGGATAAGGAGCATAATAAGGATAAGGATGATTAGCAAATGTCGCACCAGTTATGCCACCTAAAATAAATGGAACAATAAAATTACCACCAAAACGATTGTTATAATAAGCTCTTCTATTTCCATACATAACTGTGTTTTGACGGGGTATATTATAAAATGATGTATGCATAAATTACTCCTTTCTAGTAATATTTTATGCACTATTAATCATATGGTGAGGTGAAATAATGGAAGAAAAAATTAAAAAACTAGCTCATACAATTGTTAACTATTCATTAGCTTTAAAGGAAAATGAAAAAGTCCAGATAATTTATCAAAGTATGGAATGCAATGATTTAGTTAAAGAATTAATCAAAGAAATTCATCAAGTAGGAGCACTTGTATCATTAAGATTGATTGATCCAGTAATGGATAACTTTCTCTTAAAATACGCTAATGATCAGGATATTGATTTATTAGAACAATATCGTAAATTTGAAAATGACCATTTTGACGCGTTTATTCAACTACGTTATAATATCAATGATTATGAAGGTAAACAAGTAAGTTCATACACTTTAGGGAAAATGAATAAACAATTAACTAATGTTCAAAGTGTTAGAATTAATGAACGTAAATGGGTATTGTTAAATTATCCTAGTTTACTTGACGCTTACAAAGCACATATGCCTATTGCGGATTTTAAAGAATATGCCTTGGATGTTATGACTGTTGATTATCGTAAGATGAGTGATGATATAGAACCTTTAAAAAAATTGATGGAACAAACTGACAAAGTTCGTATTGTATCTTGTGATACAGATATTACTTTTTCTATTAAAGGCATGAAGGCTATACCTTGTACTGGAGATAAAAATATTCCTGATGGTGAAATTTATTGTGCTCCAGTTAAAGATAGTGTAAACGGTACTATCACGTATAATACACCTAGTCCTTATCAAGGTAATATTTATCACCATGTTTCTTTAACTTTTAAGGATGGCAAAATAGTTAAGGCTACTTGTGATGAAGATGATGATGCATTAAATAAAATATTTGACACTGATGAAGGAGCTCGTTATGTTGGTGAATTTTCTTTTGGTTTTAATCCTAAAATATTATATCCAATGGGAGATATTTTATATGATGAAAAAATTTTAGGGAGCATTCACTTTACTCCCGGCAAAGCTTATCATGATAGTTATAATGGTAATGATTCTGGTATTCATTGGGATATGGTCTTAATTCAACGAGAAGATTTTGGTGGCGGTGAAATTTATTTTGATGATAAATTAATACGAAAAAATGGTCTGTTTGTTTTAGAAGAATTAAAACCCCTTAATTATGAATTAAATAATAATAAACAATAAATCATCATGATTTATTGTTTAATTAATCTAAAAAAGTTAATACTGGGTCTATCTAGAAAGCGAAAAGGAATATTCCAGGTTCCAATGCCACTTGATATAAATAATTTAGTATTTCTTATTTCATAGAAGCTATCATAATATTTTTTAGCTCCTTTTTTTCTTTGCACAGCGCCTATATAAGGTAGACGTATTTGCCCATTTAGAGAATGTCCAGCTAGAGCTAAATCTGTTTTATATTTACTTAAAACATAATCTAAACAATCTGGTTCATGTAAAAGAGTAATCGTAAAAATATCAGGATTATTGTTAGGATCATTAAAATAGGCAAAGCCACTATCAATATCTTGTTTACCAGCTATATTACTATTAAGACCAACTAATAAAACAGCATCATAACCTTCATTATATAATAATTCAGCCTGATTATTTAAAATAGTAAAATTACTAGTGGTCATGATATTGGTAAATATTTCTTCATTATCCATATCACCCATGATGGCATATTTTCCTATATTAGAATCAATACTTGTTAAATAGGTAATTAACTTTTTTTCTTGATCTTTGGTTAATGATTTTTTTTGATCGATTAAATCACCTGTAAAGACTACTAAATCAGGATGACGTTTATTTATCTCTTTTACAAGTTCTTGCATTTGCTTATCATTAATATTATTACCATAATATAAATCTGTAAAATGAATTATTTTAAAACCATGAAAATTAGTGGGAATTAATTTAGAATTAATATTAGTTTCCTTAATAATTAATCGTTTTGTACCAATGAAAGCAGAATAAGCGATCAACATAATACAACAACTTACTATGATTAACAGTGTTTTAAAAATGATTAAGCCAATATTTTTGGTTTTTTCTTTGTTTGCTATTTTTTTTAGTTCTTTTTGTTTTTTGATACTTTTTTCTTCTCTTGTCATAACGCACCTATTAAAACCTTATAAATGATAGTAAACTAGGTAATATTGATAATAATATTAAAATCGTATTATGAAAAAAATGCATGGACATAGAGGTAAATACCGTTTTAGTTTTTTGATACATAAGAGCAAAAGCAATACCTAAAGCCGAATAGGGAATGATATAAAGAAAAGATAGAATATTACTAGATGATGCCACATGGAGAAAACCAAAGAAAATACCAGAGGTAAGAACGAAAGCCCATTTGTTAGGTATCATATCCCTAAAAGTTTTGCGAAAGCAAATCTCCTCTATAATGGGAGCTAATACACCGGCGTTTATTAACATTATCCACGGTGAAATATGAATCAGATTTTGAACACTTTGTTCATTTGAAGCAATATCATGAACTACTAGGTAACGTAAAATAAGATTAGATATTACCATAACACCTAAACCTAATAACCAATATTGAAAGCCAATATCCACATTATTGCGAAAATCATCTTTAAATATTTTCCATTCTTTTTTAAGATCTTTGTAATATAATAATAGTAATACAATAGCTAACATTAAACTAGCAAAACATTGCAATAAAACATTGGTGTTAGCTGAAGCATTTTTAATATTTATTTTAAATAAAAAAATAGGAATATAGGTAAAATAATCACTATAAAAAAATAAAAATAGAGTTAATATACCCTTTATATAAATCGGTGCTCTTTTCAAATTATCACATCCTAAAAAAATAATAGCATAATTTAATAAAAATTTAAAGAAAAACGTTGGTAAAATTCAACTTTTATGTTATACTTGTAGTAGAAAGGAGTGGGATTACCCACTCTTTGATGTTTCTAAAGGAGGTATTATGAAAGATAAAGTTATTGAACTTATTACTCCTAAGATAAGTCATCTTAACATGATAGTAAGTGATGTATACATTGAAAAAGAAGAGGGCAATACTTTTTTGAAGATTGAATTAGATAGTGATAGTATAATTGATTTAAATCGTATTGTGGAAGCTTCAAATATCATTAATCCTATTATGGATAAAGAAGATTTGATAGATGAAAGTTATATTTTAGATATTTATGCGAAAGAGAAAGGTGAAGTAAATAATGAATGCTAAAGAATTTTTAAATGCTGTTGATTATATCGTTAAGGAAAAAAATATTGATAAGGATATTGTTTTTGATGCTATGGAATTAGCTCTAACGTCAGCTTATAAGAAAAATTTTAATGCTAAAACTAATGTTAAAGTGTTAATTAATCGTGATACAGGAGATATTAAAGTATATTCATATTTAACAGTAGTAGATGATAATTTTGATGAAAATAATAGTGAAGTTGATGAAAATGGTGTAATGCTAAATCCTGAGACAGTTATAAGATTAAGCGATGCACGTAAACAGGATAAGAGTTTAAATGTAGGTGATACTATCGATACTGAAGTTACACCTCATGATTTTGGACGTGTGGCCGCCTCAACTGCTAAACAAGTTATTATTCAAAAAATTCGTGAAGCTGAAAGAAATAGCATTATGGCTGAATTTGGTGATAAGCAAGATGAATTATTAATTGGAACAGTTGCTTTAGAAGATACGGACAATTATTTTATTAATTTAGGTAGAACTAATGGAATATTACCTAAAAAAGATATTATCCCTGGTGAAAAAATTGAAATGGGTAGTCAAATAAAAGTTTATGTTAGCAAAGTTGATAATAATGGTAAAAGTTTGCTTATTCTTCTTAGTCGTACACATTATGGATTTTTAAAACGTCTTTTTGAACTGGAAATTCCAGAATTAAGTGACGGTACAGTTATGCTTTACAGTGTAGCGCGTGAAGCTGGAGTACGAAGCAAGGTAGCTGTTTATTCTGATAATCCTAAAGTTGATCCCGTTGGTGCTTGTATTGGGGAAAAAGGTAGTCGCATCAATCAGATTATGAAAGAGATACATAATGAGAAAATAGATATAATTCGTTATGATAAAGATCCAGCTATTTTTATTGAAAATGCTTTAAGTCCCGCAAAAAATTTAAAAATTGCCATTACTGATCCTAAGAAACAAGAAGCTTTAGTTATTGCGGATGATGATAATTTCTCTTTAGCTATTGGTAAAAAAGGGCAAAATGCTAAGTTGGCTAGCCGTCTAACCCATTATAAAATCGATATTAAAAATTATGAACAAGCCAGAGAACTTGGTATTAATTTTAAATAGGAGATATTATGAAAGTTAAAAAAATTCCCTTAAGAACTTGTGTTGTTACTAAAGAGAAATACCCTAAACAAGAACTTTTACGAATAGTAAAAGATAAAGATAATCATGTTTTTGTGGATCCCAGTGGTAAAGCTAATGGACATGGAGCATATATTAAAAAAGAATTGGAAGTAATAGAAAAGGCTAAGCAAAAAAAGATACTCGATAAATATTTAGAATGTATAGTTCCAGAGTCTATTTATGAAGAAATAGAAAATATAATTAATAATAAATAAAAGAAAAGAGAGGTGATTTAGCATGATGAGTATTTTAGAATATTCTATAGATGTTAATAGTACGGTTGATAAAATATTTGCCATGTGTGATAAGTTATCTATTCCCTACGAAGATGAAAATACTTCTTTATCAGAAGATGATATTGTTTTATTAGATAATGAATTACAGGAACAAGAATTAATAGATGAAGAAGAAAGTTTAGATGAGAAAGTCGATAAAATTGTTAGTGATGCTAATATAGATTTAGATGTTCCTGTTAAAAAAGAAAAAGTTAAAACTAAAGTGGAAATAAAAAACGAAGCTAAAAAAGATTTTCAAAAAGAGCGGAAAAAGATTTACAAACACCGAGAAAAATTACAAAGCAATTTGGAAGAAGATAATGTTATATTATATAAAAATAATATGACTGTCGCAACATTAGCTACTGAATTACATGTGGCACCGACAGAATTAATAAAAAAATTAATGGGTTTAGGTGTTATGGCTAATTTAAATCAATCGCTTAGTTTTGAAGAAGCTGAATTGTTAGTAGTTGATTATAATAAACAGTTAAAGAAAGAGGAAACTAGAGATATAGCGGATTTTGAAAATTATGAAATAATCGATGATGAAAAAGATTTACAACCAAGACCGCCAGTGGTAACTATAATGGGACATGTTGACCATGGTAAAACTTCTTTGTTAGATAGCATTAGAAAAGCTAATGTTGTCGATAATGAAGCGGGAGGTATTACGCAAGCCATAGGTGCTTATCAGGTTGTGCATAATAATCAAAAAATCACTTTTATTGATACACCAGGGCATGAAGCTTTTACAGAAATGCGGGCTAGAGGAGCTAGCGTTACTGATATTGTTATTATTATCGTGGCAGCGGATGATGGGGTAATGCCACAAACTAAGGAAGCAATCGATCATGCTAAAGCGGCTAAAGTACCTATTATTGTGGCTATCAATAAAATAGATAAACCAAATGCTAATCCCGATAAAATATTAACAGAATTAGTAGAATATGGTCTAACTCCAGAATCTTGGGGAGGCGATACAATTGTTAGTAAAATTTCAGCTAAAACGGGTGAAGGCATTGAAGATTTATTAGAAAACATTTTATTAGTAGCGCAAATGCAAGAATTAAAAGCTAATCCATCACGTTATGCCTCTGGTGCTGTATTAGAATCACGAGTTGATAAACAAATAGGAACTGTTGCCTCTTTATTGATTCAAAATGGTACTTTGCGTTTAGGAGATCCTATCGTAGTTGGTACATGCTTTGGTAAAGTTAGAACCTTAAAAAATGATAAGGGTCAAAATATTGTGGAAGCTCTACCAAGCACACCAGTGGAAGTAACCGGTTTAACAAATCTACCTTTAGCAGGGGATAAATTTATGGCTTTTGAAACCGAAAAACAAGCTAAGCAAGTAGCTAGTGAGAGACAAGATCGAGCACGAGCACAAGATACTAACCGTACAGGTATGACTTTAGATGATTTGTTTGGTAAAATCGAAGAAGGTATCAAAGAAATAAATGTTATTTTAAAGGCAGATGTTAATGGTAGTGAGCAAGCAGTTAAAAGCTCTTTGGAAAAAATAAATGTATCTAATACTAAAATTCAAATTATCCGTAGTGGCGTTGGTACAATTAGTGAAAGTGATGTGGTTTTAGCTAACGCTTCTAATGCCATTATTATCGGTTTTAATGTCCGTCCAAGTATTAAGACAGTTGAATTAGCTAAAGAGTATGGAGTAGATATACGTTTATATGATATCATCTATAAAGTTGTCGAAGATATGGAAGCTGCGATGAAAGGTTTGTTAGAACCTGTTTATGAAGAAAAGGATCTAGGGCAATTAGAAGTAAGACAAATCTTTAAATTTTCTAAAGTAGGTTTAATTGCGGGATGTCATGTTCTAAGCGGTAGTATTAAAAATAACAGTCAAGTTAGAATAGTTAGAGATGGTATCGTAGTTTATAAAGGACAGGTTAATACTTTACAAAGAGAAAAAGATCAGGTTAAAGAAGTTAAAAAAGATATGGACTGTGGTTTAACTTTAGATAATTGTCAAGATTATAAAGTAGGAGATATTATTGAAGTATTTGAATTAGTTGAGGTGAAACGCTAGTGACAAATATTAAAATAGAGCGTTGGAATCACTTGTTTGTCAAAGAAATTAGTGAAATTATAAAAAACGAAATTAAGGATAAACAAATTGATTTTGTTACTATAACAGACTGTGATATTACTACTGATTTAAGTTATGCCAAAGTTTATTTTACTGTTTTAGATGATAGTAAAAAAGATGACATCGAAAAGGCTTTAAATAAGGCTAGTTCTTATATTAGAGGACAATTAAGTCAAAGAGTAGAAATAAGGCATACTCCCCAATTACGTTTTATTTATGATGAGTCAATTGACTATGGTAATAAAATTGAAGAAATTATTGATGAAATTCATCAAGAAGATTAATCTTTTACAGGTTTAATCTTCTTTTTTTCTTCTTGGAGACATCACAAAATCATGTTATAATGTTACTAGTGAATAAGGTGATAAAATGTATTTAAAAGAAATTACGGCAACAGGTTTTAAATCCTTTGCTGATAAATTATCCATTACATTAGATAATAAGATTACTTGTATTGTTGGACCAAATGGTTCTGGTAAAAGTAATGTTGTTGATGCAGTACGGTGGGTCTTAGGTGAACAATCAGTTAAGACTCTTCGTGGCGATGGAAGCATGAGTGATGTTATCTTCTCTGGTAGTAAAAGCAGAAATGCCTTAAATGTGGCTAGTGTTACTTTGCTATTTGACAATACAGATCATTATTTAAAGATTCCATATGAAGAAGTATCTATTAAAAGAAGAGTATATCGTACCGGTGAAAATGAGTATTTTTTAAATGGGACTAAATGTCGGTTAAAAGATATTGTAGATTTATTATTGGATAGTGGTATTGGTAGAGATTCTTTTAATATTATCTCTCAAGGTGAAGTCCAAAGAATAATAAGCAATTCGCCTTATGATAGAAGAATTATTTTCGAAGAAGCTGCCGGTGTCTTGAAATATAAAAAAAGAAAAAAAGAGGCCTTACAAAAATTAGAGAGAACTCATAATAATCTTGATAGAGTAAATGATATTATTGATGAATTATCAACGCAAGTAGAACCTCTTAAACAACAGAGTATTAAAGCTAAAGAATATTTGCAAAATAAAGAACAATTAGAAAAATATGATATAGCTTTAATGGTTTATGATATTTGTGATATGATGGAAGAATATAAACGCATTAAAGAACAAATCACCTCTTATAATGAAGCTATTGTTCTTTTATCTAATCAATCTTCCGTGGACGATGTGAAGCTAACTACCGAAAAAGGTAATTTGTTAAAAATCCAACAAGATTTGGAACAAGCTAACAATAATTTATTAGAAGTAACCAGTGCTTTAGAAAAACTAAACAGTGAAAAGCAATTGTTAAAAGAACGTTCTAAATATGATAGTAGTAGTGATTTAGTTAATCAAAATATTATTAATTTAAAAGAACAATATGAAAATGCCTTAGTTATAGAACATACCTTGGAAGATGAAATTAATAAATTGGAAACTGATTTAGCTATGGTTCAAAATACTAAAGAAAAACAGGATGATGAAATATCTTCGTTGCGTCAAAAACAACAACATTTACAAAACGAAAGAATTTATAAAGACAAAGAAATAATGCAAATGGAGCATAGTTTAGAACTTTTAAAACAGGAAATAGATAGTGGTGGCTTATTACCTAACAGTATTAAAACCATTTTAAAAGAACCTAGTTTACAAGGTATTCATAATTGCCTCGGTAATATTTTACAGACTGATGAAAAATATCATAAATCATTAGAAGTAGCTATATCTAGCAGTAAATATTTTATTATTACTGATACAAGTGACAATGCCAAAGAAGCTATTAATTATTTACGATCTAAAAAATTAGGACGGGCTACTTTCTTTCCTTTAGATGTTATTAAACCTAAGGGTATAGATCTTAATACTTTAGATATTATCGAACAAGAGGCAAATTATATTGGTATCATGGCTGATTTAGTAAGTTATGATCCTCTTTATCGTAATATTGTTTTAAATCAATTAGGCAATGTTATTGTTATGGCTGATATTGATAGTGCCAATAATTTAAGTCGAAAAATTAATAATCGTTATAAAATAATAACATTAGATGGAGATGTAATCCACATTGGCGGTTCTATGACTGGTGGAACATATAATTTAGCCAAGAGTTTTATTTCTTTAAAGCAAGAATATGAACACAAACAACAACAAGTTAAAATATTAACAGAAGCCATTACCAAACTAGATGAACAATTAGATGAAGTCACTAGTAACTTAAATACTAAGATAACAGCATCTTACACTACTAATGGTCAAATTGTTAATTATGAAGAATTATTAAAGAATAAACAGCAACAACTGTTACAACAGAAAAAATTGTTAGAAGAAGTTAATAATGAATTAAATAGTTTAAAATTGGTTGTTGCAGGAAAGGTTGATTCCCAAGAAGAAAAATTAATTGAAGCATATTACGCTAAAAAAGAAGAAAAAGAAAAATTATTGACTTTGATTAAACATTTATCTAAACAAGAGAGTAATTGTAAAGAAATAATTGAACAATTAGAAGCTAATGATAAATTACAAAATACAACTTTACGTAAACAAGAAAATGAATTAAAAGAATTAGAAATTAAAATGAGCAAACTGGATGTTAACTTGGATAATATGTTAACGACTTTAAATGAACAATACTCTTTAACTTATGAAAAAGCTAAGGAACAATATTCTTTAGATATAGAAGTAGATGAGGCTAGAGCAAAATTAAAATTATATAAAGAAAATGTTAAACAATTAGGCATGGTTAATGTTTCTTCTATTGAAGAATATGAACGGGTTAACACGCGTTATGAATTTTTAATTAATCAACGAAATGATTTATTAAAGGCCCAAGATTCATTATTAGAAATCATGAATGAAATGGATATAGTAATGAAGGAAGAATTTGTAAAAACATTTGAGTTGGTTGATGAGGAATTTAGAAAAGTATTTAAAGAATTGTTTCATGGTGGGACAGCCACTTTAAAATTAACTGATAAAGATAATTTATTAGAAACGGGAATTGAAATTGTGGCTAGTCCTCCAGGTAAGAAATTAACAACTATTTCTCTTTTATCAGGTGGTGAAAAGACTTTAACAGCAATTAGTTTATTATTTGCTATCTTGAATGTGCGTTCTGTGCCTTTCTGTCTTTTTGATGAAGTAGAAGCGGCTCTAGATGAAGCTAATGTTGAACAATTTGGGAAATATTTAAATCATTATAAAAACAAAACGCAATTTTTAATTATTACCCATAAAAAGAAAACTATGGAATATGCTGATACATTATATGGTATTACGATGCAGGAATCAGGTGTTAGTAAATTGGTTAGTGTAAGATTAAATGATAAAGAAAATAGCAAACAAGAAATATAATATGTCAACTAAGATTAATATTTTTAAATTATATTGTGAAACATTAAATTATATGTTACGATTGCTATATAAGTAGAATAAGGAGGAGTTAAAGATGAAAAAGCAAATGGAAAAGCAAAAAATTTTTAGTATTACAAGTATCATTTTATTAATATTATTGTTAGGAGTTGTAGGATATTTAACTTATGATATAGTAGTATTAGGTAAAACCGTAAAAAAAGAAGAATATACTGAATCTACAGAATCTACAGAATCAATAATGGATACTAATTTAGATGTTAACAACTCTTTTGTGCAAACATTATATAGTTATGTAAAAGTTCATGATCATATGGAATACTCTTATTTTAATATGACTGATAAAAAAGAAATAACAAAGGATGATTTTGCTAATGATCAAAAATTATATTTAGGATATCGTCTTGTGTTAGATGGCGATAGAGTAAAAGATTCTTGTTATAATTATCAACAATTATTACCAAGTGAACCAGGGTATTTCTGTGGTGATAGTGATCAGGCGACTATGACTGTTACTATTGCTGAAGATCAACTAAAAGCTAAAGTGGAAGCTATTTTTGGACCAGGGAGTTATACAGCACAAACATTTAATGTAGGAAAATATCCTGCTCGTTACGTTTATTTACAACAGAAGGGATTGTATGTTTTACAAAGCTTTTATGGCGGAGGAAGTGGCCCTAGTGTTTCTCAAGAATTAGTTGGTGTGACTAAGGAAGATGATGTTATTGTTTTAAGTACACATGTTACTATTGGTCCAATGGATGAATCTACGGAAAGTACTACTGAAACATGGCAATATACTTATAAATTAAGTGGTAATAATTACTATTTTGTAAAAATGGCAAAAGTAAATTAAAAAAACTGTTTTAAACAGTTTTTTTAAATGGCCCGATATTTATCTTGGTCTTTATAAGGAAATTTTTTATCAATGTAGTCAAAAAACAAGATGCCGTTTAAATGATCAATTTCGTGTTGAAAAGCGACTGCCAATTCTTCTTTAGCGCGAATTCTTATTTTGTTTCCTTCTTCATCATATCCTTCTACGGTAACTCGAGCATATCTTGGGACAATACCTTCTACTTCTCGATTTACAGATAAGCATCCTTCACCGACTTCTACATATATTTTTTCCATAGAAGTACTTACTATTTTAGGATTAATAACAACGTAATTATCAAAAACACCTTCAGAACTTTCGTGGACAATAGTGATATAACGTTTAGGAACACCAATTTGAATAGCTGCCATGCCCATGCCTGGACGTAAATCATATTTTAGGGCTTTTTCTTCTATTTGACTATTGGTTAGATATTCTATCATCATTTTGATGTTTTTTTTATCTTGTTTAGTAAGAGGAAATACTACTTCTTGACTATGTTGTCTTAAAGTTTTATCTTTTTCATCTAATATGTCTTTTGTTCTTAACATCAAACCACCTCAACTGGTCTTATTTTATCACAAAAAAAGGAAAGAGTAAACTTCCTTTTTATCGTGCAATACGTGAACCGATGACAATAACTAATAAAATAAATAATACTAAAACGATAGCATAATTGGAACTATTGCCAAAGCCACCCCAAGGAGAACCCCAGTTGTTTCCCCAAGGAGAACCCCACCAGTTATTGTTGCAGCATCCACAAGAGCCACCACCATAATAATACATATATGTTCCTCCTTTATCTTAATCTAATATAAGATATTCATAATAGTTATTTTATGTTAATGAAAGAGCCTTAAAAAAACAATTTCCTTCATTTTAAAAATGTGATATATTATTGGTAGGATATAGGGAAGTGAAGCTATGAAAAAGAACTTACAAAATCTTGATAAACCACTATTAATTGTTAGTGTTTTATTATTTATTTTTGGTCTTATTATGGTATTTTCTTCTTCTAATGTTACGGCTTTTATGTCTTATAATGCTAGTCCGTATAATTTCTTTTTTAAACAATTTCTTTTCTTAATAATAGGCTTATTAGTTTTCTTCATCATGCTTCGATTTAATACTAAGCTTTATGGAATGGTATCTTGGTTAGGGGTTATTGCCGTGAGCAGCTTATTAGTTATTTTGTTAATAGTAGGACAAGTTAAAAATCAAGCTGTTAGTTGGTTTGATTTAGGTTTTTTTAGTATTCAACCTAGTGAATTTGCTAAAGTAATTATGATCGTCTGGATGGCTAGATATTATGAAGTAAATGCTAAAAAATTAGATCGTTATGGAACAGTTTTATTTCCTCTATTAATTGGGGGACTTATTGCTTTCTTAATTATTTTTCAACCTGACTTGGGAACAGCTATTATTTTTTCTTTAATTGTTTTTGGGATTTTTATGTCTATTCCTATTAATAAAGAGGTTAAACGTAAAATATTTATGTTGTTATTTGGCGTTGTTATCATTGTTGTTTTAATGGTTACAAATAGTGGAAAAACTATTATTTATGAAAGACAACTAGAACGTCTTAATTTTACACATCCTTGTGAGCGATTATTAGATGAAGGTAGTCAAGTGTGTAATGCTTATATTGCTATTAATAATGGCGGACTTACTGGAGTTGGACTGGGTAATAGTACGCAGAAATATCTATACTTACCTGAACCATATACAGATTTTATTTTTGCTATTATAGTTGAAGAGTTAGGTTTAATCGTGGGTATTTTACTGTTATTGGCCTACATCTTTGTTTTATATCGTATAATAGTAATTGCTAGACAAAGTTATACTAATAGGGGAGCTGTTATTTGTTATGGAGTGGCTCTTTACATATTTTTACATATAGCTATTAATTTATTAGGCCTCTTTGGTTTAATGCCTATGACAGGTGTTCCTTTGCCTTTTATGAGTTATGGAGGTAGTTATACGTTATCTTTGATTGTAGCCCTTACCATGGTACAACGAGTCAATATTGAAACTAAACTAAGAAATAATTTAAAAAAATAAAAAAGCACAGCTTTTTATTTTTTTTATCTAATAATTAATTAGGGGGTGAAAATATGACTTTTCATTATCGTTATCGTAAACAATTAATTATAGGTTTTAGTCTTTTTATTATTTTAACTGTAATTAGTATTGGACTGTATTATCATTTTTTTATAGAAAATAATAAATTGTCTAGTAATAAAGTAGAAGTTTTAGCTTCCAGTAATAAAACAATTAAAACGGACAGTACATCTAAAAAGAAAGAAAAATATTATGTGGATATTAAAGGACAAGTAGTGTATCCAGGACTTTATGAAGTAGATCCTAATTGTAGAGTGCAAGATGTTATCAATTTAGCTGGTGGTTTATTAGAAAGTGCAGATACTACTGTTATTAACTTAGGTAAAAAAGTTTTTGATGAAATGGTTATTATTATTTACAGTCAAGAGGAAGTTTTAAAATTTACGGAAACTAAAGAAAAAGAACAATTAAAAATAGAAGGCTGTCATTTAGATGAACAAAATCATAATGATGCTTGTATAGAAGAAGATGTAACAACAAAGGATAATGAAAGCCAATTAGTTTCTCTTAATCAAGCTACTAAAGAAGAATTATTATTATTGCCTGGAATAGGAGAAGCAAAGGCACAGAGCATTATAGATTATCGTGAAGAGAATGGTTCTTTCAAAACAATCGAAGATATAATGCAAGTTAAAGGTATAGGTGAATCGTTATTTGCTAAAATTAAGGATTATATTACTGTCTAAAACACCTTATGTTATTTTTTTCCTTATTAGTATAATTATAACTATTATAAGATTAATAATAATTCCGTCCAATCATTTTTATCAAGAAAAAAGTATAAATTTAGAAGGGAAAATAATCAAACTACAGATTAATCAAGATTTATTAAAGTTAACTATTAAGAACCAAGGTAACTTAGATGGTTATTATTATTTTAATACAGTAGAAGAAAAAGAAACTTTTTTAGCTAATTATGAACTTGGTGATAAAATAAAAATTACTGGACAAATAGTTATGCCTTTGAAATCGACAGTTCCTTATGTGAGTATTAATAATCAGCATACACCATACATTAAAATAACATCTTACCTAAAAATATCTTCTAATAATTCATGGTTTATGCATATTCAAAATTTGATTAGAAAAAGAATTAGAAATATTAAAACTGGTAATTATATAGAAAGTTTTTTATTAGGGGATAAGAGTAACTTAGATATGGAAGTATCACAAAGTTATCAAATTAATGGTATTAGTCATTTGTTTGCTCTATCTGGTATGCATGTTACTTTTTTATCTTCTCTTTGTCTTTGGATATTGTCAAAATTCATTAAAAGTGAACATAAACGATATTTTATTACTTTTTTGATTATCTTTAGTTATTTCTTATTAGTTAATACTACGCCTTCTATTTTAAGAGCTGTCATCTTTTTCTTTTTATTTTCTCTTAATAGACTTTATTATCTACATATCTCACCTCTTAGTTTATTTGTCATAGCGCTATCAATAGTCTTGTTATATAATCCTTTTTTTATTTATGATATTGGTTTTCAATTTTCTTTTCTTATTAGCTTTTTTCTTCTTTCCTTTACTACTTGGCTTAAAGATTCTAATTATATAAAAACTTTAGGTAAAGTATCTATTTTAGCCTTCTTATCTTCAATGCCTATCATGTTGTATCATTTTTCCCAGATAAATATATTAAGCATCGTTTATAATCTTTTCTTTGTTCCCTTCGTGAGTTATATTATTTATCCCATGAGTTTTATAACTTTTTGTTTGCCTTTTTTTGATAATATTTATTATTTATTTATTCAAATATTAGAAAAATTATCTTTATATTTAGTACCTTTATCTAATAAGGCAACTTTAATTTTTCCTAAACCATCTATATTTATATGTCTATTACTTATTTTAGGACAGTGGCTTTTTTGTTATTGGTGGTTTACTAAAGAGCACCATTTCTTACTTCTTTTATTAGTAGGTTATAGTTTTTATTATATGTATCCTTATATTGTTAATCAAGAACTAATGATTTTTATTGATGTTGGTCAAGGGGATTCTATTTTATTGCTTTCTAAAAATAAGAGTATGTTGATTGATACAGGAGGTAAGTTATCATATGATTATAAAGAAGGGAATAAGAAAGATAATCATGATTTAACTAAATATAAAACTATTCCCTTATTAAAAGCCAAGGGTATTAGAAAACTAAATTATTTGGTTTTAACGCATGGTGATCAAGATCACATGGGTGAAGCTGATTATTTGATTAAGCATTTTCCCGTTGAACAAATTTTATTAAATGAAGGATCTTTTAATTTTTTAGAAAAACAATTAAAAGAAGACGCCAAAAAAGAAAAAATAACCATCCGTAACTGTCATAAAAATGAATTATGGCAAGTTGGTAATTTTACTTTACAATCTATAAATACTAATAGGGGTGATGAAAACGATAGTAGTATTGTTTTGCTTGGTCATATTTTTAATAAATATTTTTTATTAATGGGCGATGCTAGTAGTAAAACAGAACAACAATTATTAGATGAATATTCTTTGCCGAAAGTTGCTATATTAAAAGTAGGGCATCATGGTAGTAATACTAGTAGTTCTAAAAATTTTATAAAAACCATTGATCCTCAAATTTCCATCATATCCGTTGGTAAAAATAATCGCTATAATCATCCTGATGATAAGGTATTAGTTAATTTAAATACTTCTAAAATATATAGAACAGATTTAGATGGAAGTATTATGTTTAAGTTTAAAAAGAAACAAGTAACGATTAAAAGTTTTAAACCAGCAATTAGAGAATAATATAACTAATAATAAAAATATATTAATTGACACTTTTTAAACTTATCGACCATAAAATATATTGGACGCTAATCGCTATTAGCGTTGATATAGATAGAAAGAGAGGCTTGCCCTCTCTTTCATATTCATTCTTGTATTTTTTATTTTTTTTCGGTACAATAAAAAAGAAGGTGATGCTATGCAGACGATTGATAAATATATTAAATTGCCCAAAGATACAACTATAGATTTGAAAAACAATTTACTAATAGCTCTTAAAAATCCTAAATTTGAAAAATACATTAGCCAATTAAATATTCCGGATGATTTAGCGATGAAATACACTTCTAGGCTAGAAGAAGCTAGTGAAGAATTTTATAATTGTCAAAATTGTAAAGCTATTGAAACTTGTCAAAACAAAATAAAAGGTTATCTTTATACTCCCGTTAAAGATAATAGACTTTTAACTTTTTCTTATATTGCTTGTCCTTATGAAATAAAAAGACTTAAAAATAATGCTTATCAAAAATATTTGTATTTATATAATATACCAACTGAAATGAAATATGCTAGTTTTAAAAACATCTATAAAGATGATAAAAAAAGAATTCCCATTATTAAGTATTTTACTGAATTTATAGCGGATTATTTAAATGATAAAGAACCGAAAGGGGTTTATTTACACGGTTCGTTTGGTAGTGGTAAAACTTATTTAATAGCGGCATTATTTAATGAACTAGCTAAAAAAAATGTTGATAGTGCTATGGTATATTTTCCAGAATTTTTACGGCATTTAAAATCATCTTTTAACGATGACTTTGAAGAAAAATTTAATACTATTCGTACTGTTGCTTTATTATTACTAGATGATATTGGCTCAGAAAACGTTACTGCCTGGGGTCGAGATGAAATATTGGGGCCTATTTTACAATATCGTATGGAACATAATCTACCAACTTTTTTTACCTCTAATTTAACATTAGAAGAATTAGAACATCATTTAGGTAACACTAAAAATACAGTTGATCAGCTTAAAGGTCGTAGAATTATCGAAAGAATAAAACAATTAAGTTTAGATTTTGAATTAATAAGTGAAAACAGAAGGAAATAGGTAGATACCTATTTTTTTTCTAATAAATAATATGTCTGTTCTCTTCCTTCAACTTGCTGAGTAAATTGTTGGATAATTTTATAATTTTTTAATAAATTAGGTGATAGATTATTAATGGTTTGATTATTATTTAATAACGTAATAACAAAGTCAATACTTTTATGTTTAATTAGTTCATTTTGCTCTTGCATGATATTAGGATAAGCATTATATGATATATTATTTTTTTGAAAATACTTATTAATAGGTAAAGTATTAGTCGTTAAATAAAATCCACCATCTAAGAAATTATAATTTAATATAGTAGCGTGTTTTTTTCTTTGGTTAATAGTATCGGCAAACTGATATTGGGCATAATCAGTTCTTTTTTTAGATAAATCTTTAGTATTAGGATGATGATATAAAGTATAAGAGAAGGTAAGTATAATAATAATTACAATAATAATAGGAGAATGATATTTTGTTAAAGAGGGAAGATGATAGTTTATTTTTTTCATTATATAGATTAGACCAAATAAGCCAATAGGTGCAAAGATAAGAAAGTAATAACTATAAGTACGACCTCCACCATAAACAGTAAGTCCTAAAAAGATTAAGCAAGATACAATAGCTAATAGTTCATAGTGCTTTTTATTTTTTAATAATTGATAAAGACCTATTATAATAATTAGTCCATATAATTTTTCACTGATGATTTTATTAAAGAAAGTTTTATATGCTAAATAAAATCTATCAAACATACTTAATGATATTGTATAACTATTTAAATTTACTAAAAAATAACAATTTATTAGATCTTTAAGGGCCTTATTGATACCAAAATAAAATAAAATAGGCCCTGTAGTTATCATAATACCTAGTAGAAAGTATATTTCATCATATAAGAGTAATTTATATTTTTTGTGATAAAATAGATAAATAATAATAAATAATTGAAAACCAATAAAAAAGCCAAGTAAACTATATTTCATCCAAAAGATGATACCAAAGGATAAACCCATTATAAAAAAAGAGAAATAATGTTTTTTAGTAGGTGATTTTAAAAGTTGTCCTAAATAATATATACTAATCGTTATTATAGGTATGCTAAATTCTTCTACACTATCACCATAGCGATAACTTTTCATCATTAAAATACCAAAGGAAAGTAAGGGTAAAATATAATATGCGGCTTTATAAGGTAAATATAATTTTATGATTTTATAACTATAATATAAAAATATGGTAAAAGATATAATTTGTAAAATAAAAATACCTCTAAAATCAGTTTCACTAATCAAAGCTCCTATAGCATGTAGAAAATAAAGAAGAGGTCCTTTTTGTTCAAAAATATCTTTGTAAGGAATTAGACCGTGTTTTATCCCTCTACCAACACTCATAAATGCGTTAGCATCAAACCAATCTTGAAAAACATAAAGAGGGGACGTTTTACTACAAATCAATAAAAAAATAAAGCTAAGAAATAGACAGAATAATAACATTGTTCTATTTTGTTTCATAGTATACCTAACTCCTCTAATTCAGTATATTGTTAGATAATAAATTTATTATAGAAATTATTCTTGTCAAAATTTTTAGCTACTTGTATAATAAAGATATAAATAAACTAAAAGAGGTGTAGATAATGAACAAAAAGTTAACTGGGGGGGGGGTCATTAAATAAGACTT
>CANROU010000003.1 GCA_947632325.1 uncultured Bacilli bacterium
AAAAAGCCAAGCAAACTTCAAATACTCGGCTTTAATAAAACCATTTTCCCAAAATGGTAACACACTACGCTATTGACTAGCCAATAACGGTGTGCAAAAGAAATTTTCATTTTTGAAACCCAAAAACATAATTAAGCAAGGCTTAAGCCATCAAAACTGTGTTTTTTTAATTGTAATTATTTATTTTGAAGCAGGATTTATCTCAATATTATATAAGTTAATATTATCTATATTATCAATTTTAAATGACGAATTATTTACCAATTCTTTATAGCCGCTTTTCATAATTTCTGTTGTTAAACCAAATACTTGAGCATATGACAAATATCTATCCCATAATATAACTTCATCTGCTCTCTTATCTATAAAATTACCAAAATCATTTATAAATGCTTTAAAAGAATAAAGTTTATGTAATTCTTCAATACCTTTCTTTGTTTTCTTCAAATTGTTTTCTATTATGTTTTTATAATTTATATTTTTTACTTGTTTTCCTATATTCTTAAATCCAGTTAATACATTTATTAAATAGAAAGGGATAATTAATATAATATAAGTTAATATAAAGCCAAATACACCAAAGCCTATACTTTTAAATATATTATCATTCAATAAGAACAAAACAAAAACAAAAATTCCAATTATAATACTTATTAGTAAATGAACTTTGCTTCTTTTTTTTATTATATCTTTTGTAAGTGGCGGATTATTACTAATATTTATTTCTTCGTGATAATAAAGCCCTAAATCAATACCATCTTGCACACAATAATCATACCATTGTTGATAATTTATATTTTTAATATCATTTTTTATTATTAAAGTTAATATATATTTTTCATTGCTCAACAAATCAGAATCAATATTCTTTAAAACTTTAATAATATATTTATCATTTTGCTTTATTAAACTAAGATATTTTCTTGCACATAAATCAAGAATTACGGCAACTATATCTTTGTAATTTTCTATAGTTGAATCAAAAAGTAAAGAAGTAACCCCTATACCAAAATTATTGGGTAAATCTCTATAATAAATATAAGGATTAGTATTTTTAATATATTTATTTTCTTTTAGGATTTGCCATTTGCCTTTTAAAATACCTGCTATAACACCTATTAACCCAAAAAATATTAAGGTCAACAAAATTATGCAAACCAAAACTTCCAATATGTTATTAGCACCAAAAAGAAAGTGAATTAACAAAATAGTCAAGACTACAAGGAGCAAAACTGAAAATATTGTTGCTTTTAAATTGTATGTTTTACTATATTTAGTCTCTTTATTCATAAGAAGTTTCTCCTCTCACTATTTAGCATCTGATCTTGTTTTGTGTTTTTTAAGAACTTAATATAATTTCAATTAAGCCAAATTATTAATTAAAAAATCCATTCAAATATTCATTAAAGTCTTTTTCATTATTTATATTTTCTGTTGTACTTATTTGAAACATTTGAGTAATATTATTATCTTTTATTCCAAAGAAATTATCTTCTTCAGAATATTTAAGTTTAGAACTCAATTCTTTTGTCCATTCAACTTTATTATAAAGTTTTTCTGCATCATAATAAATATCTAACCTTTTAGTATCTAAATTATATAATGTTACAGTTCCTTTTATATAATTACGATACTTTAACGTTGAAACTTTTGGATTTACAACTTGAATATTATCTATAAATTCATAATTTTCAATTTTTTTATTTAAGATATTAGGAACATTCATTATTTTATCAACAATATAAGGTTCTTTATTATCATCAATGGATAAAGCACTGAAAAGTTCTTTAAATCCTATTAACATTTCAGATTTTCCTTTATTAATTGCTTCTTGGTATCCTACTTTTTCACTATCATCTACTTCAAATAGACTATTGTAATGAGCATAAAACACTTTTCCCCCTATTTGTTTAGCAAAATAGTAGTTATATGATGAATTTCCAGTCTCTTGGCAAGAGATAAACGCATATTCATCATTTGATTCAAGTATATTTATATTTTCAAAAGAAAGTTGTTTTGTTCCACCACCTAAAACACCATTTTTAAAATTATTAACAAACTCATTTACATTTGTAGAACTACTTTCATTAAATTGAAAATGAAAATAAGTAGCACCATTTTTTTCATAATAGAAAACAACAGTGTTAAAGTTTCCAAAACTTATACTAGACAATTTTGTATTATCTTTCTGTTGAAAAATTAATGTTGTTTCATATTCTTTAAAAGCAAATTTGCTTACTGCTTCATCAAAAGTATAGGTTGAATTAATATTTCGTGAGCTATCGCTATAGACCACATTAGCATTATTGCTTGTTATTCCATTATTATCACCTTGATTTGACGATCTATTAAATAATAATAGTGCTCCAACACCCGCAATGACTGATGTGGCTATTATACCAATAATTAGACCAAAGTGATTTTTCTTTGGTGGTTTACTATTAAAATTCTGATTACTATTTTCACTTTCAAAAGAATTCATAGGTTGTGGTGTCGGTTGTTGCATATTCATTTGATTTGTTATTGGTTGATAATCTGCATTAACTTGTTGTTGGCTATTAAATGTTGTTTGATTAACATTGACATTTTGATTATTTTGTAATGGTTGATTATTAGGTATTCCCTTACTATTTTGCACATTAAAATTATTTTGATTTGGGTTATTTTGTTCTTGATTCATTATTTTCACTACCTTCCTATTATTTATTTTATCATGAAAATATTGCTTTTAAGAAGTTATTTACAAAAGTACACAAATTTGTTAGTTCAAAATGTAAAATATGTAGTATAACCATATTAGTTAGTAATTATTACTACCTATTCTAAGTAATGAAAAAAATTGTTTGACTTCTCCTTTATACGCACCATTATGATAAGAAACTTGGACTTTTCGAGTAAGAAATAGAAAAATGGGCTTGATAAAAGCGTGTTTTTATGTTATGATGAATACGTCAAGGAAACTTGCATAAAATAAAAAAAGGGAACATTCAGTTTTTGCGAGTTGAATGCCTACCCAATTAATATTGTTTAGACATTTAATTCAATGAAGAATTAAGTGTCATTTTTTTATTACTATTATCATAACGATAAGGAGAAATAAAATGATAGCAATGAACTTTAGAACTTTTATAACAAAAGTCTTAGTTTTCATCTTTATCAAACCTCCTTTCTCTAAAGATTGGAGGTAGACACTCAACAACTGATATTCCCTATAAAAAGTATACTATTTATTACATACAAAAACAAGTGTTCGGGTAATATTTTATTAAAAAGTTGTTTAACTTCTTTCCTTAGGGCACTAGATTGATAGAAAAATCGAACCATTATGGTTCGATTTTTAAAATGTTCTAATCTATGCTATTAAATTGATATGTTGCCAACTTGGAAAACTCACTTACATATTGGCAATCTAATATGCATATAAATTAAAATACTTTATTAATTTAATCTGTTTATGTAATAGACATTTTAAATTATTATCTTTTTATATGAGAATTTTTATATAACCTTGTTGTTTTTGTTTGATTTTGCTGCTAAATCTTCAACTTCTCGATCTAAATCAGTCCAGCCTTTTCTCAAAGCTGAAGCAAAATTATATCTCATGTCATTTGATGTGCTTGCCACATTTTTAGAAGTTTCATCTTCTCTTTTTCTATATGTTTCATATCTACTATTCTCATAATTAAAGAAAATAGTTAATTCCTCTTCAGATAGTTTCTCTAATACTTCATCACGGAATAAATCCCATAATGCTTGATCATATTGTTGACATTTTTTAAATTCAATAGAATCTAAACCTTTACTATGTTCTACAGCATATTTTGTAGCACCAGCTTGAACAAGTCTATCTAAAATCCTTTTTTCTAAACTATCATTAAAGTTTTCTGCAGTAATTTTTTCCATATATACTCCTCCTTTCCTATTTCAATTATAAAATACCCCCCCCCATGTCAATATTTTTTATCCACAATTAGCGATATAATTATGGCTAAAAATATACAAAAACTTGCTTTAAAATGTAAAATATATAGTATAATGTAATTAATAGACTAACCTTAAACACACCAGTGATAAATCTGTTTAAATTTTTTCGAACTTAAACTTAATATAAAAAGGTATAAAAGATATTTGATATCATCAATACTTAGATACTGCAAATAATAAAATATTAATTCATTTATATTAGCATTTGCGATTATTTAAGAGTAGATATGAATAAATATTCAAAATTATTGGGCCTAAAAAATAATGTTGTTGTAACTCTAAATGCCATTAGTTATACAAATGAAGCTATACAAAATACTTTTGTAGAATAGGCAAAAAATATAAAAGAAGAAAAGATATAGAAGAAAGATAGGAAAAACAAATGAATCACAATCATGTATGGAAAAATTTTTTAATATCTGATTTAGCAGGAAAAGTTATAAGTGTTTTTAAAGATGTATTTTTAGGAATTTATTTTTTAAAAATAACAGAAGGAAGTATAGTCAATGTTTCCTTGTATTATATAACTTTCTTTTTAACTTACTTAGTCTGCTTAATAATTGTAAACAGACTACAAAAATTAAATTTAGTTTCTATGTTTAGAATAGGAATATTTTTAAATTTAATGCAGTGCATAGTCTTATTAATAGTTGGTAAAAAAATTTCAAATTATATAATCCTTTTTGCAATATTTGCCAGTATAGGCAATGCATTTTATTATTATCCCGAGCAAATATTAATAAAAAGAATAAATAAAGAAGAAAATTTTCAAAACTATATTACTAAAGATCAAATTTTAAAATACATAATAAGTATTATATTCCCTATTGTTTTAGGTTACTGTATTAGCAAGAATTCATATGAATTAGCTTTTATAGTATTAATAGCAGTAATTTCAATTAGCTTTATTTTTTCATTATTTATAAAAGGATTGGATTTAAAGCATGAAAAAATAAATTTAAAAAGATTTTTTGCAAATATTAATAAAAAAGGAAATAAAAAAATAATGACATTATTAAGTTTGAGAACATTATTTAGAAGTCTAAGTTCTTTTGGCGTTCTATCAACGTTGATTACTATTATAACTTTTCTTGTAGTTTCAACTGAACTATCATTAGGAAGTATCAGTAGCTTTATAACTGTTATTTCTATTCTAGTTATATATTGTATCAATAAATTTATAAAAAAGGAAAATTTATCTAAAGTATTTATTCCATTGTCTATTATACAAAGTATAGTGGTTATAATCCTTACATTTAGTATGATGTATCTTGATATAAATAATATGATTCATATTGGCACAATAACTATAAATATTGGTTTTTTATTAATACTTTTATATAATGTAGTTAATGGAATAAGTAATCCTATTTTTGAAACATCAAATTCAGTTGTATATTACGAATGTATGTGTAAACAAAACATTAATATAGAAGATGAACCTAATTATGTATTTTGGTTTGAAGTTATGACCAATATTTCAAGGAGTTTAGGCTATTTAATTTTAATATTTGTTTCGAAAATAGGATTTAACTTAAATATTATTTCAATTTTAATTGTTGCATTTACTTTAATGTACATAGCTTTTGCATATACATTAAACAAAATAAATAAAGATTATTTATTAAACTAATAAAGTGATTGAACAACCTAACTCCATTTATACATATTCTTGTTCTTTCTCATATTAAATTTGTTTTTCTAGATTAATATAAGTATTATTTTTAAATTCAAGTTTCTAATAAATTTGTCTAAAAAAATTTCACTTGAACTGTTATGGTTCGAGTTTTACAAATTTCTAATATATGCTATAATTTTTATAGTTTAAATTGATATAGTGTCAATTCAGAAAATACATTTGCATATTGTCACAGATAACATATTATACGCACATATTAATAAGTGATATATGCTGGAAAAGAGGTACCATGAGTGTTGATGCCATTAAAAATGATTTAACAAGTACTATCAATAAAAAAATAAAAGATTATTCTAGTATCATTATAGACTCTTTTGTTGAATTTTATGGTAAAGAATATAGACCAATTATAATGGATAGGTTTAATAATATAAGTTATTTATATTATATAACTGATTTAGATATTTTTTATATTGCGAAAGAATTACCAAAGATAACTAATGAAGAATATAAAAATATAATTTTTACTATTCCATATATCACATATTTACTTCAAAATAAATTTTACAAGCAAAAAGTTACACCACATAATTTTTATGAATTGGGTTTAAATAAAATCATAGGAGCATCTAGTAATGATTTGTTCTCTAAAAACTTAAGTCAATATTCGATTGCATTAGCACTTCGCGATGACAATGAAAATTCTTATGAGGTTAATATACCTATGAATAACGATATTAAACGAATTATTGCTTTACCAATTTTTGCAGCTAGTGATAAAAATTTATTTCATGAGTTAAATCATGCAATATGTTCACAAATGATTTTTAGAGATAAAAAGCCAATAATTAAGTGTGGATTAGAGTATGAAGATATGGATAAATTGTATATATATGAAATTATAAATGATAAAATATCACTAGAAATTTATGATATATTCAAGTCAAAATGTCGTGATAAAATCTTGAATTTTAATATTTTAAGCAAAGAATTAACAAATGTATATGAAAATTATCATTATTTGATTGATTCGTTTTATGAACACTATAAAGAAAAATTAAAGTTATCAAGCATTGATAATATTCCCTTTCAAATAGTAGGAAAAGATTCAAAACAACAATTTAAAGATTTATCTAGTATAATAGAAAATAAGAAATCAAACAAAAAATAATTTGTTGTGCGTCTTCCTTTAGGTCACTATTGATGAATCTATTCGAACTTTTTCGAACATAGTATTAAAAAACAACCCCTTAGGTTATTTTGATACACTTGTCAAAATATCCATGGGTCTTTTTTTGCATTAATGACGCCCTATTATTTTTGTTAATTTTATCTATATTCTCAGTTAAATTGTTTATTTAAACTTATTTTAAATAAAAAGACAACAATATCGCTTACGATTAATTTGTGATATGTTGCTTAAATGAGATTTCAAAAGGATTTTATCACTTTGAACACATCTAAGTTGATTTGTCGATTTAGTAGTGTGTTTACTATATCGTACGATATAGTTAAAAAGCAGAAATCCGTTAGTTATGGTATTTCTTTCCGGATTTCTGCTTCAAAAATTTAAAAATAATATAAGTAATTATCTTGTTTTTTCATTAGTTTCTTCAGTAGTTGGCTCCATAGTTCTTCTAACAATAGCAATTATATCATTATTATCTAATTCGCCTTGCATGGCCTTTGCTATTTCATTAGGTGTTAAATAACGAGTAATACTTTCTTCATTAGTAATTCCATAATAACGAAATGCAGGGCTATTAGTGCTTTTTGAAATACATTTTTCACTTGCAAAACATTCTCCTGATATAACGCTACGATAATGATGATAATATTTACCAGTATTAGTATCAACTATACAATCCGTAAGTGTAACAGCAATATCTTTAGCTCCATCTTCAAAAGTAACTACACAGGTATCTTCTAAAATAGTTCCTTCTAAAAAATTGTTTTTATCATTTCTTCCACATCCTGTTAGTGTTGTAGCTGCAAGAGTACCAACTAGCACACAAGCCGCTAGTTTAGATACCGCTTTTTGATTAATTTTAAAATTCCTAATTTTCATAATTATTTTCTCCTTTAGAAATTGAGTAATACTTTACCATACATCACGTAAAAAGTCAAACATGTTTATCTCAACCTCTCTTGTATAAAACTTATTATAGTGCTTATTGTTTTCCATTCTTTGTCAGATTCAATAGGTTTTAGTTCTAAAGTACCTTTATTAAATTATATGTTGAAGCATATAATTTTAACTTCCCTTCATCGTTCGCACAAGATTGATAGCAAACTACAAAAATTCGGGTAAAATAGTAAAAAGGCTTGTTAAAAAATCATTCTTATGTTATTATGAATACGTCAAGGAAACTTGCATAAAATAAAAAGGATACATTTGATTGTAGGAATCAGATGTTATCCCTTATTGGATTTCATCTGAAATCAACAATAGTTGAGATCAGATGTTTTTATTATTTAAATAGTAAGGTGATTACTATAAAGAATAATAGTAGAATTATAAAAAATTGAGAAAATTCTCTTTTTGTCATAATGAACCACCACCTTTCTTTTATCCTTTGATAATAGAAAGGGAAAACACCTGATATATTTCAAATGTATCCAATAATGTTATATCAAACATTTGTTCTTGATACAATACTTTTATTATGTAAAAAAAAAATAAAATCATAATAAAAAGCACAAGTATGTGCTTTTCTCATTTAAATGACATATAATGAACGCCTAATTTAGAATAAATATCATAAGCCCTTGGTAAGTGAAATAATCTAGCTATAAAACAGTTATATACTTCATCTATAAAAAATATAGCACATAAAGTAATTGTTATACTTAAAAAAACTTTTTTATTAACCTTCTTAGCTATATAAAAACACAATGGTATCAAGCCATAAATCAAAATCAATCCAGAAAGGCCGAAGAATAACACGCTTCTTAAACAAACATATCCCCCGATGTTACCAAAATTCCATATTTCTTGATTGTAATCCCAACAGCGATTACCAGCTCGTACTATATCCATTACCCACCCTGTTACAAATTCTAAGACACCACATAATAACATACTAATCAAAAATACTTTAACTGGATGTTTTCTTTGTTTATAGGCAGCAAAATAAATACCTAAACTCCCATAAGCATAAATATTAATCCATGGTAAAAAATGACCACCACGCCAATAAAAATATTGTCTGCCCCCATTTAAATAATAAAAAATATACTCGTATAAAAAACCATAAATTCCTGTAATCACAATCAACAAACATAAAATACCTAACAACGTCTTCCAATCAAAAGAATGATCTTTCATAAGATAATTTTTGTATTTTTCTGTCACATAACCACTTCCATTCCACTATTTCATTATAAAATTATCATTTACAAGATTTTAAAATATCTCTAGCAGCAATTAAACCTGTAGCGGCCGCTGTAACAATATTACCAGCTTTACCAGCGCCATCACCAATGAAATACAAATTTTTATTTTCTAATTTCATATTAGAATTAGTATCTATTTCGTTACTAAAAAATTTTATCTCTGGTCCATATAACAAAGTTTCGCCATTATTTACCCCCGGTATAATTTTATCTAATATTTCAATTCCTTCCAATATATTTTTTATTATACGATGAGGTAGTACTAAAGCTAAATCACCAGCAACTACATCCTTCAATGTTGGTTCAATAAATCCTTTTTCAATACGATGGATATTACTTCTTCTACCTAATCGTAGATCTCGTAATGTTTGAACAATTGGTTTACCAGCTCCTAGAGTATTAGCAATCTTGGCGATGCATTCACCATACTCTCTAGTATTAGTCACAGGTTCGGTTAAATTAACTTTGGAAATAAAAGCAAAATTGGAATTTTGTGATTTAATATCTTTTAGAGCATGACCATTTACACAAATATAACCATTGTAGTTTTCCTTAGTAACAAAGCCACCGGGATTAGTACAAAATGTCCTAATTTCATCATTATATGTATTAGTTTTAATAAATATAGTAGGGTCATAAATAATATCCGTTATAGGATCTAATATCTCTTTTCTTACTTCTACCCGTACACCAATTTCTATACTTTGCGAAGTATAATTAATATTATATTTATCAGCTATTTCCTGTAACCATTTGGCACCTGTTCTACCAGGGGCAACGATGACATATTTTGTTTTTACATTATAGTTTTTATTATCTTTTTTATATTGTATTTCATATTGATTTTTATCATGTTCAATAATATCAAAAACATCAGCTGTCTCTAAAAGTGTAACGTTTTGTTTTTCTAAATAATCCGTAATATTTTGAATATAACCTGCGAGTTTATCACTACCCAAGTGTTTTTGTTTAATTATTAATAAGGAAGCACCTGCCCTAGTAATTTGTTCTTCTAATTCTTTAGCTTTAGTATTATTAGTAGGATATACTTTAGCATCCATATTAAATTTATTAAAAATCTTTTCCGTATCATCAATTAATCGATAAGCTTCACTTCTATCCATATATTTAAATAAATCAGATTTACCAAGTTTAGGTATAAAATTTAATTTACCATCTGAAAAAGTTCCTGCACCACCATAACCAGATAATATACCACAGGGATTACAATTAACACAGTATCCTGTTTTTTTATTATTCATAGGACAAAGTCTATTTTTAGCGTATCTACCTTTATCTAATAAAAGAATTTTTAAATTTTTATTATTTTCACTTAATTCATAAGCAGCAAACAATCCTGCCGGTCCCGCTCCTATAATAACAACATCATACATTTTATCTACTCCATTTCAGCTTTATTATATTTCCCCTTATAATCGTTTATTCTTGATATTTGGATTCATATAAATCTGTCTCTGTATCTATTTCAAGATCATCATCTTGATTTACAAAATGTTCAAATTTAGGCAAATCTTCGATGGTGGCTAAGCCAAAGCAATCTAAAAATTCACTAGTTGTTTTATATAAAATAGGTCTCCCTGGTAAATCACTACGCCCCAATTCTTTTACCAATCCTTTAGCTACTAATTTCCTAATCATTTGAGAACTAGAAACACCTCTTATCTCATCTACTTGTATCCTTGTCACTGGTTGATTATAAGCTATAATAGCCAAGGTTTCCAATGCCGATTGACTTAAGATATTTGTTTCTGGATTTTCAATTAATTTTTGAAAATATTCTTTATGTTCTTTTTTAGTAGTAAGTTTAAAAGCATTCCCTAAAAAATCAATTCTAATACCCCTATCATCAGTCTCATAACTTTTTTTCAAGTCCAATAAAAGCTCTTTAGCTTCATCTTCGGTTAATGACAAAATATCTTCAATTTGGCTAAGAGTCAAACCCTCCTCACCAACCACAAATAATAAACCTTCTAGTATTGCCTGCTTATTCATGATTCACCTCACACATGATCTCATCAAAATTATTCTCTTGTGTTATTCTTATTTCACCCTCTTTAGCCATCTCCAAAATAGCTAAAAAAGTTACCACAATATATTCCTTAGTCAACACGTCAAATAACTTAAAAAAAGAAATTTTATGATGACGTCGTAAAATTTGACTAATATCACTACGTCTTTTTTTAATAGAAAGTTCCTTAGTAGTCACTTTAGTATGAAGAGGCCGATTTTCTTTTTGTCTTAATAAAAATTTTTCAAAGGCCTCCATCAAAT
This sequence comes from uncultured Bacilli bacterium, assembly GCA_947632325.1. GTDB lineage: Bacteria > Bacillota_I > Bacilli_A > RF39 > UBA660 > CANPXY01. The sequence continues at coordinate 11,312 of CANROU010000003.1, forward strand.
CATCTAAAGAAACATCTGTATTAATAGAAATAGATTTCTCGACATAGTTACTTAAATTCTCACTTGGTTTAGTATATATATTACGTCTTTCTCTTTCTTTCTCCTTAAGAGCTTCGGTAATTTCTTTATACTGTTGATATTCCAAAAGACGATTAACTAAGTTCTCTCGTGGATCTTCTTCATTTTCTTCTTCCTCTTCATGTCTTGGAAGTAATAATTTACTTTTCATCTCGATTAATTCGCTAGCCATAACTAAATAACTACTAGCAATCGTCAAATTCATTTTTTCCATTTTTTCAATATAACTTAAATATTGATTGGTTATTTCTTCTATTTTAATATCAAAAATATTCATTTTATTTTCTTTAATCAAATGTAATAACAAATCCAGTGGTCCTGAAAAAGTATCTATGGTAAAATCAACGTTCATTATATCACATCCACAATTCTACATTTATTATATCATAAACTCATCTACCTATGATATAATTTTTTTGGTGATATAAATGAAGAATTTTACGATGAAAGATGAACCATTTATCTGTGACAATTGTGGTAAGAAAGTATCTATCCTTGGTTATACAGCTAGAGACCATTGCCCTTTTTGTTTATATTCTAAGCATGTCGATGTCTTCCCAGGGGATCGAAAAAACGCCTGTGGTGGTCTACTTAAACCTATTGATATTGAAAAATTCAAAGATACTTATAAAATAATTTATCAATGTACACGATGTAAAGAATTCCATAAAAATATTATGGCCAAAGACGATAATATTGATTTATTAATCGCTTTATCAAAAAAAGACTAAAAGCATAAACTTTTAATCTTTTGGTTTAAAAAACAAAGCAAATATAAAAGTAAAGACAATAGCTGAGGTAATACCTGACGCTGTTAAATCAAACATGCCCATTACTAGACCAATAAAGCCAAAATCACTGGCTTTTTCTAATGCCCCATGAATTAACAAATGACCAAAACTAGTAATAGGTACTAGTGCTCCTCCCCCAACATGAGCTACTATCATATCATAAATACTAAATGTATCTAGAAAAGCTCCTACTATTACAAAAATGCTGGTAATATGTCCAGGTGTTAATTTAGTATTATCTAAAATCAGTTGCCCAATTAAACAAACAAACCCGGCAAAGAGAAAAGAATATAGATAAATCATTTTATCGCCTCCAAACTTATCGCGTGGGCAATACTTAAAATATTTTCTTTTTGATAAACAAAGGTTGGACTAAACAAAGCTCCTGTGACTACTAACAAAACTCTTTTTAATTTGCCTTGCTCTAGTAATTTTAAAATATGACTATAATTAACCAAGGCACTACATACAGGACCACTTCCACCTGCCATGACTTCTTTTTGATCTTTTAAATTATAAAGTATAGTTCCACAGTCATCATAATTATTAGAAATATCTATACCATATTCGTTTTTCATATAATCAATTAAGATTTGTTTACCATAAACCCCTAAATCACCTGTTAAAATTAAATCATAATCACTAGGTTTTCTGTTCATATCTATTAAATGCCTATAAATAGTATCAGCAGCCCCTGGTGCCATAACAGCTCCCATATGATATGGATCAGTTTGTCCCATATCGATAACTCGACCTATAGTAGAACTTTCTACTTTGATATTACTTTTGGTGTTAGATAGATACAAACTGGCTCCACCTGTAGCTGTAAAAGTAGCCGTTTTTGGTTTAGGAGCACCATACTCAGTAGGATTTCTAAATTGTTTTTCACTTGACATATTATGTGAACTAGTAGCTGTTAAACAATTGTTTATCTTACCACTATCTATGAGAGTTGCTCCTATAATTACGCCTTCATTACTAGTAGCACAAGCACTATAGATACCTAAAAATGGTACTTTAAATTTTTCAACAGCATAACTAGAAGAAGTAATTTGATTTAACAAATCACCTGCGACAATTAAATCTAATTCTTCCTTAGTTTTATTAACTTTCTTTAAAACAATATCCATACTTTCTTTAAGCAATCCAACTTCTGCTGTCTCCCATGTTTTTTCACCATTATACAAATCACTATATGTTTTATCAAACAAATTACCTAAAGGACCCTTTGCTTCATATGGTCCAGCTACAGTACTCGCTCCATTAATATATACATTATTATATTTAAATGTCATCATTATCCTCCCATTATTAATAATCTAAGCAATCCAAAAAACCATGCTGAAACAACTCCATATAAAATAACGGAACCCGCTAATTTAAAAATATTGCTACCCAAGCCAAAAATAGGTCCTTCTTTTCGATATTCAATACCAGCACTAGTCATAGAATGAGCAAAACCCGTGATAGGTATTAATAGTCCGCAACGAGCAAAGCTTACCCATTTATCAAAAAAACCTAACGCTGTAAATAAGGAAGCAAAAAAGATTAAAGTTACAATCATGAATACAGAAGCATCTTTAGTAGAAATATCTAAATTATAAGAATAAAACTCAATTAATAGTTGCCCTATTACGCCAACTAATCCACCTGTAACAAAAGCAATGAAAGCATTCTGGGCTCTTGTTTCAGTTGGTTTATGTGTGTTAACAATATTATCATACATTTTCTTTTCCATATCATCACCTATGGTTATTATGCAAAAGATAGCCATATTTTATACAAAAAAAAGATAAGTCTATTATATTAAACACATAACTTATCTTTTAATTTCGTTAAAATTTTATTTTCTTTTCGTGATACTTGTACTTGACTAATACCTAATACTTGTGAAGTTTCTTGTTGTGTCTTATCTTCAAAATACCTAGTCATAATCAATTGTTGTTCCTCGGGTTCTAAATGTCGTAGTTGTTCCTTTAAATCTAAAATATTAGCATGATAGCCCTTTTCTTCCTGTTGAACAGCATCATATAAATTAATTTCCTTACCATCATCCGCTAGAGAAAAATCTAAACTTCGTACAAATTCAGTAGCATTCTTTGCCTCTATTATTTTGCTTTCTTCTATCCCTAAAAACAATGATAATTCCGTATAACTTGGTTCTCTCATTAATTTTTGCGTCAAACTTTCTTTGGCTTTTTCAATGGCAGCGTTTAATTTTAACATATCTTTACTGACCTTAATACTTTTATCTTCTCTAATATATTTACAAACCTCTCCTAAAATATGCGAAAAAGCATAAGTAGAAAATTTAACACCATATTTATCATCAAAATGCCGATAAGCATATAACAAGCCCATCATTCCCACTTGATATAAATCATCTTGATCATAAAAATGTTCATATTTTTTAATGATAGAATAAACAAGTCGTTCATTTTCCATTAATACTTCAGCTTCCCTATCCGTAATCATGGCATCCTCCTATATATTAATCATTTTAAAAACACCTAATTCATTACTACTTTGATAAAGATCATTAAATATAGTTCTTAATCCCTTATTATGCATACCACATAATACTAATTGACCATCAAAAGACAGTATTTGTTGATAGTTCTTTCTAATAGTATCAATTCCTTCTTCTGTTATTTGGACTAATCCTGCTAAATTAAAGGTAAAATATCTAATGCCCTTCTCTTTTATCATTTTATCTATCTTACTAGTTAAGGTTTTGGACGTTTCTTTATTTAATACTCCTATCAAACGTATAAATAAAATTCCCCTCCTAAATTCCATATTTATCTCTAACATATTATCACCTCGCTCATTTAATATAGAATATATTTTTTATTAAATATACCTATTCGACAAAACTTATGATTTTTTTCTGTCGACAATTTTTTTTAAACTATAAACCATCAAGATTATCCCCAACAGTAATATAAGAAACCAAACAATTTGTTTACTATTTAATTTCGATTGACTAGTAGAAACACTAATATCATTTTTATTAGCAATAGGCACTACTTTAGGTTTTTGTGTAGATTCTTTATTATTAGTATCTTCCTTCACACCATTAACTTCTTCTAACGCATAATCATAAATGATAGGAATTCTAACATGTAAACCTGAATATAAAATCTCAATCATATATTGCCCTGGAACATTCCAATTGATATTATTACGAATCATCAAATTACTAATAGGAACTGTTGAATAAGTAATAATATCATCTACATCTAGATAATTTTTAGTAATATGAATATCATCATTAACTATAATTTTTTCTCTTGACCTTTGATAATAAACAGAAATTTTATTCTCATCATCCCTTACCCAATTATCTAAATATGAAAAAAAATAGTTATCAGTATAATCTCTTACCATTTGATAATACAAATATTTAGTATCCTGATAGCGATAATAAGTAACTGGTTCTAAAGGATAAACATCAATACTTTTTGATACTTCTTCATCACTTTCATAAATAGTATCTTCCCAATGAGGATTAACCATATAATCTAACAATTTAATACGATCAATAAAAACATCTCCTGGGCTAGAATGAATCCAATAAGCTCTTTTAGCCATAACATAATAATCATTATTAACGTAATCATTAACAGTAACAGTAAAATTAGAATCACCACTATCCAAAGGATCAGCAATATAAACATTAATAGCTAAATCTTTTAAATCATACTTTTGTAATAAATCAAGGCGTAATTTATCACTAGGATATAAGTAACTTAATTTAGTATCATCTTGCTTTGTATCATTATCATTAAACCACTCTAATTTTATATTAGAACAACCTTCACAACTAATATTAAAAGGTATTTTTTCGTTTTTATATAATACTTCAATTTCTGTAATCCACAACTTACCACCAGATCCAAGTGCATCAAAAATAGTAAGTGAATTAATCTGTTGTAATATTTGATAAGGATAAACCGTCTTTTCTTCAATTACTCTATCTTCTTGCTCCTCTGGTTTTTCAATAGACCATAGTGAAAAATCCATAACTTTTTTCTCTAAACTTTTATATGGATAATCAAGAGGATTTTCTAATAGTCCATAATAATCCTCCGTAAAATTTTGTCTTTCTTGATAAAACTTATATTTATACTCAACCTTACCTTCTTGTAGTTCCGTATTATCAACCATATTAGATGTTTCCTGCCAATCACCATAGGCACTATAAAACGTTTGGGCTCTAACTGTGTAAGATGTTAAACAAAGTAATAATAAAAAGACGAGTATTTTTTTCATCATCAATCACCTCAATACTATTCTTTGCACCTTAAAAGAAAAAACCTCTAAAAAATATCATTTTATATTTTTTTTATGATAATAGATAAAAAGTCCCATAAAGGACTTTTAGTTTTTATATAAATAATAGCAAATTATTTAGCGTGTTTTAAGCAAACAAAATATAACATAGATCCCATTACGATAATTATTATTCCCGCAAATGAATTATTAGATTTTACAATACCTGTATCTGGAACTTGAGCACTCGGCGTATTTTCTAAAGCTATTTCTCTATTCCATAATAAACTACCACCGGCACGATCAGCTGTTAATGTTACTTTATAAGGATCAATGATTACTGTTACTGTTTGTTCATATGTGCCATCATTAGCCCAGTCAAAGTAAAATTTATATTCAATATTCGCTTGCTGTTTCACAGCAGTCAACAACTTATCCTTATTGATACCAACATAATAATCTCCATCTGAATAATCCTCTGGTGTTCCATTACCAACTTTTACTTTAGCTTTACCACCTTGTGCATTAACACCCGATGGTGCACTAATATGAAATCCCAACCATGCATAACCACTTGGCCTATTATCCTGTTCATTTAAGGTATTAACTTTTACTTCACCAAAACGCATTACCACATTTTGCGTCTCATTACCTGTGATATCTACTGAATAACCGTCTTCTTTATTCCATACAGAATCAGCATTTGATATATCCGTAATTTTACCATAAAGACTACTCTGGGCGTGTACTAAAATAATATTAGAACTAATAAATAATATCGTTATGGTTAACATAGTAATATATGACATCCAATGTTTCTTCACTTTTTTACCTCCTTCCACTACTTTTAAGTATATAACCAATTAATATACAGCCACAGCATTACTAAAATTTTATATACTCATTTATAGTATGGTTTCACTTTTAATTCCAATACAAAAATTTTTAAAAAAATTTTTTTAAATTTTAATTAAAAATATTAAAAAACTAGTAATTCTTTTATAGTTTGTCTCAGTTATAGCTATAACATACAAAAATTACCAAAAAAATAACATCACTTTAAATGGTGATGCTGTTTTTTATAACATTTCATCAAGAATTAAACTAACTGTTTCTTGAAAGCGAATTTTAGTAAATGGTTTAGCAATATATCCTACGAATCCTTCACTTAAATATTTCTCTTCTGCTCCTGCTTCTACATCGGCTGTTACGGCAATAACAGGTGTTTTAAATAAAGGATCCTCTTGTAATTTTTTTAAAGTTTCTACGCCATCCATCTCAGGCATCATTATATCCATAAGAATCAAATCATAATTTGTTCCATTATGAATTTTGTCAATCGCTTCTTTCCCAGATGTACACTCATCTATTTCAAAATTAAAATCAACTAATGCCATACGGGCAACTTTAATATTCAACTGATTGTCATCGACAATCAATACTCTCTTTTTTGTATGTTTTTTAAATGTAATATCTTCTTTAATAGCTTGCGTTTTAATAGGATTAATGTTTTTCTGTGGTAATTGAGCCATAAACAAGCTTCCTTTACCATATTGACTTTGTACGTTGATTTTACCACCCATCATTTCAACCAAACTTTTGGTAATAGCAAGCCCTAATCCTGTTCCCTCTATCGTTGTATTTAATTCAACATCTAATCTCTCAAACTTATTAAACAATTTATCAATATCCTTAGCTTTAATACCTCTACCTGTGTCTTCAACACTGATAAATAATAAACATTTTTCTTTATCATTGATACATTTGATAGTCAAATCAACTGTTCCTTTATCTGTATATTTAATAGCATTGGTCAATAAGTTCATAATAATTTCTTTGACATGAACTTTATCACCCAGTAACCTTTCAGGAACATCATCCGCTATAACATAATTTAGTTTAATAGGTTTTGATCCAATTTTAGATTGAACCATCTTAATTAAAATTTTTACCTCTTCTCTAAGATCATATTCCACTTCTTCAAAAGTCATATGATTACTTTCAATACGATTAATATCCAATATATTACCAACAATCTCAACCAAAGTTCTTGATGCATCTAAAATATCTTCGTTATTCTCCACCACATTAGATGGAAGTTGATCTTTATATGTCATATTATCTTCACTAAGTCCCATAATAGCATTAAGAGGTGTCCTAATTTCATGAGACATGCTTGATAAGAAATCACTCTTGGCTCGATTGGCCTTTTCAGCACTATCTTTGGCTAGATTTAATTGATCAATTAACTTTTTATCTGGATTTTCTATCGTAAAATACATTGTATAGCAAATAAATGTTCCAATCATATTAGTAATTAAAATACTAGGATCTATAGAATTTAGCAAAGTCATAAATATTAAACATATAATTACTAAATATATTGGTAAGTATTTTTTATTTTTTAATTTTTTATAATTTATTAATAACAATATTACATATAAACTGATTTGAACAACAATATATCCTTTAAGCACATCAAGTGCTAATCCTTCTATATACATTTTTGATGTATCATAATATCTGGTATATGGAGTAATAAACAAAATTACTGTAATAATTACTTCTACTAAAGCTACAAATATCTTACTTGTATGAATCTTTTTCTCATAATTCTTTTTTGCTCTATTAAAGCAAATAATAAATACATACATTGTAAATAAAGAATATGATATCGTTATAGAAATTAAATATAATCTGCAAATAATATCTACTAGTATATAATTTATTCCAAGAGTTCTAACCAATATTTGTAGAGGAATTTCAATCAAATATCCTATTAAATTAGCCATAAGTATATATTTAAAAATTTTATTTTCTTTAGAAGGAATAACCTCTTTTGGATAAAAAACTGCAATTAAAAGTATTATAAATATAGCACCAGTTATTAGATAAATCAAATTCCACATAAATATACCACACTACTTCCTAATCAAAGACTTAACCTTATTATTTGATATTATAACACATTTTGATGAGTATTTACCATCTTGATTTAAAGTAAATTCTATATTATGCATTTTGCCACCCTTTACTTGAATATAACCGGATGTTTGCTTTGACATTTTATTCTTATCCTTTTTTAATGTTGTTGGAGAATATGGTAACATTAAATCATGAACAGCATATGCTGACACCTCTACTTCATTAGGCAAAAAATCATCTAATTTTTCGTTCATTTTTTCTATATAATCTTCTTTTTCAGACTCTAATACATTAGCTTCCCAAACAATATGAGCCACTAAATTATTATCATTTTCTTCAGTAGGCATCGGTAAAACAACAACATCATGTATAAAATCATTTTCCCTTATTTTATTTTCAACATCAAATAAATATAATTCTTTCCCATCACTTAATTTCAAAGAATCATTTGCTCGTCCCCAAACGTAAAGGAAACCATTTTCATCGATTTCAACTATATCACCAGTTTTAACCCAACCATCTACTAAAATTTGATTAGTTAATTCTGATTTATTATAATAGCCTTTCATTTGTGACTTAGCTCTAACCCGCAACTCCCCTCTTTGATTATATGATAATTCATTACCATCTTTATCAAAGACACCAGCAATCATACCAGCTTGTATTAAACCGACACTGGCAATTGGTTTGGAATAATTATGTTCAATATCAACTCTATCAATGCTTATTCCAGAAAATGTTTCAGAAAGTCCATATCCACCATAAATACCATTAGCACCACAATTATGCATTATATTATTCCATTTTTCAAAGCTTTTAATATTAGTTCCTTCACCGCCAACCATCCAACCTTTAGCATATTCAAAATTAAATTTTTTACCTTGTTGCATTTCTTGAGTAATGCGATTAAAAAACGCTTCCCACATACTACTAGTGTTTATACAAATATTTGGCTTTAATTTTACTAATTGATTATAAAAATCTTTTTCTGATACTCTTGGATCAATAATAACGGTTGCGCCATTCATTAAAGCAACTAAAAACAAAGAATTTAATGATGTAGATGCAGTAGGTGGAAAGTGATTTAATGTTCTATACCCTTTTTTATATGGTATATCAGAATATGTAGTACTATACATTTGTGAAATTATTGATTCATTTGTTGCTACTACACCTTTTACAAGTCCACCAGTGGTACCACTGGAAGAAGTTATAACAGCATCTCTATTTTTTACAAATGGAACTTTCACTTCACCAGTATAATACTCAGCCATCTTTTTAGCTTGATCAACCCATATATATTTTTTATAATCTGGTATTTTGGATTTATCTTTCATAGATTGTATTTTACTTAAAAATGAAACAATTTGTTTTTTAGGGCTAGGCATATTTGCCCAAGCCGTGGCAACTATAACATTTTTAAATTTATCTTTTTCAAACTCTAACGCAACATTAGGCCACATTTCGTCAAAAACAATTGCTATTTTTGCTGCTCTTGTTTCTTCTTCTAAAGCTTTTTGGCTCATAGCTAATTTTAAGAAATAAGGGCAAGCACCTATCATATTAAGCGCAAAAAACATGGCACATATATCAGGTACAAATGGTCCATATATTGGAACAATTTCATTTTCTTCAATACCAATAGCTCTAAAAGTTTTAGCCCATGTATAACACAAGTCTATGAATTCTTGTTTGGAAAAAACCTTTCCAAAATATTCAAGTGCTGGTACATCGTAAAATTCCAACAATTTTTCTTCTATAACATCCCAAACGGTTTTTTCAACAGGAATATTGTTAGCTAAATTTTCTGCGCCTTCTTTATAATACTTTAACCATACCTTATCAACAGAAGGATATCCTGTTAATCCTTTAGAAAAATATATGGCCAGTTCTTTAGGCATATTTACTATGGATTTAATTACCTCTATTTCTTGAATATTATTTTCCTCTACTGCTTTAGTTAATCTTTTCTTAAGATCTAATAGAAATTCTTTTTTCAATCTAATTTCCCCCTATTTGTTAACATAAGATTTACTGCAAGATTATTCTAGCATTTTTTCTTCTTCACGTCAAATATTCCTTTTATTAAACCAAAATAAAGATCATAAGATCTTTATTTATTTAATATAATTATAAAACTTCCTTAATAAGCAAATAACTTAAACCTTTACCCTTATAGTCTTATTGAAATATCACCTGTTACAATATCTTCAAAATTTTTTAATAATAATCTTAAAAAGCTACTCTTTTTTAAATCTTCTTCGGGTGTAACTGATATTTCTTCAACCACTTTATTATTATCCAATATTTGAGCCTTACCAATAACATCTCCTGCTTTAATAGGCAAAGTTATATTATCTAATTTAACCTTAATCTCATACTTCTTATCATCTTCCGCTTTTTTCTGTAAAATACCCGCGTCATTTTTTAAAATAATATTTATTTTTTCTTTATCAGCTTTATCTAAAGAAAGTTGTCCTACTACATCACCTTTCTTTTTTAATAATTGCATTTCATAATTACTAAAACCATAATCTAATAAATTCATAGTTTCTTGATTTCTTACTTTACTAACTTCTTCTCCTAAAACGATAGCAATTAATCGCATATTATTTCTTTTAGCTGTACCAGCGAGACAATATAAGGCATTATCGGTATGTCCCGTTTTTAGTCCATCAGCGCCTTCATAAAAACGTACTAATTTATTAGTGTTAACTAACCAAAATTTATTAGGAGTATCTGTGCGTAAATAATCTTCATATACTCCTGAAAAATTCAGTATCTCCTCATGTTGCAACAATTCTTGGGCAATCATAGCCAGATCATACGCTGTCGAATAATGATTTTCTTCATCTAACCCTGTACTATTAACAAAATGCGTATTTTTTAATCCTAATTGCTTAACTTTATCATTCATCATCTTGACAAAATTTTGTTCTGTTCCCCCAATTTTCTCAGCCATGGCCACTGTTGCATCATTAGCGCTAGCCATAGAAATACCTTTCATCAAATCACGAATGCTCATCACTTCTCCGGTGGATAAATAAATTTGACTACCACCCATTCCTGATGCATTTTCACTAGCAGTAACCTTATCCTCCCATTTTAGCTTTCCTTGCTCTATTTGTTCTAAAATTATAATTTGAGCGACCATTTTTGTTAATGATGCCATTGGCAATTTCTCATCTTTATTCTTTTCAAATAATATTTTTTTAGTCGTTGCCTCTATCAAAATACCACTTTTAGCCCCTGCTAGTAATTCAGTACCTTGCGCCCTAACTTTAGTAACAGGCAATAAAACACTTAAAATTAATAATATTAGAAGGAATTTCTTCATATCATCACTCCTATAACCATCTTTATGTTAATTAATAAATATCTATGAATATTTCCTGTTATTTTTTGTCATAAATAATCGTTTTTATGATACTATTAAAAAGAAGGAGGAACCCATGAAGAAAACATTATTACCTTTTATTATTATAATTATATTAATTATCAGTGGCAGTATTTATTGGCTCAAAAAACAAAATATAACTAAAGAAGAAACTCCTACAGAAGATACTTATACTAAAGAAGAAAAAGAAAAATTAGCTAAGTTAGATAATATTAACGAAAAAATTGATTATTTCAATATGGATTACTTATCACGATATCTTACTTATCAACAAAAAAATCCTAATTTAAAAATAGAAGATATTATTACAAGAGTCAATATTGGTCTAGATCAACCCTATTACACCAATGTTAAAATGGCGCCCTATTTAAACCAAATTTACATTCTTAGCAATAAATATTTAGCTTTAGGCGAAAATTATGTTCCAGATAATTTAGAAACTTTATCTAGTGAATGTGCCAGAAGTGGTATGCAACTAGTTCATGAAGCCAAAGAAAAGTTTGAAGAATTGTGCCTAGCAGCTAAAAAAGATGGTTATACTATTCGAGCCATGTCCAGTTATCGTGATTATAATTATCAATTAAATCTATATAACCGTTATGTAAAACAAGATGGCAAAGAAGCCGCTGATACTTATTCTGCTCGTGCTGGTCATTCTGAACATCAAACAGGATTAGTAGTAGATGTTGATAATAATCAAATTGACTATACTTTATTTGAACAAACAAAGGAATATAAGTGGATGCAAGAAAACGCTTATAAATATGGCTTCATCATGCGCTATCCTAAAGATAAAGACAATATCACGGGTTATGAATATGAATCATGGCATTATCGTTATGTAGGAAAAGAGATTGCTACTTACATTAAAAATAATAATATCACTTTTGATGAATATTATGTTAGATTTATTGAAAACAAAAAATAGAAGCCGAAGCTTCTTTTTTATTCCTTAACCATCCAAAAAGTAGGTAATTTTCGTAGTCCATTTTTACCACTAGCTACAGGATGGTTAATAATCTTATTATTAATCACCAATGAAGTAGAACTACCACCATCTAAATTAGCCGCATTATAAGCACCATAACGTTGCATAATCTTAGTTAAGTCTAACATATCAGCTCCAATACTACTAACTATTCGACCATCTATAACCACTAGTAAAACAATACCATCTTTTCTTTGACCAATGGCTGTTCGAGGCGCAATTCCCCAACCACCATTACCACTGATAAATGATGCCTTTCCATTAACAATTAAAAAAGGTCCAAATTCAATCGCGTCACGATATTTAATGGTTAATGCTTCTTCAGTAGTCATTTTACCTAATATCAATTTATTATCATAATTAAAACCAATAAAGCCACCACCTACAGGAGCATCACTATAATCACTAATAACTTTACCATCTTTAATTACCGTACCATGTGCCATACCACCTTCACTACTAAAATTAAGATCATAAAACCCACTTGCGTTTATTACTACTTTAGCTTTATAATCTTTTGCTATTTCTAAAGTAGTTTGACCTTTATTTCCTAAATATTTACTAGTAGCCAAAACTACTTTTGAAGGATCATAAATGGCCACTAAATAACCTCTATATCCTAATCCCTTTATAGAAAGTACTTTATATAAGTCATTCCCCTTGTCTTTAGTCAAGATTTGTTTATCATAAACAGATGCATTATAAGTTTTACTCATATCAATTAATTCGGGTTTTGTTATACCAACAACCTCTTCTATTTTATTTTTATCAAGCACTTTTTGAATCGTTTCATCACTATAAAACCACGTAGCTAAATATTGATGATTTTTACTAGTCATAGCCGTAGTAATTAAAGTATCCCTAATATAACTATATGGTCCATAAAGTAAAAACAATCCTATTACTATTGTACTTATAATTATAGTGAAAATTATTTTCTTTTTACTTATTTTCATTTAATTTCATCCTTAATAACAACTAATTATTTGTGATAGAAAATAAAATATTGCCAATGGTTATCTATCAAATTAACTTTAACATCTTTATCTATATGATAATATTCCTTAAATTTTTCTAAGTGATAACTATTTTCAGGATTAATATTACAATTAACATAATAAGGATATTTAACAATATTTAGTATCTTTTGTTTATCTTCCTTCATCTTTTTAATTATCTGTTCATTATCATAATTTAATCTAGCCACATTAATATATAAAATACCATAAAAACATATACCTACTAGCAATACAACCGATAATATCCTAATAATCAATTTATGCTCTGTAATATATTTGTCTATAATTATTAAAGCAGAAAGGCAAAGAAAAACATAAGAACCAAAATCAGTTCTAAACCCCCATGTTGGAGAAATAAGCATCACTAAATTACTAACTAATCCTAACATAAAGAAAAATAAACCTTTAATATCCTTCATTTGTTTATAATTATATAATAACAATATAAAGTACATGATAGTAAAAACTATAAAGTACAAGATAACACCAATATTATTTTGATAATTAAAAGATATTCCTTTTATACAAGCAAAAAGATAATATAAAGTTATTATGAAAGCTGGAATAGATAAAATATATATTCCTATTTTAAATATTTTAGATGAAATAGCTTTCGCTAAATAATAAATAGTTAAACATAAAAGTACAACTAGATAAGGATTAACAATATATGTATAATATACAAAATTAGGTAAATTATAACTAATCTTAGCTAATAGATTCAACTTATTAAAGTATGGATTTTCAATCATACTACGCTTCATTGATCCAGGACTGATTAATACAATAACTAAACCTAATAGGGAACACAATAAATAACATAATATAGCTTTATTTAATTTTTTGTTTTTTAGATAATCAAATAATAATAAACATATATTAGCAAACACTAAACATACTCCCATATGTTCCACAAATAAAGGCATAATAATATTAAGAAAAGATAATAATACAATCATTTTATAGCTATATTTTTTATGATGATAAACAATATATAAATAACCAAGTAAAAGAGGAATGACAAATAAATAAGTAATATTTCCGGCAACCCAAACAATCACTTGTGAAAAGGTAAAAACATTCATCCCTAAAATTACAAATGTGGTTAATAAAAACATGGTTTTAGGATGACGAGGTTTAATGATTTGCATAATCAAATAAATAATAGACACTATTAAAACAGCATTAACAATATTCCATAAAAATTTATGGTAAGTAAAAAAATTAATTAAAAGGCGACTAATTATCCTACTTTCCCAATCAAAATACATTCCTAAAGCTTGCCCTATCATGTGACGAAAGCCTAGGCTACCTACTAGATAGTTACCCCAATCATCACCACTAATAGGACTTAAAAACAAAAGAAAACAAAAGAAGATAATCAATAATATATATTTAATGTAATCCTTTTTCATAACATTTATCCTCTATTAGTTATGTTCTTTCGTAGTTACATTGTCCATCTCTTTAACAATATAAATAGGTCTATTCTTAGTTTCTAAATAAGTTTTAGATAAATAAGCACCAATAACACCAATACAGAACAATTGAATACCACTTAGAAAAAACATAATACAAACCATACTAGGCCATCCACCTACAGGATCACCAAAACACAAAGTTTTAATGATGATAACCACAATCATTATAAAGGAAATAACACAAAATAGACTACCTATTAATACCGCTATCATTAAAGGAGCTGTTGAAAAGGCAATTATTCCATCAAAACCATAAAGTAATAACTTCCAAAAATTCCATTTAGTCGCTCCCGCAACTCTTTGAACATTTTCATATTCTAACCATTTTGTTTTAAACCCAACAAAACTAAATAATCCCTTAGAATAACGATTATATTCTTTCATAGACAAAATAGCCTCAACCATTTGTCTAGTCATCAAGCGAAAATCTCTCGCACCGTCTACCATTTCTACTTTACTCATCTTATTGATAATCTTATAAAAACATCTGGCAAAAAAACTCCTAATAGGCGGTTCACCACGTCTAGTAACACGTCGAGTAGCTACACAATCATAATCTTCTTTTTTAATAATGTTATACATTTCTTTTATCAAATATGGCGGATCTTGTAAGTCAACATCCATAGTAGCTACATAGTCACCTGTGGCATGTTCTAATCCAGCATAAATAGCGGCTTCTTTCCCAAAATTTCTAGAAAAAGATAAGTATTTGATGGTTTTATCCTTTTTAGACAGTTGACGTAAGATCGTCAAAGTATCATCACTACTACCATCGTCTATAAATAATACTTCATAAGTTATTTTTTTCATATCTTTAAATACTTTTTTTATTTCCTCATAAAATAATGGTATGGTAGCTTCTTCGTTATAACAAGGAACTATAATCGATATTTTTTCCATACTTTTCACCTCTTTTAGTTTGCTTATTATCATATATTATCTATATATTCTTCTATTATAGTAATAACATTTTGTGTATTACTTTTAAAAGGTTTAGGAACAAAATGTTCAGCTTTTTTTAACACACTAGCAAAACGATTTAAATCTTTTAAAGCTATAAGATAGCCTCTACGAGAAAATTGTTCAATAATTTGCAATTGATGATCATTAGTATGTTCCTTATACTTAGCTAACCTTGGCACCGCAATAACTTTTTTACCAAGTTTAAGACCTTCTGTTATAGAGCCAACACCTCCATGGGTGATCAATATATCGCATTTTTTCATCAATTTTTGTAATTCACAATTAGGCATAAAGTCAAAGATCTGCATATTGTTACTATCATATTTTGTATGACCAGCTTGAACAATTACCTCATCTTTAATAACACCTTTTTCTATTTGCTTATCAATAGCTTCTAATAATCGTTGGAAACTTTTATCCTGTGTTCCTAATGTAACTAATATCATAAAATCATCCTTCACCAAAATTATACTACAACCATCTATGTTTGTCTAATTGATAAATAAGACCTTGACAATGTCAAGATCTTACTTTTTTTCATTCTTTAAGATGGCTACATTTTGTGCTAACTCAATTATCTTCTCTTGTTGTTCAGCAATTTTTTTACTGTTTCGAAAATTGATAAACAATAAGAATAAAATACACAATACAAATAATAATGATGGTGGATAAGAAATATTTAAGAGTTTAGCTATCTTATCAATTGAGTAAGGAAAAATAGCTAATATCAACATGATAATAGAACTTATCACCCACCAAAAACTTTCTTTAATAGAAAACCTCTTTTTTCTAACTTCCATAACAATATATATCAAAATAAACAAAGCAATAATTACAAAATATATATTTCTCATTTGTTATCCACCTTCTTTTGTCTAGGAGTTGATATCAATATAAAAAATATTGAATAAAACATTTCTATCATATATTTAATAGGTTTAATAATACCGCCGTGCATACTAACACCTGCTTCTCTAAGGCGCATTTTAGTAGGAATTTCGACAATATTATAACCTTTTTTTAACATTTCAATAACCAAATTAGCATCAGGATATTCAGGATAATTACCCATTTTAGAATAATATTCAATAACCCGAGCATTCAAACATTGAAACCCACTAAGAGGATCAGCAATTGTTTTATGACAAAATAATTTTATTAATAGTGAAAATATCTTAGTACCAATGCGTCTAAAGAATGGACATGGATATCCTGTATCAACCAAATATCTTGAACCAATTACAATATCCGCTTTACCTTTTTTTATCTCATCTAACAACTTAATAGCTTCCTTAGCAATATGTTGTCCATCAGCATCAAATTGTATAACATAATCATAACCATTTTCATATGCATACTTAATACCTGTTTGAATTGCCATAGCATAACGCATATTAAAAATATTAGTTATACAAGGGACTTTCTTTTTTTCTACTATTTCCTTAGTCCTATCTTTAGAACAATCATCAATAACTAATATATCGGCAAAAGAAGCATCTTTTCTTAATTCATCCAATACTTTACCAATATTTTCTTCCTCATTATAAGCTGGTATTACAAATAAAACTTTCATTTACATCTCTCCATACATCTATTATATCATATTTATGATTTCAACACTACTCACTAATATATCCAACCACAATAAACAGCTTTAGGATATAATTTTAACATTTGCTCCCACTGTACTAAGAATAAATCAGCAAAATGATAGATCAGTCTACCAGTAATAGTTTTAGTATTTATATTAGCAAATGTTTCAACATAAATAATTTTACTTCCTAATAATTTGCCAATACAACACATGGGACCTGCGGTATGAGCACCAGTGGTAATAATAACTTTAGGTCTTATTTTGATAAATAAATAAATGCTTTTAAAACAATTAGCTAACAGTTTAAAAGGATATGTTAACAAATGATCCTTAGTACCATAGATAAGATAATCTACTTTTTTAGGATACTGCTCTTGTAAAACCAAATTAGCTTTTGTTTTTTCTGTTATAATATGATAGTCATACTTCTTAAATAACGGAGATAATTGTAACATTTCTGATAAATGCCCTCCGGTTGAAGAGATAAATAAAACCTTTTTCATTTTATCTTCCTTTCTAATAACTCATACCATTTTTTTAATACAATTGGCTCAGTATATTGTCTAACAGCTCTACGACCATTTTGTCCCATTTTTATCCGCTGTTTATCATCAGTCATCAATAATTTAACCTTATCAATATACATTTGAAAATCCCTGTTAGTAATTAAATACCCTGTTACATTATCTTCGATAATTTCTAAGGCTCCCCTTGCTGAAGTAAAAGCTACACAAGGTAGGCCATTAGACATTGCCTCTAATAATACTAAACCAAAGGATTCAGTATATGAACTCATCAAATAAATAGAACTTTTTAACATTTTCTGTTTAATATATTTTTGATCTTTAAAGCCATGTAATGTCACGTAATTAGTTAAATTATTTTGTTCTAGGTATTTTTCTAATGACTCTCTTTCATCACCATCACCAATAATATCTAATTTCCAACTATTATCATAAGCTAAAAGTTGTTTATACATTTTAAGCAAATCTAAGTAACCTTTTTCTTTGGATAAACGTCCAACTGAAATAAAATGCTTTGAGGTCAAATCTGCTGATTTAGTTGGAATATCAGGAATCATGTTAGGAATGTAAAGCACTTGACATCTACTATTAATATTTGTCATTTGTTCTTGATAAAAAGATGTCAATTCTTGCGATACCAAAACCAAGTAATCTAGATTTTTACTAGAACTTACTACTTTATTTATATAACTTTGATCATTATTGTGATGATTATGTTCCCAACCAATTTTTAAACAATCAATTCTACCACACTTAGCTAATATTTCATTTAAAAAATCTCTGGTGGAAATAATAACATCACTATCACAATTTTTAACACTACTTTCCATTACCATTCGTCTTTTACGGTACATTCCAATACCTTGTATCCCATCTTTAAACAAAGCTATAAATTTACCCTTAATAATGTAATCATGTCCAATAGCTCCTAAAAGTTTTATTATTCTACCTTTTTTTAATAATAATTTATAAGTAGCTACTCTCTTTGGTAAATCACTTTCAATTAAATATGTTATTTTAACTTTCTTATCAATGAGAAAAGCTGGCTCTGATGATAACTTATAAATAGAAATAATTTCAACATCATAATCTTTACACAGACCATTAGCTAAAGTAACAATAGCTCGTTCAATCCCTCCATAATCCAAATGAAGCGCTAAAAGAGAAACTTTTTTTCGCTTGTTTTCCACTAAATCACTTCCTCTTATTTCGTTCCAAAAGCCATTACAATAATACCAGCGATAATCATCATTGCCCCAATTAAAGATACTACACTTAGTGATTCTTTAAAAATGAAATGACCTGCTAGTAAAACTAAGATTTGAACAATTCCTGTGACAATGGGAACCATTGTAGATAAATCATATTTAACAATCATTCTCTGCCATAATAGAAAACTAACTAAATACAAGAAAAAACCAATAAAGGTCAAAAAACCAATTTTGAAGGTAAAACCACCTTTTAATGACAACTTAAGGGAATCGCCCCCCAATTTCATAAAAGTAATTCCACCTGTAGTACATGCTAAATAAATTAACGTTAATATATATTTCATTTTATTCTCCTTTAAATTATTTATGTAACTGGATTATATAAAGACATATAATAGTTATTATTTTATCTTAAAAATATAAATATGGAATATAACGAGTTTATATTTATTAAAAACAAAATAATAAAGCAAACAATATTAGTATATTTAAATTTAACATACTTATCGCGATTCACTAATGTTAATAGACTAAGGAAAATAATTGGTATAAAATACCTACCTTGTACTCCTTCAATAATAGATCCATAAACACTAGTCCAACTTAAATACATAGCACCTATAACAAAATTACAAGCTAATATAGCAATAATATTTACAAATAATTTTTCCTGTTTAGTTAAACTATATTTAGAATCCTCCAAAAAAGGTGCTATAACAAATAAAACAACTAACACTAAGGTTGAAATATAAGCACCACTGATATTAAGCCAACCTAAATATTGTCCCATAAAAGTTGTTATATAAAATTCGTGGCGGTGCACTAAGCTATGAATTAAAGTTACTACATAAGTTTTAGGATGAGAAATGACAAACTTTAACTGTTTTATAGCATCAATATTATTCATTTTTATATACTGTTCATGAAATAAGAAACTACTATTATAAATATAGCTACCAATCGCCATCAATACAGATAATATCAAGCTAATATATATAATTTTCTTTATTTTAGCATCTGCTGACTTTGTTTTATTCTTTAAAAGTAACATTAAAAAGCAAAGTGGCAAATATACAACCTTACAACAAGCAATTAATAAGGAACAGCAACACAAAATAACAGCTTGTTTGCAAGATATTGTTTTTACCTTATCATTAAATTTGAGATGTAATAAGTAGCTAACAAAAAATAATGAAATAACATTTATAAAGTTATCTGCTGAACAAGATGCTGCTTGATGCAATACCATTGGTGTCAACAAATAAACAAACATAACTAGTTTCCCAAAAGGAATTATTTTAATGATAAAATATGAAACTATAACGAAAAAAATCAGATTACATAATTTAGCTAAATAACTAGTTAAATAAACATTTAAATGCAATAATCTCCCCACATTAATACCAATGCTAGGTATTAAATACATACCAAAAAAATATCCTGCAGCACTATTGGCTTTGGTTATTTCAGTATCATTATAATCAGTTTTTACTTGAATAAAGTCCTTTAAATTTCTATAATTGTTAATCTTTGCCGCAGAATAAGTTTGTAACTGCTTGGGTAATTCTATTAATGATTCACCTCTTTCATTTTTTTCCGGAAAAAGCTTAAAATCTGCTACTGAATAAGCTTTGGCAATATGAACACCTTCATCTGGAGCAAAATTGGGAATTAAAAAAAAGCAATATCCTAAACCAATGGGAATAACAAAAATAATAAACAACATTTCCAAACGTGTCTTATTATTCCAAAGTAATGCGGCTATATTTAATATAAATAAAAGTCCAATAAAAACCAATAGAGGTTTAGCAGAATGCAAAGCACCCTTATATATTAAAAAGAAAATAATCAAAGTGAACATTAATTCTAAAAATAATAGTATTTTGTTATTATTAAGTAAATTAGTTAACTTTTTTTTCATAATCTCTTTATCCTCCATAATAAATATATAATTTAATCAAAACAACTTCGTCTTAATTATAAAACGATTAGTAGTAAGTGTCAAGTTGACTAACCTGTTAAGGACACAGTAAAAGATTAGATATCTCTAATCTTTTTGCTTACCCTTATCTAACATAAAATTTCTTTTTTTGCTATAATTTAAATTATAAAAAGAATCATTATTAAGTAGGTTCGCCCATTTTTTATACATATATTCCCGTTCTTTAATGAAAAGATTGTATTTTTCTTTAGTAGTAACCATTCCTCTTGACTTTGATTCATAATGATAAAGTTCTACTTGAGGTAAAAAAACATTATAATAACCCTTTTTGAGTAATTTCAAACATAAATCAACATCATTATATGATACTTTTAATTGTTCTTCAAATCCACCAACTTCTAAAAACTTCTTTTTTTCAATCATCATACAAGCAGCCGTTACCGCACTATAATTGTAAGGGACTACCAATCTTCCATAAATACCAAAAGAATTCGCATCCTGTTTTAAAAAAGCATGTGTTGCTACACCTCCTACTCCTAAGATCACACCTCCGTGTTGAATCGTTTCATCTGGATATAACAATTTCACCCCAACAGCGCCAATGTGATCTTGCATAGCGTAACCAATCATAATATTTATCCAATTATCTTGTAATATTTCTGTATCATTATTCAAAAAAAGCAAATATTCACCCTTTACTTTGTCAATAACATCATTATGTATCTTGGAATAATTAAATTCTCCTGGAACATCCATGACAAAAAAATTTTTATGATGTTTCTTATAGAATTTGAATAATTCATAAGTATCTTTTTCTTTGCTATCATTATTTATAATAATCACTTCAAAATTTTTATAAGTTGTCATCTTATAAATAGAATCAACGCATGTTTTTAAAGTAGAAGAAAAATCCCTTGTTGGAATTAGAATAGAAACTTTAGGTTCTTTCTTGTAACAATAATTCACAATATAATGGGTTGAATGAATAGGTACATCTACCTTAGCATCATATCCTCTTCTTTTTAGGGCATCTTCGACAGCCTTCTTTCCATTCAAAATAGCATAATCTTTATTTTCAATAGTATCCGCTGTAGAACCAGGCACCTTACGCCAATGATATAGTATTTTGGGGATATGATAAATCTTATCCGGAGTAGTTTTTTCAATAAATCTTAAAAACAAATCAAAATCTTGTGCCCCAACATATTTATCTTTAAAGCCACCAATTTCCTCCATAATACTTTTTCTTAATATTTCAAAATGACAGATATAATTTCCTCCGTACAAACTGTCTGGAGAATAATCAGGTTTAAAGTGTGGTTCGCACCTTCTTCCTTTCATATCCAACTTATCTTCATCACTATATATTAAATCGTATTTTTTATTTTGATTTAAAACATACACCATTTCATATAATGCATTCTCAGTTAACACATCATCATTATCCATTAAGGCTACAAATTCTCCAGAAGCCATTTTTAAAGCATCATTCGTGGTTTTAGAAATATGTCCATTCTTACTACGATACTTAACTTTAACTCTATTATCTTTCTGTTTATATTCTTCCAAAGTCTGTTTTGTTTCCTCTAAAGTAGAACAGTCATCAACCAGACAAATTTCAAAATTTTGATAATGTTGATTTAATATAGAATCTAGACATTCGCTCAAGTATTTTCTTTGAATGTTATATACTGGAATTAAAATAGAAATTAATGGTTGATAAGTTAAGTCCTTATAAACAGGTTTTGGCTCCTTCTTCTTAGTCCAAGCAATAAAATCTTTTTGGCGGAAAGGATCATAACAATCCATGCGCAAAACCCTCTTAATTTTATTTAAAATCCTAACACTATACTCTTTCCATAAGAAAGGTGGAACTAAGAAATGATGTTCAATCCACAAATATTTAATCGAATTACCTAATTTAGCAAAAAACTTTCCTACTGAACTAAAAATAGCTCCTATTCTACCAATAATTCTTCTAATTAACGTATTTTTTAAAATAAACAACTGCATTTTTTTGCTTTTTTCAACTGCATAAACAGTAATATATTTATCTTTTTTGTTCAAAATGGCCATGAAGACTTTTTTTCTATTAGATCCAATTACAGATATAGGAAGTTTCTTTTTTTCATTCCATATTTCCAAAGTAATATTTTTATTCTTGATAATTACCTCAATACAAACTTGAGGATGTATAACACCTGATATCTTTTTTCTTACAACATAAATTTCATTTAACATCTTATAACTCCTCTGCAAAACCTTTTTCCAATTTTCTAAAAATAGCCAAACCAATAAACAATATTAATAAAGCAATTAACAAAACATAAATAATACCTTCAAGCGATGGTAATTGATGGTACATAAATACACTACGATAAGCATCGATAATTTCTGTCATGGGATTAAGTTGTAATACCCACCTAATTTTCTCAGGAAACAAAGTCGAAGAATATAAAATCGGTGTAGCATAAAATAATAAATTAAGAATGAATTGCACAATATATTCAGTATCTTTAACATAAATATTTATAGCGCTTAAAGCTAAAATCAATCCTAAACTAAACAAGAATTGGATAATTCCAATTAAAGGAAAAAGCAAGAAATGCCACGTTATACCTATTCCCCCAAATAAACAAAACAGTAAAATAATAATACAACTAATCATGAAATTAACTAAACCACTGATAGCTACTGATATAGGTAATATTTCCCTTGGAAAATATACTTTTTTAATAATACCTGCGTTCATACGGACAACAATCATACCCTGATTTATGACTGTAGTAAAAAAAGTCCACGGAATTATTCCAATAATTAAGTATTGAAGATAATGATCAGTTTGCACCCGCATAATATAAGGAAAAACAATCGCATATACCGCCACTTGTAATAATGGATTAATAAAAGACCACAGAACGCCTAAAAAAGAGCCTTTATATTTACCTCTTATTTCTTTTTTTACATTACTTTTAAGTAATTCCCTATATTGATATAAATTTTGTATTAATTGCATGTTTTCATCACCTACTTACATTCTTCTAGATATTGATCAATAACCTTATTAGCTTCCCCATCTATTTTAATAACCCCATCTTTAATCCAAATGGCTCTTTTACATAATTGTCTTACAGATCGTAAATTATGACTAACAATAACAATAGTTTTATCACTATCTTTTAACTCATGTAATTTTTTAAAACATTTATCCTGGAAATGTTGATCACCAACCGCTAAAATCTCATCTATCAACAAAATATCCGCATTAACATTAATTGCTACTGAAAAAGCAAGACGCATATACATTCCTGAGGAATAAGTACGTACAGGATTATCAATGAACTCTCCTAATTCCGAAAAAGCAATAATATCTTCCATCTTATCTTCAATTTCATTTTTTGTTAAACCAAAAATAGAAGCGTTAAAATAGATATTTTCTCTACCCGTGAAATCATCATGAAAACCAGCACCTAATTCCAATAGCGATGTTAACTTACCATTAGTTATAATTTTACCTGAAGTAGGATAGATGATTTTAGTCATCAATTTCAACAAAGTACTCTTACCACTTCCGTTAGTCCCAATTAAAGCTACTACTTCACCTTTATTAATATCTAAGGAAATATCTTTTAAAACGGTCCTCTCTTCAGCATTAGAACTTTTCCAAAAACATAATCTTTCCTTCAATGTATTTGGTTTATCATAATATACCTTAAACTTTTTCGTTACCTTATGTACTTTAATAGCACAATCTTCATTTTTCTTCATAATTTTTCCTTCTTAATCAAATTTTCCACATCAATTATAACATGAATCACTAATTTTAACAAAATTAACTATTTCCCTTTTTACCAATTAAACGTATTTTTAAAATTATTAGGGATAATTGCCTTGTTATCCATAAACATGCCAGCTGAAAAGAATTGGCCTTTAGATAGTTTTTAACATAATATCTTTGACTTTCTTTTAGTATGTTATATTTTTTTAATCTATTAATACTCTTATCGATACTAACAGAATGATCATGTATTATTTTAACAGTATTATCAATAGCTATCTTCTTCTTATCTTCCTGCACTTTTACTGAAAAGATAGCCTCTTCATAATATAAAAAGGTTTGATGATCAAAATAATTTATTTTCTTTAAAAAAGCAGCATCAACCATAAAAAAGCACCCTGATACTACATCAACTAATGAAAGCTTATCTTTATAATGTTTTTCATCATAAAACAACAATTTCCTACGAAAATAACGACTAATTAAAGGTAAATTAAGTAAAATTTCCGTACCTACTGATGTTTTTTTCCAACCCCTATTATAATTATCATGTTCCACTATAACAGGTGCGACAACCTTAATATCTTTATCAATATCATTAGCTAACCATTCAATATCTTGTTCTTTTTCAATAATAATATCCGAATTAGAGAAAATAATACAACCATTTTTAAGTTCTCTCATAAGTTTTTTAGCGCCTAAATTCATCCCAGAAGCATAGCCACTATTATCTTTGTTTTGCACAACACTAATTTTATTATTGGCCAACTTTTTTAATTTTTTAAATGAATCATCTGTAGAATGATTATCAACTACCACTATTTTTTTCAAACATTGATAATTTTTAATGTTATCTAATAATCTATACGTTGTCTCAAAATCATTATAATTAATAATTACCATTCCTATATCTTTCATAGTTAGTCACTCCTTTTTCCATTTTCCACAATATCTTTTGATTTAATTAATAAAAGCACCACTATAGCGTAAATGCTAACATTAGGAGAAGTTAGTACATGACCTTGAAATAATGATAAAGCTAATATAAGTAACAGTACAACTCGATAAATATATTGCTGAAAGTTAAGTTTATTATGGATATTCTTAATAAAAACAGTATATAAAACACTTACTAACGGCAAGATAAAAAGAATGAAACCAACAATTCCCTGCTCTAAAAAAACATCATAATAATCCATTTCTACTGACTTAGTAAGCCCTTCTTCATCGTATATACCTAAACCTAATATTTTTTGAGGCCAACTACTATGATGATAATCTATTATTCTATTGCTTAAAAAAGTAATCCTTTGACTAAAAACAAAATGATCAATTAACTCCACATTAGAAAATAGTTCTTGGATACTATCAATTTCTAAGAATGCTAAATGCACCTTAATATTCTTATAAAAATTAGTCTTAGGAACAATTAAAATCAATATACTTGTAAGTACAATAATACCACTACCTAAGATAGCTATCCTATTATATTTTTTCTGTCTTATACAAGCAATAACAAAATATATTGCTCCAAAGAATAATATAAACACAATAGCTAATAAAGGTACTTTTGTTCCCATTGTTAAAACAGAATAACCATATATCAACAAGCCGATTACTTTTAACCATAAATATTTTGAATGCCTAAAACTAAGCAAAAAGAAAGGAAATAAAATAGCTAAAATAGCTCCTATTTCATTAGCGGAATGAAACCATCCTATACTACCATACTTAGTAATTTCATAGCTTTTAAAACCAATATTAAAAATAGTTGGTAAAAAGAAACCTAATAGATAAACTCCAAATAAAATAGCTAATGTAGTATAAGAAATTTTTAATTTATCTTTCATAACTATTAATGATATTAATAATAGTGGAAAATAAAATATTTTCAAAACATTTTGTAATTCCAAAAACCAAAAGCTATGATCCTTAGTTAAAATAGTTAACAATAAATATAAAATTATATACGCTAAACAACTACCATAATATATTAAAACCTTCTTTTTCTTAAATACAAAAATACTACTATATAAACAAAACAAAAGAAATAAAAATCGAATAACCATTCCTATGGTAAAATGTATTTTAAAATAGCCAAGCATAACTCCTGTTATAATATCTATTATAGGCCCCAGGCAAAGAAATATAAGGAATAATTTAGAAAAATTTTTAGCTATAAATCCATTAATCTGTCTCATTTTTAACTCCTTTATAATCACCCCAATTATAACAAAACAATATAAGCAAAGCAAGTGTCTAGTTATGTCAATATAACTAATAACAATTTCTAATTTAATATTTTTGTTATATAATAGAGATAGATAAAGAATAGGTGGTTGTTATGAAGGAAAAACCTAATAAGTTTAAATTTAAAATAGTAGCCTTAATCTGTGCTGTAGTTACGACCATTATTTATTTTGGCTACACCGTTTTACACAGTATGGACATGCCTGAGAGATTGACGGCAATTATTGCTGTAGGTATTTTAACTTTGTTTGTTTGTTGTTTTTGCTTTGTAGGCTTAAAACAAAATAGCAAAAATCAAAAATATGTTATTCTTACTGCTCTACTAATGACCCTTTATAGTAGTTTTCAATTATTAACTAACATGAATATTTTAAAATTACCAATGCAAGAGACAGTTAAAGATTTTACTAATAAATCATCAGTTGAAGTGTCTAAATGGGCTACTAAAAATAATATCTCGTTAAATCAAGAATTTGAATATAGTGATAGCGTTGATGAATATTATGTCATTAGCCAAGATGTACAAGCCGGGACATTGGTTAAAAAAGTAGATGAAATGGCTATTACAGTATCTGATGGACCTAATTTAGAAAAAGAAGTTATTATTCCTAATATGGTTGGCTGGAAAGCTGAGGATGTATTAGATTTTATCAAAAAAAATCATTTATCAAATGTTGATGTAGAATTTGTTTTATCAGATAAAACGAAAGATACGGTAATTGCTCAAGATGTTTATGGTAAAAGAAAAAGATCCGATCCATTAAAACTTACTTTTTCCCTTGGTAGCGAAGCTGACATTAAACCAACGAAAATGATTGATTTAACTAACAAAAGTAAATTTGAAGCTACTTTTTGGCTAAAACAACACGCTATTAAATATCAAGAAAAAACAGATTATAGTGAGACAATTAGACGAAACTATGTTATGGCGCAAAGTATCAAAAAAGGAATAACAGTGGACCCTAATAAAGATAGTATAGATATTACTATTTCCAAAGGAAGTAAAATAATTGTACCAGATTTAATGAAAATGTCTCTAGCGGAAATCACGGAATGGATTACAGCTAATAAACTTAAAATTGAAATTACTGATAAATATGATGAATCTATTAAAGTAAACATGCCTATTGAAGTCAATTATAAAGCTGGTGATGTAATTGAAGAAGGAACCATTATCAAACTAATCATTTCTAAAGGAAAATTAGTAATGGAAGAATTTACTTCTTTAGCTGATTTTAAAACTTGGGCTGATCAATATGGTATAAAGTATAATGAAGAATATGAATTTAGTGATACTGTAGCTCAAGGAGATATTATTAAATGGTCTCATAAAAAAGGTGATGTCTTAAAAAATAACGATGCTGTTACAGTAACTATTTCACAAGGTCGAAAAACCTCTGTTCCTGATTTTTCAGGTAAAACTAAAAACGAATGTAATAAGCTATGTAATCAATATAGTTTATCTTGTTCTTTCTTATATAAATACAATAATAGTGTAGCCGAAGGCAAAGCTTTTGCTCAATCTAAATCAGCTGGACTTGAAGTAGCCGAAAATACCTCTGTATCTATTACCTTAAGCAATGGTAAAGCTCCTGCTAACAGCGGTAGTTCCAATAATAATAGTGGATCTAGTAATACCAATCCAACTCCAAGTTGTGATACCTCTAAAGGAGCTAAGTTCTATATAGCAGCTGGAAATAATGGTCGACAAGTATTTGAAGCTACAAAAAATCAAAATCCTGGATTTAATATTACAGCTAATTATGTCCAAAGTTGTCCAAACGGATCAACAGCCAGTGGCTCTGTATGTAACAGTAGTCAATATCATGGAAAATGGATTTCCTACTGTACGACTATCACATTAACAATAGTAGAATAACACAACGGTGTTATTCTTTTTTTGCAAAAAAAAAGCAAATTAATTCGCTTTATTGATTTTTTGTAAACATTTAATGCCCTCGTTTATTCTTGTTTCAATTTCTCCAAACTTCTTAGGAGTTTTAATATTTACTCCTTTTACATTTTGATCAAACAAGCAATTATATCTTGAATCATTGCTATCTATTTTAAAAACATATTCTACTGTTTATTAGACACATGCTTCAACTTAAGAATTTTCTGATGTATTTCATAAAGAACAGACTCCTTATAAAAAGCCTTTTTAAACGCGTTTAAATAATGGGTATCATTACTGTTGATTATAACTTCACCATGCGCTCTTATGTCAGCTTCTTTTACATCTTTAGCAAACAAATAATTAAATTTTGGATCTTGACTATCTATTACTACTTGTTCATGAGCTTTTATATCCGCTCCTTCTACATCTCGGGCAAACAAATAATTGAATTCTGGATCTTTACTATCTATTATTACCTTACCATGAGCTCTTATATCCGCTCCTTCTACATCTCGGGCAAATAAATAATTGAATTCTGGATCTTTACTATCTATTATTACCTTACCATGAACTTTTATATCCGCTCCTTTTATACCAGCAAACTTACAATTATATTCTAGATCTTTACTCTCTATTACTACCTGTTCGTGCGCTTTTATATTAGCTCCTTTTATCCACAGTGCAAAGCGATGAGATAATTTGGGGTTATGCACTTCCAAAACATCCTCTTCAAGTTCTTTAAGTATAAGATCATCCTCAATCCCATTTTCACGGGCCTTTTTAATAGCAATTATAATTTCATTAACAGCATCTTCACCCATAATTTACCGCTCCTCTCAAATACTGTTTCCTATTATATTTATATATTTTAAAAAAGTCAAGTTAACTAATATCTAGATAATCCTTGTTTAATTAAATAAAAAGTGAACATCAGGCCACTTTTAATTCTATTGTATTACCTTTTTCAAAATTTAATTTAAACTGGTATGTTTTATCAGCAATAGTAGCTTTTACATCACTTAAATCACGACCCATTAAATCAGTTAATTCAGCGATATCCGTAACATTTGATGTTGTAGTAATATAAACCTTATAATCTCCCTTTGGTAATTGACTTATATCAAGTGTAGTATCATACCAAGCCCTTGTTTTATCATATCCATCAGCAACAGGTAATGCCACTTTATATAAGCCATTAGTTATACTACCCAAATTAAATTGATAAGTTTTAAACGTCTTTTTATTTTCAAAGATAATTTTTCGATTAACAGTCGTATTATCCGCTAAATTCATGCCATATGAATAACTTACACCTTTTAAATATAATCTTTCATTTTTAAATTCCAAAGTATCCCAAACATCATATTGATTATAATAACTATCTACTGTTTTAAGTGGTATCGATATATTATCTCTTATATATAAAGTTACTGCACTACTACGATTACTATAATTATTTTGAATATTTACCACTTTATTGCTTGATTGATAACTAGTAATTTCTTCTGTAAATAATTTATTATTGACTATTGATTGTGAATAAGTATCCTTTCCTTCTGCTTTTATATACATAATATAATTACCAACAGGAAGCGAATCAATATCTAAATTAATTAAGAACCAAGCATGTGTATAAGTATAACCATCAGGTGAATAAATAGGATTATCAATTCCTTCTAAATTTGTAATTCTCGTAGCTTCTTGTTCGTAAATATTATTTTCATTTTCAGTATTAACGAAGATAATCTTATATTGTATATCATTGTCTAAAGTGTTATCCATACCTTGTATAGTCATATAGCCTCGAAGTTGTAAATTAGTATCCATCTTTTTTAAATAATCAAAATAGAACACACCCTCAACTTCACTTTTATCAATAACTTCTACGGTGATAGTTTTAGTTGTTATGTTTTTATAACTATCCTCTACTTGATAAGTAACTTCATAACTACCCAATTTATCTGTTTTTACTTCATTTTTAACAACCTCAATACTATCTGTTAAATCTCCATCTTCAAAATCGATAGCGCTAACGCCCTCTTTTGGATTAAAAGTCGATTCTATAGTAATAGTATGATCAGAAGCATAAATAACAGGTGCCATATTTTCCTTTACTTCAAGAGTAATAGTTTTCTTAACTATATGCCCAAAAGAATCCTTAACTTGATAAGTAACTTCATAACTACCTAATTCATTATATTTTACTTTACTATCATCAAAACTAACTTGACTAGATAAATCGCCATCTTCCTTATCCATAGCCTCTACATTATCAAGTAAATTTGGTTTTGGACTACCAAGAGTTGTCATTATATCTTTGGCGGTAATAGTTGGTTCTTCATCTTTTAAGACAGTAACTACTATGGTTTTAGAAACCGTATGTCCATAATTATCTTTTACAGTATAAGTAACTTGATATTGTCCAGGGCTATTTACATCAACTGTTTTAGTAACGTCAATCTTAGTTATATTGCCATCTTCCGGATCAGTGGCACTAACGCCTTCAAAATAATCAAATTCTCTTCCTTGGATAATGGTTTTATCACTGGCTGTGATAGTTGGTTCTTGATCAATGTAAGTACCTTGATAATATGTAACACTACATCCCCCAGCTGGATCACTCGCTAAAACATATCCCATTGTACCATTCATATCAGCAGGAACCTGATACCATTTTACACCATTAACAACTACTTCATCTAAAATTGGGAAATACGTATTTTTATAAAAACCACTAATAACCGTCTCTCTAGTATCGACTGGAGTCGAATTAACCCAAGCCCAATGACGTCCAGGATCAACGTTTTCTTTGCCATAACTAAGTCCCATAAACTGAATGGCATCGGCAGCAACCCAATCTTCTTGATTGTGTTTATAATCAGATGTTATTAAGTACGCTACGGGTTTACCGTTTTCATCTTTAGCTTCAGCATAGACCATTACATAAGTATTAGCTCTAGCACTAGTAATTCTAGTAGAACCATCATCACTGAATACACTACTTTGTACTGGTGTGGTTAAAGCTGCATCATAATAGAAAGTTACATCTTTTTTCAATTTAGCTACTTTAGGGATACTAACAGTATCTTTATCATAAAGGTTATTACTACTAGAATAGATATTATACGTATAATCATAATCACCATAATGGTATACTTCACTTGGATCAATAAAGCCATGTTTACCATTGTTAATTTTATATACTACATCAACTGGTACATAAACATAACTATTTTTCCAATCATAAGGACCATCAGCAATTTGATTTTTATTAGCGTCAATATTTAAATCACTAACAACCTTATACCAAGCGCCTTCTTGTTTTACAATAATCATAGGGAAATCTCGGCGATCATAAGAATATACTTTCTTACTATCATAACTAGCAGAGGCATAAGCATAAACTTTATCGGTGGTTGTAACTCCTAGTTGATAAAAATTATAATCATTACGAGCGTAATCAAATTCATTATAATATTTAGCTGCTTTTTCACTCCAATATGGATCAGATGCATATTGAACATTCATTCCCACACCCTTATTACCTAATACACTACCGTTATAACGCCAATCATAAGGATTAGAATATCCATAAGTAAATAAATTACGGGCATAAGCATAAATAGAATTAGCAAAAGAAGCATAAGTTTTAGCGGCTTTATAAGCATCACCATCAATAGCTCCATCACCAAAACCATTATTTTTATCTACCGAAATAGCACTACGCCCATTAGCTGATTCATTTCTCGTAATACCGAGCATCACAATAGCATTAACACCATAATATTGTTGAGCATTATATAAAAATGTTCCTTGACCATATAGTTTAGAAATATACCCATTTAGATAAGAAGCTTCATCGAACGTCGTAGCTGAATATTTTAATTGATTACGAATATAATTATCAATATCAGTAGCAGAATATGTAGTCCTAGAGTGTTGTGGTAAGAACATATAATAGTTATAGTAAGGATAATCCCTATTAACAGCTCTAGTATAAACTTTTTGTCTATAATCTTGTAACATTGTTCTAAGATCAGTATAAAAATATTTACCATCATAACTGTAATATGTTCCTGGAGATAACATATCAGGTTTTGGTCCAATATTAATACAATATGATTCAGCCACAGGTGTATAAATATCCTTAGTTAAACAATGCCTGATAGCATCATCGCTAACTGTATAATAATTACTAGATTTTACCCAATTAAGTGGTACTATTTGATAATCATTAGTCAACCAGTTAGTCCAAGAGCTAATAAAATTTACCCATCCATCATAACCCGCTATTTTAACATGAGCTACTCTGTTTGGCCAATTTACTTCCACAAAAGCTCCATCAACCGAACGATATAAAGATCCCGTATCCATATAATTGTCTTTACCAGTTAAATCTCCAGCATCAGGGAAAAACAGACTATAAGCCTTTTGCGTATTAACTGATAAATCCAATAAAGCCACCTTAGCATCCGCAATTTCTGTTCTAGTTTCCCCATAAACTTTATTATAAGCTCTAGCTAAAACAACTAAATTATCGTCACTACTACTATTCATAGCGTTTTTAGCACTATAATAATCACCATAGCAAGCTACAGTAGTAAGAGAACCATCAGTATTAGCTGTTGCTAATTCATATTGATCTCCACAAACCATACGATTTTTAAAATCTACAGGTTTCATAGCATACACTGGAGTAAGAGATAATAACATCAAAAAACCACTAAAAAATAGATATTTTAATAACCATCTTTTTTGCATATTATCCCTCCTTTTTCTTTATCTATATTATAACATAAAATCACTTTATAGTATAGTAATAGCCCCATTATAAATTATTGTTTACATCTATATAGACATAAAAAAAGTACTATTACTAGTACTTATTCAGCAACAGGATAAACACTTACCTGTTTTTTATCTTTTCCACGTCTTTCGAATTTTACAATACCATCAACTATGGCATATAAAGTATCATCATTACCTCTTTTAACGTTATCCCCTGGATATACTTTAGTTCCTCTTTGACGATATAAAATATTACCAGCGGTAACAAATTCACCATCAGCAGCCTTGCTACCTAATCGACGTCCTATTGAATCACGTCCATTAGAAGTAGATCCTTGACCTTTGTGATGAGCAAATAATTGTATATCTAATCTCATGTTACTCTTCTCCTTCCAACTGTATATTATCCAATCTTTGTAATTTCAATTTTAGTATATGGTTGTCTATGTCCTTGTGTTAGTCTATTTGATTTATTAGATTTTGACTTATATTTGTATACTTTAATTTTTTTACCTTTACCATTTTTGATGACCTTACCTTCTACTGTAGCACCTTTAATATAAGGATTACCTACCTGACCATCTTTCATTAATACTTCATCAAAACTAACAACATCATTTTCTAAAGCATCGATTTTTTCAATATAAATAACCGATCCTTCTGTTACATAATATTGTTTCCCTCCTGTTTTAATAACAGCATTCATCATATTACCTCCTTTATTATACTAAGACTCGCTCTTAAGGTACCAATGGTTTCTACCTTTTCAATGCGGTTTGAGCTTGAGGCGTCAAACAAGAAGAGTTTACCATATTTTTTATGTATCGTCAAACTCTTTTAGAACTTTTTCGCAAAATTATTTAAATTTCTTCAATTTTCATAAAATTAGTCTTATGACAATTTACTGGAAAACCACCCGTTATGATAATATAATCTTTATTTTTCAAATGTAACATATCTATAGCTGTTTTTTTACAACTATCTACTATTTCATCTGTAGAATGACATTCCTCTATTAATTTTGGATAAATACCAAAATATAAAGTTAATGACCGAACTGTATGTCTGTTAGGACTAGTCGCTACAATTGGACATCGTGGACGAAACCGACTGATTTTTTTGGCCGTATTACCAGAATTAGTAGAAGTCACAATAGCTTGCACTTTTAATCTATTGGCACTATCTACTACTGAATGAGCAATACAAGAAGTTATATCAGGGTGCGTACTAAACATCGTATCATCTAAAAGATCAATATAATTAATATCTTCTTCAGCACTTTTAATAATTTTGTTCATCATTTCAACCGTTTCCACAGGAAAATTACCAATAGTCGTTTCACCAGATAACATAACGGCATCACTACCGTCTATTACGGCATTATAAACATCAGTAATCTCTGCTTTAGTTGGTAAATTATCATTTTCCATGGTAGACAACAATTCCGTAGCTACAATTCCTATTTTACCTTCAACATTAACCTTTTGTAACATCATCTTTTGTAACCCTGGTAATTTTTCAATAGGAACCTCTACGCCCAAATCACCTCTTGCGACCATAATGCCATCACTATGTTTGATTATTTCATCCAAATCATCTATGGCTTCATTGTTTTCAATTTTACTAATAAGTTGTATATTATCATCACCTAATTCAATTAAATAATCATTAACATCTAATACATCAAAATGATCCCTTACAAAAGAAAGAGCTAAAAAATCAATCTTTTGTGAGACAGCAAAACGAATATCTTCTTTACTACTTGTAGATAAATAATCTAATTGTAAATTACTATCAGGAAAATGAACAGTACGATTACTATAAATAGGTCCTTCTTGTTCTACTTCACACACCACATAATCTTCATGTTGTTCTTGAACCTTTAAAGACACTTTACCATCAGAAAGTAATAAATGCATATTAGGATGTAATAAAGAGATAATATCACAGTAATTAACAGAAAACTCTTGATTGGTTCCTAAAATATCACGATTTACAATCTTAACATGACTTCCTTCTTTTAAAAAGCATTTTCCATCAGTCATTTCTCCCAAACGTACTTCAGGACCATTCATATCCATCATAATACCGATGGCTTTATGATATTCATCTTCTAATTGATGAATTTTAGCAATAATCTCTTTACACTGTTCTTCGGTCGCATGTGATAAATTAAACCGCGCTACATCCATCCCTGATTCTATCATCTTTCTTAATATTTCTATGTCATTACTTGCTGGACCAATTGTACAGATAATTTTTGTCTTTTTCATTTTACACCCTCTTTTCTAATTTTTCTATTTTTTGAACCACAATCTGCCATGAATTAAATCGTCTTTCTACTACACCAATGATTTTTAACAATTGCCCTGTTTGTAAATCGGGATATTGTTTCAACACACTAGGGAAAAGCACAAATGTTGAACTTGTCGTATCATCACTACCTGTCAAAAAAGCCATCTCTTCTTTATTTTTTGTGGTTATGATCTTAATTTTTTCAACTAAAATAAGCACTGTTACTTTTTGACTGATATTACTTAAATTATCTATTTCATTTAAAGATAATGCTTCTTGATATTGATACTGATAAGCTGTAATAGGATGGGCACTCATATAAAAGCCAAATAATGCTTTTTCCTGTTGCAAAAGTTCCTCTTTTGTATATTCAGTAGATATTTCTATTTCTGGTTTTATTACTAAAGATGGATCTAAATCTTTAGTCAATTCAGCATAATTAATCAAATTACTCAAATTATTAATCAATGTTTTTTTATTGTAACCAAAGGAACTAAAAGTTCCAGCTAAAATCAATGTTTCTAAATTTTTAGAACCCACGTTTCTAGAATAGATACGACTAATAGTATCATAAATATCTTGGAAATTTTCCTTAGATCTTTCTTTTATTATTTCATTACTAACAGTCTGTCCAATACCTTTAATATTTGATAACGGAAATAACAACCCCTCATCTACTACCCTAAAACTAGTCGTACTTCTTTTTATATCAGGAGGTATAATCGTAATATGCCGATTTCTAGCCTCCATAATATAATCTTTAGTTTTACTTTCACTACCTATAACACTAGATAATAAATTACTATAAAAATATTTAGGAAAATGAGCCTTTAAATAAGCCATTTTGTAAGCAATAAGCGAATATGCCACCGAATGTGAACGATTAAATCCATAACTAGCAAAATTTAAAATCAATTGAAATATCTGTTTAACGGTTTTAGGATCATGTCCCAATGCTACACTCTGCTTAATAAATTTTTCCTCTTCATTTTTTAAAAGAGATACTTTCTTTTTACTCATGGCCCTTCGTAAAATATCAGCTTCTCCTAAACTATAGCCCGCTAAAACATTGGCAACTTGCATTATTTGTTCTTGATAAATTAAAATACCATATGTATTATCTAAAATAGGTTTTAAGGCTGGATCCAAATAACTAATTGGTTCTTTTCCTTGTTTCCTTCTAATGTAGCTATCAATATTCACAGCTGGACCAGGGCGAAAAAGGGCAATAGCCGCAAAAATATCTTCAAAAGTAGTTGGTTGTAATTTTTTTAAAAACTGTCTCATACCACTTGATTCAAACTGAAATATTCCCGTAGTATCAGCAGTCTTAAATATTTCAATAGCATCCTCATCATTTAATGGAATCTTTTGAAAATCAACACTTATTTTTTCTTTATCTTTTATATCATTCAAAATATTCATAATGGTAGTCAAATTCTTTAATCCCAAAAAATCCATCTTCAATAGTCCTAATTCTTCTAGATATTCCATAGAATATCCTGTTAAATACATATCTTGATTTTTAACTAGAGGAATTATTTCGTCTAAGTCAACGTCACACATGACAATTCCTGCAGCATGAATAGAAGTATGTCTTGGGAAACCTTCCAGTCTATCAGCAATTTTAAACATTTTAGATAATTGTGGATCACTTTCAACCATTGCCCTTAAAGATGGAATGTTTTTATACAAAACACTCAGTTTATCCTTAGTGATATTAGGTATTAATTTACAGACAGCATCTACTTTATAAAGAGGAATATTAAGAGTTCTTGACACATCCCTAATGGCTTGTTTAGCTCCTAATGTACCAAAGGTAATTATACCCGCTACCCGCTTTTCACCATAACGATCAATAACATATTTTATTACCTCATCTCGATAACAATCAGGAAAATCTGTATCTATATCAGGCATAGTTATCCTCTCTGGATTAAGAAAACGTTCAAATAATAAATCATATTTCATGGGATCAATATCCGTTATACCAAGTGAATAGGCCACCAAAGATCCAGCAGCACTTCCTCTTCCTGGACCTACTAAAATATTTTTTTGTTTAGCATATTTAATAAAATCATAGACTACTAAAAAATAATTAGAAAACCCCATTTTCTTAATAACACCAAGTTCATACATGAGCCGTTTTTGATAAGCAACAGGAACTTCATTGTTCAATCTCTTTTTAAGGCCCTTTTTACTAAGTTCCAATAAATAAGTATCATCATCTAAACCCTTATTTTGCGAATATTTAGGTAATCTTACTTTAGCTTTAGGAAATTCCAAATTACAACTATCTGCAATCTTATTACTATTGTAAAGTATCTCATTTGGAAATTTAGTATATTCTAAATCATTAATTATAAAAGGTTTATCACTATTAGGAACAAAAACATTATCAGCTATCGTTTTACCATCACGAATCATTAACAAGTAGGTCAAAAATTGCCTATCTGTCTCCTTAAAATATGTACTTTTAGGCAAATAAACAATCTCTTTATCTTTGGGAATAGTTTGATATTGTTCTAAGGTCGCAACACCAATATATAAATCTTCTAATGCAACTAACTTATCATATAATTCTATACATTCTACCACAATCTTGATTGTTCCCTTACTATATTGTTTTAAATCATCTATAGTAATCATTCTTTCGCTTTGAATAGTTGCTAATTTAATTAAATTTTGATAACCTTTATAATCTTTGGCAAAATATAAAACGATATCCTTTTCTAAAAACATTTCTAAACCAATTAATGGCTTAATATTATTTTGTTTGCATTTATGATAAAATTCCATTGCCCCATACATATTACAATCACAAATAGCTATGGAGGTTAAATGTTGTGCTTTACTAAATTCAATCAATTCATCAATTGTTATTAAACTAGATAATAACGAATAGTTCGTTTTAACATATAATGGTGTATACATACTTTACCTCCATTCTAATCATATTTTATCATATGTTTGGCATAAAATACAGTGTTAATATTTGACTTTCCTAAAATTATGTGATAAAGTTATTAGGCAATGAAACTGTATTAAAGGAGGAGAAAAAATGCCAGTTAAAGTAACATCTAAAAAACCACTTTCAGGAAATTCTAGAAGTCATGCTTTAAATGCTACTAAGAGACAACAAAAGGTTAATTTACAAGTACAACGTTTAAGTGACGGTACTAAAGTACGTTTAAGTGCTAGAGAAAAAAGAACCTTAAGAAAAGATGATAAAATAGTAGAAGATGAACAGACGAACGTTTAGTAATTTATACTACCACAATATTGTATTTAAAACAGTCAAGTAATGACTGCTTTTTTTGTAAAAAGATGAAAAGACATTGTAAAACAGCTATCTATTAGATATAATATATACTAGTTGGAGGTTATTAAAGTGAAGAAAGAAAAAGAAGAAAAAAGGAAAATAAGCAAAGCCTGGACTATTATTTTAACTATCATAACATGTATTGCTTTAGTTACAAATGCTTATTCTATTTATAATATTTTATTACTAGGTCCAATTGAACCACTTATTCGCTATATTATAGTAGGAATCATGATCCTAATTGATTTAATAATCATAATTAAATTATTTATTATCTATAAACGTCATAGAAATCCAAAACATTCTATCCTGATGTTATTCTTATTATTAATATATATATTAATTAATGTATTAATAGGTTATATGATTA
Source organism: uncultured Bacilli bacterium (assembly GCA_947632325.1). Classification (GTDB taxonomy): domain Bacteria; phylum Bacillota_I; class Bacilli_A; order RF39; family UBA660; genus CANPXY01. The sequence goes on from CANROU010000003.1 coordinate 51,200, forward strand.
ATAGAGTATATGGATCTATCAATTCTATGAATAAGGGATATATAACCTATACTACTGATTTAATTACCTTAAAAGATTCTAAAATAAATGATATTGCTGATGTTAAAGATTTAGAAATTGGTATCATTGATGACAAAGAATCGATAGATGGCTATGTAATCAGTCAAGAAATTATAAAAGAAAACAAATTAAGTGAAACTAATGATATAAATTCATATTCTGATTACTCATCAATGATGGATGATTTATATAACAAAAAAATTGATGCACTATTTATTTCTGATAATTATCCCTCTATGTTTCAGGGCATTAGTCAATATGAAAATATTAAAGATGATACTAAAATAATTTTTAGTAAAAATAAAAAGGTAAAAAAAGATAATGCTGATTCTACTTTGTTAGCTACTAATAAGCCTATTACAGAACCATTTACTATACTATTAATGGGTGTAGATTCAGAAATGGATGGACTTGATAAAAATAGTGTTGGAAATGGTGATGCCTTAATATTGATTACTTTTAACCCTAAGACATTAAATGCCACTATGCTTAGCATCCCACGTGATACTTATGTACCAATTGCTTGTTTTGCTAATCAGATTGAAAATAAAATAACTCATGCTGCATGGCATGGTGAAAGTTGTATGATTAAAACTATTCAAAACTTTACAGATATTAATATTGATTACTATGTTAAAATCAATTTTAAAGGTGTTGTAGGATTAGTCGATGCTTTGGGAGGAATTGATGTTGAAGTTCCACAAAGGCTTTGTACTGATGATAGTAATCGAGGCAAAACAGTATGTATTAATGAAGGATTACAACATTTAGATGGTGAAGGAGCATTAGTTCTATCAAGAAATCGTAAACAGTTAGATAATGGTGATATAGGTCGTGGTTTAAATCAGCAGCTTGTAATTCAAGCCATGATTAATCAAATTAAAAACATTAATAATGTTAATAAACTATTAGAAATATTAGATATGGTTTCTAGAAACATGGATACCAATCTTACAACTGAACAAATTCTATCTTTCTATAATATTGCTAAAGATATTTTAAGTCGCAAGTTAGATAAGGAAAATGGTGAAATTGTTAACGTACAACATTTGTTTATTCAGGGTAATGGTCAAATGATCTATGATGAGAATACTAGAATGGTTTTATGGAATTATGTACCTGTTCAAAAGAGTATTGATGATGTTGTTGATGCTATGAAAGTTAATTTAGCTTTGAAAGATTATGAATTAATTAAAGAATTTGATTTCTCTATTAATGAAGATTATGAAAAAGAAATTATTGGTGAAGGACCTTATAAGAGCAATAATAATTATACCCTTCTACCTGATTTTACTGGTGATACAAAGGAACAAGCTACTAAATGGGCTAGTGCTAATGGTGTAAAAGTAACATTTGTTACTGAAGAAACCAATGCATATCCAAACGGTACTGTATTTAAACAATCAGAACCCGCTAATAAGAGAACTGATAAACTTAAAGGTAGTGTGACATTAACTTTAGCGGCTAGCAAAAAGAGCAATGACACTACTACTGATGAAATAGATTGTAGCAAAGATAAAAAGAACAAAGCTTGTTTAGTACCTGATTTTACTAAAATGACTAAACAAGAAATTATATCATGGGTAAAACCTTTAAAAAATGTTAATATTAAATTTGAAGAAGTTGTATACCCTGGAGCTACAGCTGGACAAATTGTTTCCCAAAGTGTAAGTGCTAATACCTATTTAGGAGATACTATCAACATTACTATAGGTATTGCCAAAGACAATCAAGAAACAGTGGAACCGGATGATAATGATACTACGGAAGAAACCGATGAATAGGTTTCTTTTTTTATTAATAATTAAAAAAAAGAAAGACCATAACACTATGTATCTTTCTTCGTTAGAAATAAATTCTAACAGTAAAGTATATGTAATAAACTAATTAATATGCTTAATCCATTTCTACAACTACCAATTTAATATCATCATGAACTAAAGTAATTGTGGCTTCATTTTCATATCCTAAATCTTTAGCGTACTCCCAATTTACTTTTACTTTATAAGCATTTTCATCAGTTGTATCCAAGTAATCAAAAGAAGTATTACTAATATCTTCTACTGTTACTTTTTTAACATATGGTAATTCTTGTTTTCTTTCATTATAAATATTGCTTTGAACATACTTATAAACTGTATCCATTGCTTTTTCTAAGAAATCATCAAGTTCATCAGGATGAACAAAATCAGCTCCGCCTACATCTGTTTTAGCTACTTTATTATCTAAGGTATAAAAGTCTAAGATAAACATTTTACTAATCAATTCAGCATACTTTTTTTCATCTACGACGTCTTCTTTTAAAACATTTTCTAATTCCTTAAATAAGGCTTGATATTCCTTACTTTTATTATCATGTAATTGGTAACCATATTTTTCAATCTCACTTACTACTTGTGCTTCACTGACTTTTGATTTAGGGCGAAAACCCAAATACCATACTACGCATCCTATTATCAACAATACTACTATAACAATTATTATTTTTGCTTTCTTTTTCAATTTCATTTTTCATTCTCCTTATTAAACAATTCAGTTTGTTGTCTATCTCTTAATATCAAATCATAAACGATTATATCATTAGAAACATCTAATAAAGATTCTGAATACTCATTACATTTTTGAATATCTTCTTCACTAATCGCTTCATCTCTTAATGATAAATACTCTCCCTTTTGACTATTGTAGTATACAGTATTGGTCACCCAGTTACCATTTGGGAAGACAACAATATTATCATCTTTAATAGAAAAAATATCATGTCCTAATTGATAAGGATTATTAACACCTAACATATTACTAAGAGTTGGTAAAACATCATACATGCCCATGACATTACTATTAATAGTTACATGTTCACCCGTTGGATCCCAAATAATAAATGGCACTTTACGATTGAGTTCATATTGATAACTATCAAAATCATAATAGTTAGGATCATCTTTATCTAATACACTATCAGTAAGTTTATCATAATTGTAAAGACGAACATAATCATTTTTAGGTAATCTAGCATCATGATCACCATAGAGAACAATAATTGTATTATCTAATAAACCATTATTTCTTAAATCCGTAATAAATTGACCTAAAGCAGCATCAGCATAATGAATAGATTTTAAATAATTACCTAATTTAGTACCTTCCATATAAGGATAGCTTATCTCCTCTACCTGCCCTTGCTCATTGGTAATGGTCTCCTTGATATCTACATCAAAAGGATCATACTTTTCTACATCCGAAAATGGTGTATGGTTAGTAAGAGTTATAAAAGTGCCAAAGAAAGGAACACCTTTATTTTTAATTTCTTGTAAATAAGGAATAGCTTGACTAAAGAAAGATTTATCAGAAAGACCCAAGCCAATAGTATTATCTTTGGTTACCTCAAAATCTTTTTTACTATAAAAACGTTCATAGCCCAATTTTTCATGCATAACCCGCCTATTCCAAAAATCAGCCGTATTCGCATGCATACTAAAAGTATAATAACCTTTTTCTTTTAAAAGTAATGGCATACTAATATAAGTACGATCAGAATAACTAACAAAGGCTGTACCATTGTGAGTAGGCATTAATGATGTATTAACAGTTAATTCCGTATCACTACTTGTTCCAACACTCACTTGAGAATAGAAATTATTAAAAAACATACCTTCTCGAGCTAATTTATTTAAGTTAGGCGTAACTTCCTGCCCGTTGAATGATAAATTCATGACAAATGATTGCATACTTTCAGCATGTATCGCAATAACATTTTTACCCTCAAAAATACCTGTATATTCATTTGCTGTATGCTCTTTTCTATTAGCAAAATAATCATGAAACTTCTTAGTGGCATTATCTAATCCAAATAATGATGATACTTTAGGTTGAACGCTTGTAATAACATCATTAATCTGGTAAGTATAAATACCAAAACGCATAACAATATATTCTCTATTCCATTGCTTACTAAAACGACCAATTTCTAATGAGGTTAAAGTAATCGTAAAAAGTGCCACACAAATACCACCAACTAATAAATGCTTAAAAGTTTTTTTCTTACGTTGACTAAAAGGTAAATTACGCTTATAATCCGCTCTTTTCTTAAGTTTTAAATGAACAATAACAAAAACAATAGGTCCCCATAAATAAATAAGATCTTTAAGTTGTAAAACATTTTCTACTACAGCATCTCCCACTGGCGCAATAAACTGCGTAAGCGATAGCATCGAAACAGAGGCAAAAGAAGTATAAAAAGTATAATAAATAGAATTAATAAGACAAATAGCCGTAAAAATAATTTCCCATACTAAATAATATATAAAACTCTTATCTTTCTTAAACAAATAACCTATGCTTCCAATAATAACCACAATAGCAAAATCAGCCAAAATAGGTTTAAAAGCAAGATAATTTTCCATTGTCTTCATAGTAAAAAATCTTAACAAAGTAGCATTTATAACACAAGTAAAAACATATGTCAAAAACAAAACATTGTTAGTTACATATGTTTTTATTCTCTTTTTCAAATATAGCAATTTCCCTTTTGGATCCTTTTTAATATTTAAACAAAAGTTTTTAATTTTTGTTCTTATCTTTTTCATTATTTTCAACCTCTTCATCATTATAACACTGTAAGTTATGTTTTTCAAGTATAGCTAAATCACTAATTTTATTTCTTTACTTCTTCATTATGAATAGTATTAATAGCCATACCTAATACAAAAACATAAGCTAAAACGTATACCCACAATAATAAAATTAAAATATTAGAAATACTTCCATAAAAAATATCGTATTTAGCAAAAATCTCAACATAAACAGAATATATTTCAGTAGCTATTATCCAAGTGATGGTTGTAAAAATAGCTCCATATGTAGTAGTACTACTTTTTATCTTAACATCAGGAGCAATAGTATATAAGAGTTTAATATTAAAATAAATTAAGAAGATAGATAAAGGATATTTTAAAATTTGATACAACTTATAAATTAAAAGTACTATCTCATCACCATGAAAAACAGTCCTTATGATGTTAAAAATAAAATCACCAAAAGCCGGCACTAATAGCACAAAAATAAGTAGTAACACTAAAATAAAAGTCATCAAAATTGCCTTAATTCTTCTTTTCAATAGATTAGAATCTGGGGTTTTATATAATTGATTAGAAGCAATAATCATCGAATGAGTTCCATTGGATGCCAAAACAAAAGCCGAAGCAAAAAAGATAATCATATTAAAATTTAATCCTTTACCAGATACAATAGACAAAAGCAAAGTAGAAGCACTCCCTGGTACAGATTTTATAATAAATTCTTTGATAGTATCCATAGAAAGGGAGAAGAGGGAGGCAATCCCTCCTACTAACGCAATCAATGGAATAATGGATAAAACAAAGAAGAAAGCTAATTGACCTGGTAAAATACGCATTTCCGGTTTAGTAGCTGCTCCAACCAATTGCTTTCCTATATCCTTGAACCGTTCTTTTATGGATTTCATTTATATTCCTCTTTATTAGTCCTCATATCTAATACTGCTTCATTAATAGCATCATCAATCGTTTTAATTTCATCACGGATCATACTAAAACCAATAGCCGCTCCAAATTGATGTGGCAATTCCTTTAATTCTTTAGATAACTTCTTAGTATAAGTTGATACCTGCTGTTCACTATATCCCATTAAATATATCAAAAATTCATTACCATCTGTTCTAATAATTTCACTATTTTCTAGTTGTGTATTAACCAAAATAGCCGCAGCTTTAATAATTAAATCATCACCTGCTTCATGGCCATAATTATCATTAACATATTTAACATTATTTAAATCAATAATAACAATAGCTTGAGGAAAAATATTACACTCTTCCCATTTTTTCATATTCAAATTCAAGTAATTACGGTTTTTAAGAGATGTTAACATATCTGTATATTTACGGCGTTCTTCTTTCCTTACTGTTTTCTGCTGCTTTTTCTTATGTAGTAAGAAATAAACTATTCCAGCAACAATAGCCACCAACACAATAATAACTATGATAATTAAATATAATTGCCAAAGAGTAACTTTACTTAATATTGGTTGTGAAAGAGTTTCCATAGCTGTATTACGGTAACGGTAATAAGAATTAGTGTTAATAATATAATTAAATAAATCATAGAATGTCTCATTATCTTTTTTTACCATGAATTTATAATCATTCATCATAGTATCAATATATAAAATCTCATATTTAGCAAATTTAGAAGAGCGATAATAATTATAAGTTTCTCTATCTACTATAATAATAGAATTTTTACTCTTTTTAATTAATGTGTTTAAATCTTCATATGGTTCAATTATAGCCTTACTATTATTAACAAAATAATCATACAAAGCATTCCCTTTAAGCATAGATATCGTCTCATCTTTTAAACTTTCTAGTGATGAAACAATATGATTACTATTAGGAAGAGCTAAAACAACATAATCTTCAACAAAAGTTGAAATAGTCGTTAAATAATCATCATCAACCATATTATAATAATCAAAATAAAGGTCTACTTCTTTATTGTCAATAGCTTGTTTTAAATCATCGACACTAGTATACTTCTTATAAGTAAATTCAATATTTGTTAAACGTTTCATACGTTGTAAATATTCACTAGCAATACCCAAGGGTTCATGATTAAAGGTAACATCATATGGAGCATTCTCAACATAACCATATACATAATTTTTAGAAATTAAATCCGCCCTAGTCTTATCATTGATATTATTTTCTAATACATAATAATCTAAATAAGCCTCATTATACTCTTCAACATAATTGTTTTCTTTCCAATTTGTATAATATTTTTGAATTATCTCATTTAATCGTTTATCACTATCTTCACTTAAAGTCAAAACCACCTTTTTGTTCATTTCGGTAAAATAATAATTAATGTAATAATTTTCTTGACCAATTAATTTATCTAAATACATCATGTTAGGAATAATAATCATCCCAACATCACCATTATCTAAAGCTTTGTACAATTCATCGATAGTATTATAAGTTTTATAAGACAAATCAGTACCTGATTTTAGATAATAACTAAGTTCTCCAACATCCTCATTAAACACACCAAAAGTTATATCTTTTAAATCACCGAGATGATTAATCTTTTGGTAAGATCTTCCTACCATTACATAGCCATCTTCAAATATTAATAAATCTTGATTACTAAGTTTTTCATCATTATTTAAAATACGAATACGATAACCATTAGTAGAAGGCTTATCTTCTTTTAAATAAGGAATACGATTGAACTCTAGGCCAACATTTTCTTCAAAATCATCTAAAAATTGGAATAAGACACCCTCGCCTTCCATACCATAAAGAGGAAAATTATTAACAATTTCAAAATCAACAACAGTGTCTTGATTATTTTCTAACCAACGTTTCTCAATAACATTTAAGGAAGTTTTTTTATCAACAGTATGATAATATGCATAACCTGATAAAATGCCTCCTATAACTAATACCACACCAATAAATATAAATATCTTTTTTTTCATTGTGTGGCCTCCCGATTTTTAGTCCAACTATAACTATCTTTAGCATGGTGTTTATACGCTATAATTGGAAAATCGCTAATTTCTTCATTATTTTTCTTAATTAATACCTGAAAATCATAAAATTTCTTTTGATTATCTTCAAAATAATTTAATAATTTATCAGCTAATACTCTAGCATCTGCCACTGATGCTTCATCAGCAACAGTTATAATAAAGTTAATTAATTTGCCTTTTGTTTCTTGAGAAATATCAACAACAAGGCCTTCTTGTTTCATTTCACCAATTATTTGTTCATATTTTGAATCTTTAATCTTAACCTCTTCTATGCCATCTAAACGATCTCCATAAACTGCATTGCCTGTATCAGGGAAAAAGATTTGCATTGCTTTAGCAGCAATAAATATCAATAAAACAAAAGCCACAATTACTATAATAGTATACTTATTTCTTTTAACAAACTTCTTCATTCTATCACATCCTATTATACCTATTATACAACATCTTTTAACATCTGGCAATTTATACTTTCTTTAATTCTTCTTGTAATAACTTATTAGCTACAGCGGGATTAGCCGCTCCTTTTGTTTCCTTCATAATTTGACCCATGAGGTATTTAATAGCTCTATCATGACCATTATGATATGCTTCAACACTTTCGGGATTATTCTCTATTATATTCTTAATAATTTTAATTAGAAGTTCTGTATCATTGATATTCTCAATGCCTTTTTCTTTTAATAATGTATCAACATCTTTAGTAGTCTCTAGATAATCAATTAAAATATCTTTTATATTCTTATTAGTAATCTTGCCTTCTTTTAATGATGTTAAAAGCTCAAGACACCTGGTTTTAGACAAATTAGTATCTGTTAAATCCTTCATTGTTCTATTAAGATAAGCACTAATATCCCCTAATAATAAATTACTTAAAACAACAAAATCAATATCTTCATCTAAAAATAAATTTATATAATCACTTAATGGTTTATTTTGTAAAAGTTTTTTAATATTAATATCACTAATATTGCGTTTCTTATAAGCTTCTATTCTATCATCAGGTAACATAGGCATATTATCTTTAGTATCCCTGATAAATTCCTTGCTTAGATGTAATTTAGGAATATCTGGTTCTGGGAAATAGCGATAATCATTACCAATTTCTTTAACCCTCATCAAAATAGTGGTACCACTGACATCGTCAAAACGTCTCGTTTCTTCTTGAATAACAATACCTTGATTTAACAATTCCTCTTGTCGTGTGGCTTCTTTATCTATAGCAATACCAACATTTCTAATGGAGCTGATATTTTTAATCTCTGTCCTAGTGCCTAATTGTTCGGTTTTACTAATCGAAACATTAACATCACAACGCATACTGCCTTCTTCCATCTTACAATCTGAAACATCAGCGTAAAGAAGTAATTGTCTTAGTTTTTCTAAATATAACATTGCTTCATCACTACTAGTCATGTCCGGTTCTGTGACAATTTCAATCAAAGGAACTCCTGCTCTATTAAAATCGAGATATGAGTGATCCGTTTGATGAACACTTTTGGCTGTATCTTCTTCAATATGAATATCATGAATCCTAATTTTTTTGCTATTTTCATCTTCACCAATTTCTACATATCCATTAATTCCAATGGGTGTTCTTGCCTGGGTAATTTGATAACCCTTTGGTAAATCGGGATAAAAATAATTTTTACGATCAAAAAACATATCTTCATTAATCTCACAATTAAGCGCTAAAGCAGCTCTAAGGGCTAACATAACCGCACCATAATTGACAGTAGGAAGAGTTCCAGGATAAGCCAAATCAAGTAACGTAATATTAGAATTAGCTTCATCTCCATAAGCATTAGCTGCTGAAGAAAACATTTTAGTATTAGTTTTTAATTCACAGTGGACTTCGATACCAACTGTTTTTTTATAATCACTCATCCTTTATCCCTCCTTCCCTATAGTTAGGTTGTAAAGATAATTTTAATATTTCCTCTAAACGAGAGGCAAGCTGATACATTTTAGCTTCTTCAAAATAATTACCAATAATATGAAGGCCAATAGGCATATGATCACGAGAAAAACCAACAGGAATATTCATCCCTGGTAAGCCGGCCATATTAACTGGTATTACTAATACATCGTCTAAGAAGGCTTTTAAAGGATTATCCATATCTTCTCCTAGATTATACGCTACTGTGGTAGTAGTTGGACCAATGATCATATCATATTTAGCAAAACACTTGGCAAAACTTTTACAGATATCATCACGAATCATAAGGGCTTTATCATAGTATGTTTTAGCATTCTCTCCACTTAATAAATAAGACCCTACCATGATTCTTCTTTTTACTTCATCACCAAAACCCTCTTGCCTACTTTTAAGATATAAATCATCTAAATTTTGACATTTATCATATGAATAGCCATAACGAATACCATCAAAGCGTGCCAAATTACTACTAGCTTCTCCCATAGCAATTATTTGATAAAGGGTTACTGACTTATCTAAATATGGCAAATCGACATAATCGACTTGTACCCCTTCTTTTTCTAGTAATGATGCCACGTCATGTACTTTTTCAACAATCTCCTTATCAACTATCTCACTAACAAAATAATTAGGTATAGCGATTTTCATCCCTTTTATATCTTGTTTCATAAACCGAGTAAAGTCTTCATCTTCTTTATCTACACTGGTTAAATCATGTTCATCTTTACCCACTATCGCATTTAACAGTAACGCATTATCATAAACATTACGTGTCATAGGCCCAATTTGATCTAAACTAGATGCAAAAGCAATCAAACCATAACGAGACACTCTACCATAAGTAGGTTTCATTCCCACAATACCTGTATAGCTAGCTGGTTGTCTAATACTACCACCAGTATCGCTACCAAGGGCTAAAGGAGTCATTCTACTAGATACAGCTACAGCACTACCACCAGATGAGCCACCCGCAATGCGTTTTAGATTCCATGGATTATGTGGTGCTTTAAAGTAACTTGTTTGAGAGGTAGATCCCATGGCAAATTCATCCATATTAGTTTTACCTATAATAATCATATGTTTATTTTTTATTTTTTCAACAACGCTTGCATTATATATAGGTACAAAATTAGCTAACATCTTAGAAGCACAGGTAGTTCTTAAATCTTTTGTAACTATATTGTCTTTAATCGCTATAGGAATGCCAAATAATAGATTATCTACTTCCGCCATCTCTAATTCTTTAGCGTCTTTAATAGCTTGTTCTTTGTTTAAAGTGATAAAAGCATTAAGTTCTTTATTTTGTTCAATTCTATCAAATGATTCCATTACCAAATCTAAAGGACTTATTTCTTTATTTTTTAATTTTTCATTAATTTCAGTGATACTTAGATCTAAATATTTACTCATGAATCATCACCGGCACTTCTATTAAATTTCCACTAGTATGAGGTATATTATCTCTTACTAAAGAGAAAGAAATAGTATCCTTTTCCACATCAGGACGCATCTTAATTTCTTCTTTCACAGGTGTAATCATCATATCTTTATCATAGTTAGTTACATCCTTAATTTTATCTACTTCATCTAATAATTCCTTTAGTTGTACCCGATACTTTTCAATCTCAGCATCATTAATATTAATTCTAGCCAAATGAGCCACATGTAATACTTCTTCTCTACTTAATTTATCTGTCATTAGCCTCTTCCTTTCTTCTACACACATAGTATATCAAAAAAATACCAAAGATGGTATCTTTATATTCATATTATAACTTAATTAATATTTATTTTTTAATTCCAATAATTTTGGACAAGAAAAACACTTTATTTAAGTGTTTAACGCATAAAGCAATCTCGCATAATTATTTGATTAGGATTTTTACTATTAGCATCAACAAATCCTGAGACACTTCCTACAAATGATACCGTAGTATCTACGCCATAGCCAGATAAATCAATATCCTTATCATACATATTACCTACTACATCTAAAGTATATTTACCATCTGGATCGGTATAACGAATTGTTAATACTTTCTTTTGATTATCTACTGTATAAACAGAACCTGTTAATTTTAGATATTCATCATAATATTTTTGATATGTTTCCTTGGGATAATTACGATACGCAATAGCTAAATCCAATATATCAATGTTTGTTTCATGAGCAGTATATGGCATTGTCCAAAAACCTACCTTAGTACCATGTTTGCCTTCTTCTTGATTATATTTTATTACTTTATAACCAATACCGTAATAAACCTTAGTACCACCATCTTTATACACATTAGTGCGTACAGCAAAGAAAGGTCCAACGTGAAATTTTAAAACACATATTAAATCAATGGTTATAATGGCCAATATTGCGATAATAGCAATAAAAATTATATTAATTATTTTTTTATAATTTATTATTTTCTTTTCGCCATTAACCTTTTTACTTTTCTTATCTTTCTTATAACTTTTTCTAGTTTTTATTTCTTTAATGCTTTTATGTTTCTTTTCTGCTTGTTGTTCTTCTGTAACCAATCCCTTTCTCATATTATCACCTCAATTTTAATTATATAATAAGTAACTATTTTTAGCTATATTTTTTTAATCTTGTGCTATATTTTTTAAAAATTCTTCTTCATCCCAAATAGGAACACCAAGGGCTTGAGCTTTTTGATATTTACTACCAGGGTTTTCTCCCGCTATTACAACACCAGTTTTTTTGCTGACTGAATCAACTGTTTTTCCACCTAATTGTTCTATTTTCATTTTAGCTTCTTCCCTAGTCATAGCGGATAAGGTACCTGTTAATACAAAAGTCTTACCAACAAACATTTCATTAGGTTTAACAATAGATCCTAAATACTTCATATTAATACCTAATTCTTTTAATTCTTTAATTAAACTAATATTTTTGGCATCGTTAAAATAAGTCACAACACTTTGAGCAATGATGGGACCTACATCAGGTATTTCTGTTAATTCTTCAACTGTAGATGTCATCAATTCTTCCATAGTTAAATAATGACTAGCTAAAATTTTAGCTGTCTTAGAACCAACGTGGGTAATCCCTAAACCAAATAATAACCTCTCCAAAGAATTGTTTTTACTATTTTCTATGGCCAATAATAAATTATCAATAGATTTTTCCCCAAAGCCCTCTAGCATAGTTAAATCAAGACGATGATTATAAAGTGAATAAATATCCGCCACTGTGCCTAAATATCCCATATTATAAAAATCTTCTATAATTTTCTCTCCCAAGCCATCTATATTCATAGCGTTTCTACTAACAAAGTGAACTAATCCTTCAATACTCCTAGCAGGACATTTTTGATTTACACAATAGTAGTCAACTTGATCTGGTTTTTTCTGTAAAATCGAACCACAGATTGGACAATTAGTAATCATTTTAAATGGTAACTCATTTCCCGTTCGTCTTTCTTTTTTTACTTCAATTACTTCAGGAATAACATCACCAGCTTTCCTAATAGATACAATATCACCTATTTTTAAATCTCGTTCTTTTACAAAATCTTCATTATGTAAAGTAGCTCTTGACACCGTAGTACCCATTATAATCACAGGTTCTAATACAGCATTAGGTGTAATTTGCCCGGTTCTACCAACGGTAAAGATAATGTCTTTTAATTTGGTTAAAACCTCTTCAGCAGGAAATTTATAAGCAGTAGCCCACTTAGGATATTTAGCGGTATAGCCTAATTCTTGTTGTTCAATAATACTATTTACTTTAATTACAACCCCATCAATTTCATAAGGTAGTTCTTTTCGATGAACTGTATGATAATTAATAAATTCTAGCACTTCATTAATGTTATTTACTAATCTATTATTAGGATTTAACTTAAATCCTAATTCATGCATAAATTGAAGAGCTTCATTGTGTGTAGCAATATTATAATCAAGAGGATTAGGCAAATGATAAATAAAACAATCTAGTTTTCTTTTAGCCGCTACTTTTGAGTCTAATTGTCTAATTGATCCCGCAGCCGCATTGCGAGGATTTTGTAATAAAGGTAAATTATTAGCTTGTCGTTGTTGATTGATTTCTTCTAAAACTTTCTTGCTCATATATATTTCGCCACGTACTTCAATATCAATAGGTTGAGTTAAAGTCAAGGGTACTGTTTTTATCGTTTTAACATTATGAGTGATATCTTCTCCTGTAATTCCATCACCTCTAGTAGCGGCCCTAACCAATTTACCTTTTTCATAAAGCAATGATACAGAAAGACCATCTATTTTTAATTCACATACATATTGAGGATGATATCCTTCTTTTTCAATTCGTCTATGAAAAGTCATAATTTCTTCTTCATTAAAAACATTGCTTAGTGATAACATAGGAATTTCGTGAGTCACTTTTTTAAATTCATCAATAACATCTCCCCCAATTCTTTGGCTTGGAGAATTTTCTTTTATCCAATCTGGATGCTCTTGTTCTATAATCAACAACTCCCTTAGATACTTATCAAATTCTTGATCCGTGATTGTAGGATTATCTAAGACATGATAATTATAATTAGCTTCATTTAATATTTTAATAAGTTCTAAATATCTTTCTTGCATGAAATCACCTTTCTCATTATTTCCTTCTTCTATTATATAATAAAACATAACAAAAAAAAAGATAACTTCTTGTTTATAAGTAATTACATAAAAAACCCGACTATTTTAAAAAGAGCCGAGTTTGATATCTACTGGGGCGATATAAGAGGATCGAACTCTTGCATACTGGTGCCACAAACCAGCGTGTTAACCACTTCACCAATATCGCCATGTCAAATACGTTTTTATTTTATCAATATTTCGCTGGTTTGACAACCCTTTTTATTTATTTTAGAAAAAAAAGACTGTAAATACAGTCATAAATTAATCTTGACGTGGTTCAATTTTATTTGGCAATTCAAATTTTGTTTGATAATATTCAAATAACTCTTTAAAACGATTGTAATGAACTATTTCACGTTGTCTTAACCATAAAAGTGGGCCAATTACATCAGGATCATCCGCCAAATCTATCAAATTTTCATATACAGCTCTAGCTTTTTGTTCGGCAGCCATATCTTCCATTATATCCGCTAAAGGATCACCGGTTGTAGCAAAGTATGCCACCGTAAATGGAACTCCATTAGCATCTGTTGGAAATAATGCTCTAGAATGTTCAGCATAATGACTGCTTAGTCCTGCAGCTTCAAGCTCTTCAATAGTAGCGTCTTTCATCAATTGATAAACCATTGTGGAAATCATTTCAATATGAGCCAATTCTTCTGTCCCAATATCAGTAAGCAAGGCCTTCCCTTTATTATCTGGCATAGTATAACGTTGATTTAAATATCTAAGCGCTGCGGCTAATTCACCATTAGCACCACCATATTGAGTAACTAAATATTTAGCCATTCTTAAATCTTTCTTTTTAATATTAACTGGATATTGCAATCTTTTTTGATATGACCACATTTTATATACCCCCTTCATCCCATGGAAAATTAAGTTGTTCCCACATCCAAGGGAATTGATTTAATTGTTCACTTGTTATTGTTATAGGACCAAATTTTTCTTCATAAGCTCTTAAAGCCTGATTAGCCATAGTGCGATAATCGTTAAATAATCGTACTATCGTCCTATCATCTGGATAATTATCTAAATATAAATTTAACTCATGGGCCGCGAAAGCTAATTGAGCATAATTTAAATACATACGTTGTTGTTCATTATTAGCTGTCAAAACAGCAGGTTTATAATTCTTGTATTGTTGATAAAGGTTCCCAAACAAATTACCTCTTATAAAGGCCTCTTGGGGTGTCAATAAGGCAACTGGACTATTATTACTAGGTTGAATCCCATTAGGATTATTTATATTTGAGTTATTATTTTGATTCATATTAACCGCTGGTTGACTAAATGTTTGTCGATCAAAAGGCATCATGTTTGAATTAACATTATCCCGTTCATCATAATAATTCATAAAATTCCTCCTTCAACATTAGTCTATGTCCCCAAGACAAATGTGTATGGGATAATGTCTAGATAACTATAATTTTTTTATCAATAAAAAAGAAATTATCTTAGTTAGATAATTTCCGTATTGTTATTTTCCGTATTCTGTTTATCCATTAATTGTTCTTTAAAAACTTCATTAAAGTGAACGAGCTCTTTTTTTATGACATCAGGATAAACATTTTTGCTATTTTCGATTGCTTTATATATATGTTTAATATCAACTTCTTTTTTATTATCAAATACAGCATAAGAGAAAGCTTGTTGAAGTAAAGTTAAAGCAATATCGGGATATCTTGATCCTATTTCATAAATACGACGATATTCACTAGTTAAATCAACTATAAAGCCCATGATTTTTTCTTGAATAAAACTAGTATATTTTAATTTAACGCCTGTCTTTTTTTCAATCTTTGGTAAAGTACCCATTAATATTTGAATCGTCTCTTCCCTAGTTGGCTCTAAGACATCAACCCTTTGAAACCGTCTAACAAAAGCTTTATCACGAAGTATATATCTTTCGTATTCGACAGTAGTAGTAGCGCCTATAACTTTAATATCACCACGATCTAGCCCTGGTTTAAAAATATTAGCAAAGTCCATCGATTCCCCTTTACCAATTAGAGTATGAATCTCATCAATAAACAATATTAATTTTTTTTGGTTTTTAATTTCATTTAATAACATTTGAATACGAGGAACACCACTTACTGGATCTTGTCCAATTAAAGAAGCTGTATTTATTTTAATAATAGTATAATTCTTTAGAGCATCTGGCACATCATTATTTATTATTCTATAAGCCAATCCTTCGACAATGGCTGTCTTACCTACACCTGGTTTTCCTGTTAAAATAGCTGATTTCTCCGGAGTCAAAAGAATTAAAATTAATTGTTTTATCTCTTCATCTCGTCCAATAGCTGGATTAGTAATATATTCTTTTTGCGTAAAATTTTCACCATATGTGGTTAGAATACCTACTTCTTTATTATTTGTATCATCTAATATTTCCACATTATCCTGATCTTTATTCATATTACTACCTCCTTCTAGTATTATAACATATTTTATTTCATTTTGTACTAATCTATCGATAATAACCATTTAAATATCTACTATATTTTAAAAGTGGATAATCTACTAATATTTTCTGTAATTCTTCTTTAGAAGCATTTATTTCTATTTTAGCAATACTAACACCATATTTGTTTATTTTTTCTATATCATCTCTTAGGCCATATCTTGTTAAAATATTAATATAATTATTAACAAAATACTCAATATTATAAAAAGAAAATTCCTGTAATTGTTGTAAAATTTTATCCTCATTTAACACTAAATTATTTTGCGGATAAAGTTTCGTTATTTCTATATTATAAGGAGAAAAGAGTGTATCTATGTTTTGCGAATTACATAAAACTTTAGCACACGAAAGATAGTATCTAGTATTTTCAACTGTTTTTTCTTTAAAGACATCAACTACTAAAAAATCTTTTTGATTTTTATTTTTCTCTATTATAAATATAGATACACCCAACGCTATTATTAATATACTAAGAAAATAATATTTTTTCACTATTATCACCTTTTTTAGTATGCACCAAAAAAGCTAGCTATAAACTTTTATACATTAAAAAGGACAGATTTAAAACCTGTCCTTTAATTTACAAATCATTATTTGTTATTGTAACTTCCACTGATTTGGTTCATACCATTTTGAACTAAACGTCTTGTAATTTCACCACCAACTGAACCGTTAGCACGAGCAGTAGCGTCTGCGCCTAAGTTAACACCAAATTCGTTAGCGATTTCATATTTCATTTTATCGATAGCTTGTTTAGCCCCTGGTACTCTCATTTTCATTGAAGAGCTGTTTTGATTTTGATTCATTATTTTCACCTCCTATACATTTATAGATTGTGAAATTTTAACAAAATCATACGTATTTTAGATTGGTAATTTATACCTTTCTATTATAATAAACCCTCATATTGTTTTTCTTCTTGATCTTTAATAGTAATTGTTTTAATTTTAGATAATGTATCATCAATTAAATTGTTAAAATCATATTTTTGTTCAATTTTAAGACACTCTTCACTATTAGGATTAATAACTGGATGCTTTGGCACAAAAATAGTACAACAATCCTCATATGGTAAAATACTAATATCATAAGTATCAATTTTTTTGGCAATGTCAATTATTTCTAATTTATCTAAACAAGCCACTGGTCTAATTATTGGTAAATTAGTAACTTCATTAATAACTTTCATACTAGTAAGTGTTTGACTAGCTACTTGTCCAATAGATTCCCCGTTAACAATAGCATAAGCTTTTCTTTGATTGGCTAATTGTTCCATTATACGATACATCATTCGTCGCATAATAGTAATACCATAACTATGAGGAGCTACTTTATAAATTGCTTCTTGAATTTCTGTAAAGGGGACAATATGTAAAATTATTTTATCAGTATAAGTAACTAGTTTTTTTACTAAAGAAATAACTTTCTCACGAGCCTGTAGAGAAGTATGTGGTAAAGCTTCAAAATAAACAGCTTCTAATTTAATACCTCGTTTCATAGCTAGATAACCACTAACTGGTGAATCAATACCTCCGCTTAACATCAGCAAAGCCTTAGGTTGACTACCAACTGGGTATCCACCTAATCCATGATATTCATTGGTGTATAAATACGTAATATTATTAGCTTTAATTTCCACATGCATAATAACATCCGGATTATGAACATCTACCTTAATATCTGGTTTATTTTTCAATATATAGCCACCAAGATGTTTACTTAATTCGACACTATTCATAGGAAAGCTTTTATCACTACGTTTAACTTCTACCTTAAATGTTTTAAATTTTACGAGATCTAAAATATTTATAATTTGCTTCTTAATGACTGATAGATCTGTTGTTATTTTATACGCTACATGATATTTGTGAATCCCAAAAACGTGTTTAATTATTGGTAATATTTCTTCTAACTGGTCATTAGTAAAAATAATTTCCATACGGGACATTTCTTTGATAATTTCTACATCATAATCTTTTAATTTATGTTTTAGCATTTCATATAAATTTTTAATAAAAAAATTACGATTACCTTTTTTAGTAGTTAATTCTCCATATTTAATTAAAATTACCTTTTCCATAATTAGTTTTCCTCATTTCTAAAATTTAATGCATCATAACTTTTTTGAAATATTTTTAAAAATTCTCTTATTTCGTTTTCTGTTGTCATATATGATAAACTTATGCGAATAGAGCTAGTACATATTTGGGATGGTTGATGCATAGCCACAAGTGTTTTAGAACTACTTATATCTTTACTACAAGCTGTGTTAGTTGATACATAACAATCATATTGTTCTAGACTATGAATCAATGTCTCTGGTTTAATACCTTTGATACTAATATTTAAAATATGTGGTATACAGAATGTATTGCTGTTTATCTTTATATTAGGATAAGTAGATAATTCTTTTTTTAAAAGAAGTGATAACTTTTCAACATGTTGATATTTTTCATCTAAATTTTCTAATGCTAAACGTAAAGCTTTGGCAAAACTAACAATTAAAGACACTGCAGGTGTTCCACTGCGATAGATTGATTGACTCTTCCCACCATGTATTAGGGGTTCTAAGATAACCTTTTTATCTTTAATAAGACAACCGATTCCTTTTAAGCCAAAAAATTTATGGGCACTACAAGTAAATAACGCAATATCAGTTAAATCAACAGGGATTTTACCTACAGCTTGTGTTCCATCAACATGCAAAAAAGTTTGCGGATAATCTTTTAATATCCGTTTAATAGATTTTAAATCTTGCTTAATACCTACTTCGCTGTTAACTGCAGTAATACTAACTAACAAAGCGCCCTTATCCAACAAACGTCTTAAATCTATTAAATCTATTTGACCATTATCATCATTTTCAACATATTCAATTTCAAAATCATACATCCTCTTTAAATACTCAACTGTATTCAAAACGCTAGCATGTTCTAATTTAGTTGTAATAATTCTTTTAGGTCGATCAGGATATTTTTGTGCTATACCTACGATAGATAAATTATTAGCTTCACTAGCTGAAGAGGTAAAAACCACTTCTTTATCTAAAGATTTAAATAGTTTTAATACTTGCTGTTCAGCAGATTGCATTAAATTTCTACTTTCAAAACCCAATTTATGTAAAGAATTAGCATTACCTATGTAATCTTTTGATACTTTGATAAAAGAAGATAATACTTCATCATTTACAGGAGTTGTTGCACTATAATCTAAATATATCACTTTACCACCACCAACACTTATATTATTATAACAAAAAAATAAGTACATTAACTACTTATTTTTTATTACTATTTTTCATAAACAGACAATAACTTACGATAGATATCTGGTTCAACTGTATTAATAGCTCTAATAGAAGTTTCAAGTGAACCTTTATAATTACCTTTAAAAAACAACATTTCAGCTCGATTTATTCCCAAATTAATATCCTTATTATCTATATCTCGATAACGATTACCATAAACAATAGCCATTTCAGCTAATTGAGCCGTTTTAATCATCTCACTAGTAGTATGATATAATTTTAAAACCAAATCTCTTGCTGTATCGACTCTAGTGTTTAATATTTTAATATTAATAGGTTTCCTTTCCAATTCCTTAATAATCTCTTTAATAGCTTCATTAGCTTCTGATAATTGTACAAAATATTGATCAATTATAATAGGCAATTTATAAGTGCGCATCTTTACTTTACATTGTTTTAATAATTCTTGTATTTCATTTAATTGTTCTCTAGCACGCATTTCATCATCATACATACTACCTAATGATTTTAAAGAATGATCTAATTCTTCCTCCAATTGTTTTAAATTAGCCATTAATAATTCAATTTCTTTATGTAATTTAGAATATGGTTCAACCTTGTCATTTACTTTTTCTTTTAATTCTTTATAATCTTTATTAATATTTTTTAATAAATTATTCACTTCATCCATCTTAGCTAAATCTTCTTTAGTAAGATTATACATGTTTTTAATATCATCTAATTGCTTATATATGTCCTTAACAATATGATTAGTCCTCTTAAGTTTAACACTAAAATCTGTATCAATTTCATCATATATTTTACGACTTAAACGTTCTTTTTCAAAATCAGTAAACAAAGAATCTAAGTAATCTAACATCGTTTTTAATTCAAACATGCATTCTTCTAAATTTAAAACTTTAATTCTATCTATTATGCCTTTAATGTTTTTTGACGTTTGTTCAATATTATATTCAATATGTAAGTATTCTAAAGGATATCCTTGTTCTCGCATCTCTTGATACGTTTTCGTTATCTCATCCATTCGCCTTGGAATAAGCTGATTAGCTAAAAGTAATAAATTAGGAACTTCATCAATAACAATAGCCATGTGTTCAATCATCTCATCTAAAGCTTTAACAATATGCAGTACGTCATTATATTCATTATTTTCCATGACTACTTCAAAATCCATAAAACGCTTTTCAATATTTTCAAACTGCAATTCAATAACATCTTCTATTTCATGATATTCTGTTTTATGATTTTGATATTCACTGTTTAATTTACGATATTTAGTCTTTAACTTGGTAACAATACTACGGTATTTTTCTTCACTTAAAGTGATTTCTTTTATTTCATCTAATAAAAAATCTGTTGCTACTTTAGCTTTATATACTTCTAACTCTGTTTTAGCTAAATAATAATTGTAATTACGATAATCTTTTTGTTGCCTATATGAATCCAAATGTATTAACATATCATCTAATTTATTTATTTTTTCTTCTTTAATTTGATCGTATTTTTTTTGAAATTGTTTATACTTTTCTTCCATTTTCTCATTTTTGATAATAGGTTCTATTTTTTCTAACTCTAAAGAAATAGGTGTGCTCTCGATTAAATTTTTTTCTCGTTCCAAATTAGCTATCTCTTTTTTATAATGTTGAACATATTTTTTTTCCATAATAACTAGTGTTACAGTTATTATGATTCCAGCAATTAAAATAAAAGTAATAATCATTAATGTTTGTATTGGCATATTTACACCCTCTATCTTACCTATATTCTATCATAACTTATCTTTTTTTACTATTATTTTCTACATTTTTCACTATTAGTTGTTTAATAAGCTTGACTTTTCTTAGTTTGTTGCATATAATTAATACTGCAATTCACTTGAAACAGCATATTTGGAATAAATGAATGTGTTTTCTCATAATAATAGTAACTGATGCTGTTAAGCGAAGGGAAAACTCCCTCATTTATGACTAAATAATCATTTTAAGGACTTGTAAATTTAATAGAAAGGAGTATGGATATGTCAAGATATACTGGACCTAAGTACAAACAAGCACGTCGAGTTGGTTTTTCTATTAGTGAGACCGGAAAAGATCTAAAAAGACCTTATGGACCTGGACAACATGGTAATGCTAGAAAAGGAAAGTTATCTAACTATGGTGTACAATTAAAAGAAAAACAAAAAGTACGCTTTATGTATGGTTTAAATGAACGCCAATTCCGTAAAACATTTGATGAAGCTGCTAAATTAAGAGGAATTCATGGTGAAGATTTCTTAAAATTATTAGAATCTCGTCTTGATAACTTAGTATATCGCATGGGTTTTGCTACTACACGTCGTGGCGCTAGACAACTTGTTAATCATGGTCATATTCTAGTTGATGGTAAAAAAGTTGATATTCCATCTTTTAGAGTCAAAGTTGGATCTGTGATTTCCCTTAAAGAAAGTTCTAAAGATCATAAGGCTGTAAAAGAAGCTTTAGAAAAAGTTGGTAAAAGAGTAGAATTCATAACTTTTGATGCTAATAAAATGGAAGGTACTTATGTTAGATTACCTGAGCGCAATGAATTAAATGCTGATATTAACGAATCAATGATTGTTGAATTTTATAACCGTTAAAAGAATCTTTATAGATTCTTTTTTTGTGAAAAAAAAAGAGAAACTAATCTCTTTAACATTATTCTTAATACTTACTATACTATTTTACACTTTTTATCTTACCACTATCATCTACAGTAATAAATAATGATTTATAATCTTTACCATTTCGACCTGTACCTTTTAAAGCTTCATCTTTAGAATTAGAATATCCAATAATTAAATAATTATTTTTTAACCGCATTATATCGGTAAAATAATCATCTCTACTACCACCGATTTCAACATGATCAATCAATTTCCCATCAATGCTATATTTTAAGAATAATCCACTATATCTAAAAACGTTTAATTTATCAGTTGACTCCTCTTCATCTTTGACAGCAACTTGTCCAGCAATAAGAATATTCCCTTTATCATCGACAACTAAACTATTAAATCTATCCATTGAAACACTAGTAGAAACAACACTATCTTTCTCTTCAATTCTCTCATTAACCGTAAAAGATTTATCCATCAATAATTTGCCATCTTTATCATATTTAACTAATAGGCCATCTGTATCATAGTCATCATTATTATCTGTAACTTTTTTAGCTCCCACTACTATTAATTCATTTTTATATTCTGCAATAGAACTAAATCCCAATACATCTGTATAACTATAGTTTTTTATCCATTGACGATTACCATTTAAATCATATTTTACTAATAATCCTGTTTTAGAAGCATCTTTACCTACAGCATAAATACTATCTCCACTAATTACAAAATCATTAAATATTCCTGATTTACTACCACCAAAATTGCTTCTAAATATTTCATTAAGATCAAAATCATACTTGACTAAAACACCGCCACCATCATTAGAAATACCTAACTCCATTGGAGGGAAAATACTTTGTCCAATAACATAGATACCATCTTTTACGACTTTAACTTTAGTAAATTTGGAATCACCAAGTATTTGAAATTTTTGCTCAGCAATAATTTTACCTTCTTCATCATACTTAACTATAAAGGCATCTCTTACACCATCTTTATTTTGTTCTTTACTTCCTTCAATATTACCAACAGCTACATATCCATTATCTAATATAGCAACATCCAAAAAAGTACTGTTATAGCCTTTTACATATTCCTTTTCCCATAATAAATTTTGCTTATCATCATATTTAGCTAACTTTCCCTTTTCATATCCTTTAGTCCATTTATTTCCTCTGCTATTCTTAAAATCACTACTACCAACTGCTATATATCCATCATCTATTTTAGCAATAGAATTTAATCCATCATAATAAGTATTTTTATTATCAGTGGAAACTTTAGCATATATTAAATAAACTACTTCTAAAAAAATAATAGCCACACAAATCACACCAATAATCTTTAATACCATTAATAAATTAATCTTTTTTCCTGTTTTCTTCATGTCACCACTCCTTTATCCTTAATAAGGATACCATTTTTAATCCATTTTTGCAACCACATCAATTTTATTAATTCCTATATTCAATCATATAATATTTTGTTTTACCTCTTCTTATAATAATATATTTACCACCAATAGCCATATCCTTATTAATAATTAAATCATTATTAATTTCCTTACTACCATTAACTAAAATAGAATGACTGTTTAATAGTTCCCGAGCTTCTCTTTTACTACTACAAATAGCAGCCTCTACTAGCAAATCAACAATATTTTTATCTTCATTGATTTGATAAGTTGGTATGCCTTTAAAAGCATCTTCAATTTGAGTAGCTGTTAATTCACCTATATTACCTTTAAATAAAATATCACTTATTTTTAGAGCTTCCTGATAAGCATCAACACCATGGATAAAAGTCACTACCTCTTTAGCTAGAGCTCTATGAGCATCTCTTTTCTCGGGATTCTTTTTATGTGATTCCTCTAAAGCTATAATTTCATCCTTAGATAAAAAGGTTAAAAATTTTAAATAATCTATTACTTTGGAATCATCTGTTTTAATTAAAAATTGATATAGTTCATAAGGAGAAGTTTTCTTTCTATCTAACCAAATAGTACCGCCTTCACTCTTACTAAATTTAGTACCATCAGCTTTAGTTAATAAAGGCATAGTAAAAGCATAGGCCTCCTTACCAGTTTTTTTACGAATCAAATCAATTCCCGCAACTATATTACCCCATTGATCTTGTCCTGCGACTTGTAAAGTACAATTTCTTGTTTCAAACAAATGTAAAAAATCTAAGGCCTGTAACAACATATAAGAAAATTCTGTATAAGTAATACCTGTATCCAATCTTCTTTTAACAATATCCTTTCTTAGCATATAATTAATATTAAAATGCTTACCATAGTCTCGTAAAAAATCAATACAATTAATATCCTTTATCCAGTCATAATTATTGACAACCTCAAAACCAAAAAGTTGTTCAGCTTGTTGCTTTAAACATTTAAAATTATGGGCAACTTCTTCCTTAGTAACCATTGGTCTTTCACTAGTTGGTCTAGGATCACCTATTAATCCTGTAGCGCCGCCTACCAATAAGATAGGATGATGATTGGCATCTTTCAAACGTTTTGATATTAAAAATGATGAAAAATGTCCAATATGTAAACTATCACTAGTTGGATCTGTACCAATGTAAAAAGTTAAACCCCCGTTATTAAGTTTTTCTTCTAATTCCGGACTAGAAATATCATTAATTAAACCACGCCATTTTAATTCTTCAAATAATGTCATTTTATCTCTCCTTTCATAATATCCGCTGCATGTGAAGTGCCTATTCTAGTAGCTCCTGCTTCTATCATTTCTTGAGCATCATGGTAAGTTTTAATACCACCACTAGCTTTTATTTCTAATACATCGTTTTTATTTTCGTTAATCAACTTAATATCTTCAACTTTTGCACCTTCAGGACCAAAGCCAGTTGATGTTTTGATAAAATTAACAAACGTTTTATTACATATTTCTGTCATTTTAATGATCTCATCTTTAGTTAAATAACAAGTTTCAATTATTACTTTTAATGTTTTTCCACCAATAGAATCACGGATCATTTCAATTTCCTCTTGAACATATTGGTAAGCTCCATCTTTTAGTGCCCCTAAATTAATGACCATATCTATTTCTGTAGCACCTAATTCAATAGCTTGAATAGCTTCAAATTCTTTTGCTTCTTTAGTATTCATGCCTAAAGGAAACCCAATTACTGTTGCGATTTCAATATGTGTATCTTTTAGTAAATCTTTAACCAGTGTTACATAATAAGGGTGAACACAGACACAAGCATATTGATTAATTATAGCTTCTTCACATAATTTAGTAATATCATCAATAGTTGCTGTTGGATTCAAATTAGTAGCGTCAATATAATTATTCATAAATTTCCTCCTTAAAAAAACACTATGTCATAAGGATAAGGACGCCCTTAAATATATATGGCGCGGTACCACCTTATTTCATAATGTTATTATGCACTTTAACTGTTAACGCCAGTTACGTTTTTTCTCAAGAGTTGTATTTCGTCAAATTACCTTTTTCGTTTGCACCAACCACGAAATCTCTAAAAAACAATAATTATCCTACTATACTCCATCAACGAAAAATTAATATATGTTTAGTATATCATATGTTTAGGATTTGTCAAAAAATTTATTATTTATTAACAATTTCTACATCGCCCCATGAAGCATGAACAGTTCCAGTTTCAAAGCTATTATTACCACTTCCATTAATTATACCTTCCCAATTAAAACTCTTTCCTGTTAAGTTTACTATTTTTTTTAATGATCTACAATTACGAAAAGCATGATTACCAATTGTCGTAACCTTACTTGGTATTGTTATAGTAGTAAGATTAGGCAATTTATTGAAAGCCTGTGATCCAATTGTTAATAAATTACTTGGTAAAGTGATACTAGTAGCAGTAACGCTATAAAAAGCCTCTTTTCCAATTGTTGTAACTTGATTCGGCACAACAACTGTTCTATTAACTCCTCCATAACTCACTAAATAACTGTCATCAATACTACCATCACTTTTCCTATTATAAATAAAGGCCTCTTCATCTGGTAGTTGATTATTATTAAAAGCAGCTGCTTCTATATAAGTGACAGTTGAAGGTATATCTATATGCGTTAATTGATTATTTAAGAAAGCTCCCCATCTAATTGATGTAACACTAGATGGTATAATTACTGATTTAAATTGACAATTTCTAAAAGCCCCTGGCCAGATTGTTACGACATTACTAGGAATAACTAAATCCCCTCTTTTTTTACCTCCATAAGAATTTAAACCAGTATAATCAATACTACCATCACTATTTCTATTATAAATAAAGGCTTCATTATCTGGTAATTGATTATTTGCAAATGAGCCATCTTTGATATAAGTAACAGTATTTGGAATACTTAAATGTGTTAAACCTTTATCAGCCATAACATATTTATGACTACTATCTCCAATGCTCTTAACTTCTACTCCATTTATCCTATCTGGTATATCTACACTAGTACCACATTTATTAACATCATAACCTAATATTGTACCTGTACTAGTATCAAAAGTATAACAATAATCCGTTGGTCCTTCTATTATTTGGCTCGTTTCTAATTTTAATTTCTTAGATAACACTTTATCCATAGCTAGATTATCTGCATCTTTATCTATCCATAACCTTAAGTTATAATTATTAGTTACTCCTCTATTTATACTTACTTCATCTAGTAGGTTATCTTCTAATTCATCTAATTTCCCTACTTTTATCGTCGCATCATTTCTTTCTAAACTATATCTTATATATTTATTAGCTATTCTCTCTTCATTATCTTCTATTTCATCATCTTCTAAATATAGTTGATATTTACCATTTATTGTTCCCTGATTTATTACTTGAAAGGAATAAGGTGTGCCTTGTAATCCTTCTTGTTCTCCCAAGGGGTATGCTTTTTCTAAATTAATGGTAGTTCCTTCTTCTTCTAATACTATATTTAAATTACCACTTGTTAAAGTATTTTTCTTATTACTATTTAACGTTAACGTTAAATATGCATAACTACCACCTATTAATAATATTGTTACCA
The DNA here is from genome assembly GCA_947632325.1 of uncultured Bacilli bacterium. Taxonomy (GTDB): domain Bacteria; phylum Bacillota_I; class Bacilli_A; order RF39; family UBA660; genus CANPXY01. The sequence continues at coordinate 78,811 of CANROU010000003.1, forward strand.
ATATTATTAGAATACTGGTTACTAATATTTTCTTGGAGGTCTTATTTAATGACCCCCCCCCTAGTTAACTTCTTGTTCATTTATCTACACCTCTTTTTAGTTTATTTATACATTTATTATATATTTTTTCCTTTTTTATTGCAATAATTTTACATAATAAAACACTTCTATTGAAGTGTTCTTAATACTTACTTATTTTACTTATTTTGCTTCTTTTTTATTTGAGCTTTTTTCTAATTTATCTAATATTTCCTTTATAACATCAATTGTCTTAATTCTTACCTCTTCTGCTGCATCTCTTAATATAGGAGTTCCTTTATCTATTGCTAAATTTACTAATTGCTCACAACTGTTTTTTATATCTTTAGCCTTCTTTTTAGCTATTTTCAAAACCTTTTCTTTATCCAAGTCCGCTAAATCTACTTTTATTTCTTCTACTTTTTCTTCAAATTGAGACTTAATATCTTCCATATCCATTTCTTTGATTTTTCCTAACATCTCATCCATTTTTTGTTTCAATTCTTTTCTAGTTTCACTACCTTTTTTAGGAGCAAATAAAAGTCCTAATCCAGCTCCTACCAAAGCTCCCAAAACAAATTTCCCTGAACCACTTTTTTTAGTATCTTTACTCATCATTCTTCTCCTCTTTTCTTTTAAATATTTTTCTAACAAATCCCGATAAAATATCAACTATTCTATCGCTTACAAAAGCAAAACGATCTGCTACTACATCAACTATATGAAATAACTGATTGAAACTATTCATCTTTTTTTCAATATCATCTAATAATCTATTAGTTTTATTTACTGTTTGAATTAATTTTATACCTAATATAATCATAACAATTAATAAGGCTATACCAAATATATATAAAATAACTGGTAAAAAAGTATGCAATGTTTCCATATATTAACTCTCCTCATCATACATTGAATCAATCAAATCAAAAAGATTATCTTCTAAATTATTATCACTATCACTATCATTATCTTTATCCTCTAAAGGTTCATTTATCGAGGCATCCACTGTCGCTTCATCACTATCTTCCATCTTTTCTTCTACATCCGTTTTGCGATTGATTCTACGGCCTGTTGCTTTTTCCTTACTTGCATCCTTATAATCTACATTATATTCTAACCCTAAATCGGCAAAATATTCTTCAGCGTCTCCAACTGTTACCTTTTCTACTGTAGGTGTTGTATCATCACTCATATCAACTAATAAATTATCTGGTGTCTGCACCTCTTCCTCATCAGTTGATACATTTTCTATTTTAGAATCTATATTACCTGTTAAGTTTAATTCACTAGATAAATCGCCATAAGCTTTTGCTCTTATTTCATCAAAATCTAATTTAGAATTATCATAACTACTAGTAATCCTAATATCTCTTTTGACAATTATTTCATCCTTACGATAATTTTGGTCTAATACGCCATATATAGGTGAAATAATAGGAGAAGGTTTAAATCCTTTTTTTTCTTCTTTTTTCTCATATGGAATATGATTATGATTATGATTATAATTAGAATAAGTTGTATCATTTTGATATGGTTTAGGTGCCTCTTGATAAGTATTAGAAGTATTCTCTTGAACACTTTCTTCAATAAAATCATCATCTTCAAAATTCATTGGAAATTTAAAATTCGAATCACCTTTTAACAAATCTCTATCTGCAACATCTTCATCTGTTTCTTCTTGATCTTCCTCTTTTATCTTTGGTTCTTGTTTAACAACTTCCCGTTTAGGTGTTTCTATTTTTTTAGCTATAACACTTTCTTTTTTATTTGGTTCTTCTACTTCCACATATTCTTCTTCAAATAAAGCATTTTTTAATTTATCAAATAACTTCATTCTATCCCCTCCTATTCATCATCATCTGCGACAATTTTATCTTCATCAGGCATTTCGTCTTTCGTATCATAATATACATCATATTCGCTGACATAATCTAAGAATGTCCCTGATTTTCTCTTAGGTTCCAAAATATTAAATGTTTCTTCTTGATAATTTAAAACATTATCTCCTACTAAGGTACCTAATACTTTATCGTTAAATTGTACGGATGATAAGATGTAACACATATTTATAATTGTGTCATTCAATTCTACTTTTGGAATATAAGCCTCTATTTTAGCATAATTATACATAACCTCTACAAAATAATGATCATTTATCTCATTTACTTCTAAATAACCTGTTTTATCATTATATTGTAATTTTTTAGAATAATAAGAAGACTTATTAACATCATACTCTGGTGATATTTTATGATAATAACCAATGACATCTACATATAAATAATAGTTTTGATTTTTATATATTAAATGTGCATTATAATCATCTTTATCCACCAGTTGAATGCCCTGAGGTAAATAATATTTATATCCATCAAAAACCGTATTATATAAATGATTATCTTCCTCTAGAACGGTATCAACGATTTTATCTATTGATTGATCATCGATTTTAGTTATTGAACAACCTGTTAATAACAAAATCACAGAGAGTAAAACAATTATTTTTTTCATATTTCACCTACTCTAAACTTATTATATCAAATATTTTCACAAATAAATATCTTTTTATTGTTTTTTTACGTCAAATCTTCTGTTTTTTCAACAATGCATTGATAAATAGGATTATTTTCCTTTATAAATTTTTCTTCATACTCTGTAGTAATAATATTATTGATATCACTATTATGTAGATTTAAATGTACTTCCCTTAAGATATATCCATATTGGCTAAAACTTTCCAAGGCATATTCAAAAAGCCTAGCATTATCCGTTTTCATATGAATAATTTTATTGTTTTTGAAAACAGCATCATATTTATTTAAAAAGTTATTGCTCACTAATCTTCTTTTTTTATGACGTTCTTTAGGCCAAGGATCTGAAAAATTAAGATAAATTCTATCTATTTCGTGATCAAAAACACTATCAACTTCATCACCGTTTAAAATAAGTACTCTTAAATTTGTGCAATCAGGAGGTATTTTTTTTAAAGCTTTAGCTATTACACTATCCAAACGATCAATACCTATAAAATTAATATTAGGATACTTTATGGCATTATCAATTAAAAATTTACCCTTACCCATGCCAATTTCTAAATATATAGGATTATTATTACCAAAAACTTTCTGCCATTTGCCTTTATTATTTTGAGGATCTTTTACTAAATACGTAGAACCAGCAAATATAATCTCTTTGTTTTTGACATTTCGTAGGCGCATTTTACCACCTCTAATCTAACTAACACTTATTATGATAACACAAATATAGGTAAATGCATATAATAAAACGTCAAGTAAAGGAGAGATAATATATGAATAATCAAATACCATATCAGTTTATGCCAGGTCCAAATACCAACATGGGCCCTGGGCAAGGATGGCAAAATAACCCTAATTTTGGAGGTAATCCTAATTTCCCTGGTTGGAATCCTAACAACCAACAACAAAATTGTAATTGTCGCGAACAATTAAACCAATTAGAAAATCGTCTTAACAGAATGGAAAGACAAATAAGACGAATAGACAATCGTCTTTCCCGTTTAGAAGGGGGTTATCCTGTTCCTCTAACAGCTAATGCTAGTAATGAAGCCGATTTCAATACATATCCAGCTAATAATTCTAGTATGTATATGATGTAAAAAATAAAATGTTCTTTTAGAACATTTTTATTTTTCAATAACTTTAATCGCATCCGCAATATTTTTACGCACTATATATCCTGAAATTAAATCCAGCAAGGCGTAAATCATTAAAAATATACCAATGATCTTTGTAATAACTACGGCTCCTGCAAAAGGATTAAAAATTAAAATTAAGCCACATAGCAACAAGATGACACCTGCGATGAGATTGCCTAGCCACATTTTTGATTTATAACTTTTTAATTGTAGAGCAAATTGGACTTTAAAAGCACTGCTTATTGTAATCCATATACCAATGATCAAAGGTATAACACTTGCTAAAGCATGGGGATTAAATATTAAAGCTAAACCAACTAGTAAACATATAATTCCATACACAATGTCAAAGCGATACATTCTTTCTTCTTTCATTTTCCAATATCTTACAAAAGCACAAACACTCAAGGCTATTATAAAGCCACCTAAAATATAAGAAATTACTTCAATAGTTGCTTCTGACTTCCACACTAAAAATAAACCTATTATAATATAACAAAGCGCAGATACGATTGAACTACTTGTTTTTATTACTACATTTTTCATAACCATCCCTCAATTCACCATAATTATAACATATTTCTTCTAAAAAAAGAACCCTAAGGTTCTAATAATTTTATTGGCCAAGATTTTATTCTGTTCTAAGGGCTTCAACTGGATCTTTTTTAGAAGCCACCCTAGATGGAATAGATCCACTTATAATAGTTAATATGACGCTGATAATTACTAATAATAAAGCATGAATTGGATTTAATTTAGCAACATTTGGTAATTCTGTCAAATTTTCAATAATAATATTCGCCGGTATAACTAATAATCTAGCAATGATAATTCCCAATAGTCCAGAACATAAACCGATAATAAATGTTTCGGCATTAAACACGCGCTTAATATCTTTTTTTCTAGCTCCAAGAGCTCGTAAAATACCAATTTCCTTTGTTCTTTCTAGTACTGAAATATAAGTGATAATACCTATCATGATGGAAGAGACTACTAAAGAAATAGCTGAAAAGGCAATTAAAACCACTGTTATAGCATCCATAATATTTCCTGATAAACTACTAATCATTGAGGCCATATCAGTATATAGAATGCTATCCTTTTCTTCTTTATTTTCGTTATACTTATCTAAATATTCGGTAATTCTATCTTTTGAATCAAAATCTTTAGGATAAATATAAACCGCAACCGGTATTGTATCAGCCCCTAAATAACTTAAAATTAAATCTTTGGTATTAGTTTGGCTATTATCATCAAAAGGTTGCCCTGTTAAAACATTATAATTTATACTTTCCTGATAATTAACAATAGCAGATTCTTTATTATTTTCAATAATCATATCTACTAAACTAGGTGTATAAGCAATGCCCGTTCCAGAAGTAATCAACTCTTTACCTTCTTTACCACGTATAATAGCTTGTATTTTTAAAGATATATTATTTTTATTATTATACATTTCTTCATAATTTTGATTAACCATAAAGAAATTACCTTTATTGATATAATAATCATCATTCATTATTACTTTTAATTCTTTGTTTAAAATATCATCAAAAGTGATATTTTGATTAGTATCAAATCCCAACATTTCCAATTGCGATTTTGAAAGACGATTTTTTGAATCAACAATTAAAATAAGCCCTGGTTCATCTGTTTTTATTTTTCCCGCTAAAACGTCATAGTTATTAACGATTACATCCGCTGGTCTATTATCCATGTTGCTAGGAAACAATTGCCAACGTGTCATTACATTATTATTAATATCTAAAGGCATATAAGTACCATCTGTTTTTTGGGTAATAATATTCATACCTGTTGTTCTACTATAAGATAAGCCACCGACATCATCTTTACTCAATTTCTCAATATAATCTATATAATCACTGGTCAGTTTATTAGTGTGCATTAAATCTTCTACAACATCGTTCATAGGTGCAATTTCTTGTTTTGACGAATATTTTTCAAGACCACTATTATCTAAATTTTCTTGATAATTAATCATTGTTTCAGCATCCATTTCCATGGCTTGTTCACTAATAATAATGGGCATTTGGGACAAGGATTCTTGCTCGAATTTATCAATTTGTATTTTAAATCCATTTGACAAAGACAAAATTAAAGCTATACCAATAATACCTATACTAGCTGCGAAAGAGGTTAAAGCTGTACGACCTTTTTTAGTTTTTATATTATTAAAAGATAACTTTAAAGCAGCTAAAAAATTCATAGCTGTTTTACGAATGTGTACCTCCTCTGTAACTTCATCATCAGTTTTTATAGGATTAGAGTCACTAACAATTTCACCATCCTGCATTTTAACAATTCTAGTAGCATACTCCTCAGCTAAAGTAGGATTATGGGTTACCATTATAACTAATTTATCTTTAGCAATTTTTTGGATCAAGTTCATGATTTGAATACTAGTATTGCTGTCCAAAGCACCCGTTGGTTCATCAGCTAAAATAATATCCGGATCATTTACCAAAGCTCTAGCAATAGCTACTCTTTGCATTTGACCACCAGACATTTGATTGGGTTTCTTATGAGCGTGATCTTTTAAACCTACTTGTTTTAAAGCAGCCATGGCTCTTTTTCTTTTTTCTTTAACACTAACACCACTTAAAGTTAAGCTCATCTCGATATTATCCAATATACTAATGTGCCCAATTAAATTATAACTTTGGAATATAAATCCTACACAGTTATTGCGATAAGCATCCCAATCTACATCTTTAAATTTTTTAGTAGATTTATGATTTATTAATAAATCCCCACTATCATAGCGATCTAAACCACCTATAACATTAAGTAACGTTGTTTTGCCACTACCACTGGCCCCTAATATGCTTACAAACTCATTTTTACGAAATTTTAGATTAATATCTTTCAAAGCTATTTGAGTTAATTCACCTGTTTTATAGCTCTTCTTTATTTTTTTTAATTCCAACATAATATTTTCCTCTCTATATCATACATATATTATACTCTTAGTATATGATTTTACCTTATTATTTTGTTAAATATTATTTTATTGTATCTTATTTTGACCTACATCATTACTGTTCTCTAGCAATCATTATTTTTTTAATAAAAAATACTAGTTTCACATTAATAGAGTAAAATATGAATTCATAAATATTTTATGTAATTAATTAACGGGCATTTAATAAGGTTAATAAGCTTTTAGGATCTTGATTGTTAAATACTATTTGATAAATACAATCTATAATAGGCAACTCTAAATTATTTTTCATAATTAATTGTTGTAAAGATTGCAAAGTATATATCCCTTCAACAGTATGATGATCTAAATAAGATGACAGTTCATCTTTAGTAGAAGATTGGCCAATTAATTGCCCATAACAAAAATTACGACTTTTATTACTAGTACATGTTAATAGTAGATCACCAAAGCCAGCATAAGACATAATAGTTTTACCCTGTCCCCCTAATTTATCAATTAATCTTTTAATATCGTGAATAGCATCAGTGATAAACATAGCTCTTGTCGACTCAGGTAAATTCATTCCCACTAACATTCCAACTGCTAGAGCGATTACATTTTTACTAGCTGAACATATTTCTACACCTAATACATCATCCGTTGTTTTTAATCTAATATTACTGTTTGCTAAACTTCTTTTGATAAGATCCTCCGTTTCACTACTTACAGTAGCTAAAGCTAAACCTATTGGCACTTTAGAAGCAATATCAATAGCGAACGATGGTCCAGCTATTACAGCTATTTTATCTAAATGAATATAGCGATTAACAATATCTGTTAGTAAGGCACATGTGTTATTTTCAATGCCTTTAGAAGCTATGCAAAGTGATTGTTTAGCATTTAAATGGGGAAGCATCAATTTCATAGTTTCATCTACATATTCTGCCGGAATAGCCATAATTATTAAATCTTGATTTATTACAGCTTTTTTTATATCATTTGTAAATTCTATTTCTTTAGGAATTATTATGCCAGGGAGCTTTGAATCATCACAACGTTTGTTACATAAATCTGTTTTTTCATCTTCAAATTTGGTCCACATAATTACATCATTTCCACTATCATGAAAACTAATTCCTAGGGCTAGACCATAAGCACCCGTACCAATTATTCCTATTTTCATGTTATCACCTCAGTTAGTATTATTAATTATTTATCCATTTCTTGTTTCTTATCTGTTATTTTCTTTAATATTTTTTCTTTGCCGTTTAATAATGGTGTCATTGGTTCTTGTTTATTTAAGGTATTGATGATTTTAGCCATATATTTAGAGCAATCAACTTCCCTAAACCATTTTAATTGTTTTACCTTTGGTTCTACATAAGTTAAATTAGTCGTATACAATTTGTAAAACAAACCTTTTTGATAAGCCTCTTCAAACAATTTAACACTTTCCTCACCATTGCTGAAAAGAGCAAAGGATGCAAACAAATAAACTCTAGCAGCTTGTTTTTCTTTAAGTTTTTCAGCGACTTCAATCATAGAGACACCTGATGAAATCATGTCATCAACTACTATCACATTCTTGCCTTTTACATCTTTACCTAAGTATTCATGAGCTACAATGGGATTTTTACCATTTTCAATTCTTGAAAAATCACGACGTTTATAAAAGATACCTACATCGCACGTTAACATATCGGCATAATATCTAGCTCTATCAACGGCTCCTGTATCTGGACTTATAATAAACAAATTAGAAAAATCTATATCCTCATCTTTAATAAATGCACTCAAAATAGAGTATGTAGGATATGGATTTTCGAAAGCTGTAGTAGGTTTGATTGCATTATCACAAGCATCTTTATTATGAGCATCAAAAGTGATGATACGATTTACTCCTAAATTTTCTAATTCTTTTAAGGCGATAGATAAATCTAATGATTCTCTTCCTTTTTTCTTGTGCTGTCTTGATTCGTATAAATATGGCATTACAACGCTTATATTACGAGCATTACCATCACAAGCTGAAATGACCCTTTTAAGATCTTGAAAATGATCATCAGGGCTCTTATAGGTAGTTAAACCGTGCATTTTATATGTACAACTGTAATTGCCAACATCGCTTAATATATATAAGTCTTGTTCTCTAACTGAATCAAGCAATTGACCTTTACCTTCACCACTACTGAATCTAGTGATTAAATTTGGTACCATATAACTAAAGTTCTTATCTTCAATACCCCTCATTTTTTTTAGATGCATATTAACTTTGTCGCCAAATTCTAAAAAGTTGTCCATTACAATCAATTTTAAATTATCTGTTACTGCTTTCATTAATCCAAACCTCCAAACTATTTTATAAATTAATTGTATCATAATTTAGCGAAAAAAAAAGAACATTAGATTATTTTTTTATTTTTTTGATATAACAAAACACTTTGAAAATATCAAAGTGTTATTTTAATTAGGAATTTGTAATTGTTGATTTATGCTTAGGTTGTTGCTCTCGAGATTATTTAGCTCTTTAATTTTATCAACAGTGGTATTATAACGCTTGGCAATATTCCACAAGCTATCACCTTTTTGCACGGTGTAAATAGTGGGAGTAGCATCACTAGGGATCAGTAATTGTTGTCCGATTTGCAAATCAATATTAGCTAAATTGTTAATATCAATTAAATCTTGGATTAGTACACCAAAGCGTTTGGCAATATTCCATAAACTATCGCCTTTTTCAACGGTGTAATATTGCCCATTTGTACTATTTAATGGTTGATATGGAGTGTTGGTATAATTAGCAACAGCTTCAACTACTCCTTCCACATAATTTAATAAATTATCATTAATTCTTTCAGCATCATTTTCATTATCTAAATAACCATATTCGATTAAAATTGGTTGTAAATTTTTAGTATCTCTATGAATAAAGTAATAATCTTGAATAGGGTTTTCGGGTAAACGTCGTTGATAATATTTATAGCCAACTTGCCCTGATTTTTCAATATTATCAAATATGAGTCCAGCAAGAGTGCTATTATCCCTCAAGGCATACACAACTTCAGCACCTTCGCCACCTGATGGGTTCATTTACCATTAGTAATATATCTAATAATATTTATTCTTGTTCCGCAGATACTTATTTTTGTGAAACAAAAATATTTTCATTGATTGTTTTTGTTTTCTTGATTTATAATTTTTTTCTTATTTTCTTCATGTTGCATTTCTAAACAAAATTTCATTACTTCCTTTTGAAAGTCATTTAAGTTATCACATTTATCAACCATATTTTTAACTAATTCTTTCCAATTATCATCCACTTTTATTTTTTCTTCTGCTGTCATAATTTTTCTCTTCCTTTCAAATAAGTTTAGAACTATTATATCAAAAATAGTTTAATAAAGTTAGTCTGACTATATATTATTTCTTACTTTTCTACCATATGGATTACGTGCTAAATTTCTATTTTCATATTTGAAAGTAACTTCTGGAATAACATCATATTTATATATAATAGTAATATTTCTATCTTTATCAATAACTATTTTATCTATTAGAGTATCAATCAATTCCTTTTTAGGTTTATTTAAATCTAATAGTTTTTTAATCTTTTTTGTATAATTAGGCAAAATACTAACTTTATTTTTTATTTTATATTTCTTAACTAGTTCATTATCTATACTTTCATTTATCTGTTTTAATTTATTTTCCGATTCACTAGCTAATACCTTATAAGCATCTACAGAAATAATTCCATCACACCTATCATTATATAAAGTTGCTAATCTATTAGTTATTTTATCTTTTTCAATTTGTAATTCCTTTATAACTTTATCTATATCAGTTGTTTCTTTATGAATATTTTTAACAATTTCACTATTTAATTCATTTACATCAAGTTCTTTAATTAATTTAGATACTGATTTATTAATTTGTTCTAAAATTTGTTCTTCTAAATAATTATACGGATAAAAATGTGAATAGCATCTTCCTCTTACAGGATCTCTAGAATATCTATTGCAATTAACTGACCAATAATCTAACTTTTTTCTATAAAGTACAGTTAATCTATTTTGACACTCTTTGCAAAACAATTTTCCTTCCAATAATCTTTTTTCTCTATTAGTTTTTACTTCGTAATTTCTAGTATTTCTTTTTCTCAAAGTATTAACATAATTGAAAGTATCCTTATCTACTAATGCCTCATGTGTGTTTTCAACTATTATCCATAGTTTTTCATCTAAAGTTATTTTCTTTTTTGATTTATAATTAACTTTTGTTTGAGTATGTTGTACTAAATCCCCAGTATAAATTCTATTACATAAAATCTTTTTCACTGTAGAAATATTCCAATTATCTCTATCAATTAATCTTGATGAATAGTTAGTCTTTTTATATCCACTTGGAGTTTGTACTTTTGCTTTATTAAGTCTATTTGCTATTTCAGTAGGTCCAATTCCATCTGCTCTCCATTTGAATATATTTTTAACAACAGGTGCAGTTTCTGGATTAGGTATTAAGTGTCCCTTATCTTCTGGATCCCTCATATAGCCAAAGCAAGGCAAACTTCCAACAAATTTTCCATTCTTTCTTTTTTCATTTAATACATTCCTAATTTTAACTGAGTTTTGCTTACTATAATAATCATTACAAGCAATTATAAAAGTTGATGAATCATTACTAGCTTGATTTTTAAAACTATCATATGATTCTAATATAGAAATAAATCTTATATTATTTTCTGGAAAAAATGTTTCAATATAATATCCTGTCATAACATGATCTCTACCTAGTCTTGATAAATCTTTTACTATGATACAATTTATTTTTTTGTTATTTATATCTTCTAACATTTTTTGAAATCCAGGTCTTTCAAAATCAGTACCAGAATATCCATCATCAACATATTCTTTAACTAAATTAAAATTATTATTTTTAACATAACTCCTTAATAATTCTTTTTGATTAATCACACTTTCACTATCAGATTCATATTTTTTATCTTTATCTTCTTGAGATAATCTTATGTAGATTCCAACATTGAAATCTACACCAGTTAAGTAAGTATTATACATTTATCCTCCTTTTCTTCTTACTTAATTGGGTATTAAGACTCATCCATGATAACATCATCTTACTTGATTTGCAAATCATTAGTTGGATGATTCTCCTTTTCTTCTTTTATTATCTCTTCAATTAAATATTTTAAAATAAGATCTTTAAATGTAGTGTTATTCAAATAGGCATCCTCCATGATTAAACCACCTATTTAAATTTATGTTTAAATTATTTATTATTGATATTTTTTCATACATATATCAAACTCCTTTCTAGTTATTTAACTAGTTATATATTTAAACTAGTTAATTTATAATTTTCATATTTTTATATTTTATTTATTATATTATTGTAGTTAAATTTATCTTTTGAAAAAGAAAAATACATCCATTCAATTAGTCTTTATAATCTAAATTTATGGATTTATTTATTTCATTAACTATAAATATTTTTCTTATGAATTTATGTTTAAATTCCATTTTAATATAATTATTGTCAGATAACTCTTTTAAAAGTCTTGTAATAGCCCTCGTGCCTACATTTAATTTATCAGCTAAATAACTATTATTAGCATAACAATATCCTTCTTGATAAGTTAATAACACTAATAACCCATATAGTAATTTAGCACTCGAACTTACATTATTATCAGTTAATAATACAATTGGTATTTTTATATAATTATCATAATTCACATATATCACCTCCTAATCATTATCTTTGTAATTATGATTTTTTAACATTTCAATATAACCTATTTCTAATAATTCTTTCATCATTTTAGAAATAGATAAATTATAAAATTTAGCCATTAATTTTATTCTATCGAATAATTCAAATGGTAAATATAGTTTAAATATTCTCATTGCATTCCTCCTTCCTAATAGGATGATTTCCTATTAAATTATTGTGATTTCTAAAAAAGCAGGATAAGAAAATAGCACCACAAATTAAAAAAATCCTTATTATATAAGGAAATTTAATGGTGCTATTCTTATTTCGTACTTACGAAATACATCCTACTTCGTAGGTTAATATAAAGGATGTTACTCTATTTAACCCTTTATTTATAATAAATATTAATTAATGGTTATCATCCTATTCTAATGAAATTTAGAATTTTTATAGGATGACTAGTCATAATCATCGCCTCCTCTAAAATAGCAAAAAAAGGAGACCTAAGTCCTCCTATAAATATTGCTATTTTACTCTATTATATACCTTTGATATAACAAAACAATAAACTAAAAAGTAAACAATTTAGTACACAAATTAGTAAATTGAATAGTGCATTATTTTTCACATAATATCTCCAGTTTACTTCATTTTATCACTTGACTGTATTTAATCAATAAACTAAATTGGATTTTTTTAGTAGTCTAATAGTAAACTAAATCGTATTCAAATCGTACGCGAAAAGTACACTAAATTGTATTTGAATAGTACAGTAGTATTAATATTATTTACTGAAACATATATAAATTTACCACTACTTTATCATATTTTAACACTTGATTTATTATAGTCAATGACTAAATTTTTCTTTTTTTGACTTTTTTTTGCCAATATGATTTTAAAATAACCATTGATAAAAAAATTCATCTATTACCCTTTGCTCTATTATGTGTTTGACACAGCATTTGGCAATTATTAATATCCGTTGAGCCACCTTTACTCCAAGCAGTAACATGATCTGCATCCATTTCTTTTAATTCCCAAATTCTACTCTTATTATTGTCGTTTCCTATAGCACATAAAGGGCAATTGCTAACTTCTTTATTTTTGGCTTCTTGAGTTTGTTTTTCATATACTACTCTTTTTATATTATCATCAAATACTCTAATATTTAGTAATTTAGTATCTTTACAACCCCCTAGAATATATTCACATATTCCTTTTGTATCTTGAACTTGTGGATCTGCATACAACTTACATAGAATTTCAGAAACTTTATTTGGATCATAAGAATTAGCATGATATGTTTCATATAGTCTTCCCCATTCAAGTCCTCTCATATCTGATTTAACATCTTTAAATACTGTTGAAGCCCAAGTGATAACAGAGTTAAAATATGCTTTCAATTCGGTTATATTTGTATCAAACCTATGTTGACTCATATAATTATCAACATTACCTTTGCTAACCCAATTAACAGCAGTAGCAAGATAATCTTGCCTATTAACATCACCTTTAATATAGGCACTCCATTTTTGAATATAAGCATTTTGTGAATTAGAAAATTCTTCACGTGCCATCGTAACAAATGGACCAGAGTAAATTGCATTTAATAATTCTTGATTATTAAGTGGAACTCCAACTATATTAATTGTTTTAAACCATTCTTTTATTTCCGATTCTTCCCCTTCACAAATATAAATTGTTAATGGAGCATTTAATATTCTTTTCTTTTTATCTTCTGATAAACCATCAAAATATTGTTCCATTCCATTCTCATCTTTTATAGCAAATTTATTAGTAATATACCTCCCAAAACTTGTTACCCTTTGCTGTCCATCAAGAATTTCATATTTATCTTTCCCAACCTTAACAAAATATAATAAACCAAGTGGGTATTCTTTTAATAATGATTCTATTACTGCAACATCTCTTTTTCCATCAGCATAAATATAATTCCTTTGATATTCTGGTTGAATAGTTAATTTTCCACCCCAACCAAATAATCCTTTACCTTCATACTCATTATATACAAACCCCTCATTAATATCTTGAACTTTTAAATCAGTCTTTAGATTTGCTTCCATCTTCATCACTCCTATTTATTATTACAACTCTTACATAAGTTGCTTTCCCATTTATAGTACTTTCTTTATCTTTTATTAAACCATGTGCTTTTTTTGGTATTTCATCACTTTTTCTGAAATCATTTGCGTTCAATATTTTAAATTGATATGGATCGTGATATTTTAAAAATGTAATTGGAACAGCCATTGGTTTTGCATAATCATTTGGAATTGCATCATAACGTGGAACTTCAATAACACTATAATTATCAAATTCAGGATATGAATCTACATTATATTTTTCCTTTAATGTTTTTATTAATGGTTTATTAAATTTTAAATTATCTTCCATATTCATTAATCTTAACGGTTGATGTCTTCTACCTAAATCAATATTAGTAAACCAGCACATATTCCCAAAACTTCTCCACTTTTGACCTGTTTCATCAACCCAAAATCTAGTTTCTCTGTTTTCGGAAGTTTTTGGAACTCTAAATGCCATTTCACCATTAGATTTACCAAGCCACATTTTTGATTCTCTTATCAATTTAAAAATATCTTTATCAGTTTCGTTATTTTCGTTACCCAAAATAATAAAATCTTTTTTACCTTCAAATATCCAATCAACAAATTCTCTAAATAAGCTAAATGGTGGATTAGTTACAATTATGTCAGCCTCATCACGAAGCTTTTTAACCTCTTCAGATCTAAAATCTCCATCACCATCAAGATATTCCCAACTTAAGTCTTCTATGTCTATTCTTCCTGATTTATTATTATCCTTATCCAATGTAAAAATTTTTCCATGTGAATTACTTTTCTTTTTATCATATTTTGGAGATTCACTTTCAAATAATGATAATTGAATATATACATCTGCCTTTTTATCATTAGCATAGCTTGTACTAATTAATTTTTTCAAGCCATATCTTTCAAAATTTTGTGCAAAAAACTTAGTAAAATTAGACCATTCAGGATCATCACATGGAAGCAATATGACTTTATCCTTAAAAACATCTTTATTATACTCTATGTATGCATTCATTTCTTTTTGTATATCTGAATATTCTGTATAAAATTCATCATCTTTTGCTTTTTTTGCATTAGTTAATTGTGCATTATTAGACATTTAAATCACTTCCAAACTTCTATTTAATTATAGCACACAATTTGCCAAATTTTAAGATTCGGTAGTAAAATAACATCAAAAATAAAAAATGGATGCTATAAAAACCATAGTATCCATAATCATAAATTAATCTTTCTTATCAAACAATTCTTCAACAATTAAATCTTTTGAGTGCAAATTATTATTCTTGCCTAGTAATAAATTTTCATAAAATTTAACTAAATAACTACTATCTTCTTTTATTTTTAAATAATTATTATAGTAATTGCTTCTTACTAAAGCATTTCTAAAATAAACTGATTTATCTTTAAATAGAGTATTATCCACCTTATACCCTAAACTAATTAAATATTTTTCTATAAATAATGCTGTTGTTCTAGTATTGCCTTCTCTAAAAGGATGTACTTGCCATATATTAGATGAAAATTTAGTTATGTTGTTGATAACTTCAACTATATTCATTTCTTTATATTTTTTTCCTTTTTCCAAAGATATATCATATTCTAATGATTCAGTTAAAGTTTTGCAATCACCATATGCAACTGAATCGTTATTTAATATTTTTTCATGCTTAGAAAAATCTATTTTTCTAAATTCACCAGCAAATTCATAAACATCTTGAAATAAGAATTTATGAACATATTTTAAATAATTGACTGATAATTTAAATTTATCTTCATTTAATAATTCAACTATTCTAGCAGATACAAAATCACATTCTAATTCATCATGGTTTATTTCATTTTTATTTTCTTTTTCTATATAATATTCTCTTAATTCTTTTTCTACTTCTTCTATAGTTAAATTACCTTCTACATTTTCTTCTAATAATTTTTCTAAATATTTAGAAGGTTTTAAATTATCTACTTCTTGAAGACCGATAGCCATATCCCATTGTAATTGTTTTATATAGGTACTAGATTTATATTCTTCCTTATATTCATTAACACTTGAATCTAATTCTTTTTCACTCATATTTCATCTCATCTCCTTTTAATATTCATTAATATTTATTTCATATTCATCACATTTTTTCTTTAATAACCCATAGATATTTTCAACGAAGAATGTTGCAAATAAATTTTCATATACTTGATCACAAATTTTAATAAACTGGACGCCTTTTAAGTTTTTAATTCTACCTAAAAAAATTGGAACATAATAATCTAAACTTACTTTATTTTCCAAAGTTGACTCTATAACTGATTTAAAAATATTTTTATTATTTTCGTCAAAATTTTCATATAATCTTTTTGATAAGTCAGATAAAATATCTGCGTGTAATGTATATATATAATTTTGTTTAGCAAATTTAATTAAATTAGATGTGTATTCTATATAATCTTTTGAAAAACTTCTTATAATTTGTATAGAATTTGTATGTTTAATTTCATATAAATTTGAAATTTTTCTAATCATTAAATCATCACAAATAAAAGGAACATTTTTATTTTTGGCTAAAGTTATTAAATCAAACTGCACTTTATCTAAAAACCCTAAAGTTTTATCATTCAATAAATTATCTTTTTCAGCTTCGATATCAACTACACTAAATTTATTGATTAAATCATAGAGTTTTTTCCAAAACTTAATCTGTTCAATAACCAAAGTTTCACTTAATGAAAGTTTATCACCATCAATTATATATAACCTTCTATCAGTACCATCTTCTTTTCTAATTAAAGAATTATAAAAATATTGAAATTTATTTTTTAATGATGATGTAATATAAATTTTAGAACAAATCTCTTCTGGAATTAAATCTAAAATATCAAAAATGGATAAAATTATCATAGAACTTATATCTAAAACAAACCCATCATTCAAATTTACATCAATGTTTTCTCCAGCAAATAATACTCTTTCTTTATCTGATATTAATGTATTAATTAATCTTGCATATTCTTCAAAGTTATTTTCTTTACTTAATAAGCCAGATAAAGGTATGTTGTCACTATTTTGATAAATATCAAGCTGATGGTTACATCCTTTATTCATTTCCAGCATTTCTTTTTTTATTTGTTCAATAGATTCATTAGGATCATCACTAGAAGAAGTAAAACATTTAATATACTTGCTTCTCTCAATGTGCTTAAAAGAAACTCTAGCAAAATATGTATATTTATCCATAATATCTGTTATTATATATGTATTTTTATTTAAGATTATCTCTTCACCTTTTTTCTTCTGAAGTAATTTCAACCCAATATCACTATAAGATCTAATTATTAACGCTTTTTTAAAAGTATCATTTTCTTTAAAATAAGTATCATCTTCTAGCAAAATAATTTTATTTTGATTACCAGATGATAAGATTATTACGCAATCCTTAGAAACATGTTTTATATTTTTTTCTTCATTATCTTCGCACAATGTAAGGGTATACCAAAATTGTTTAAAAGCATTGCTATAACTAGCACTGTTTTTTGACAAATATATTGCTTTATATGAACAATTTTGGGCATCATTATATTTTCCGATATGATTATAAGCCTCAACTGCTGTCATTAATGAATCAATTGTATTCAAGTTTGCAATAAAAGAAATAATATATTCATCAATGTCAGTCTTATTTTTTATAGATAATTGTACATATTTATATGCAGATATTTTGTTGTTTTTATTATCAAAGGACTCCTTATATAATTTTATAGATTCCAATTCTTTTCCTTTATATTCTGAAACTTTTGCTTTAAAAAATCTAATATCCAATGATTCATCTAATAAATCAAAATTTACATTTTCGATAAAATCTATTTCTTTTTCATTCAAATATCTTTTTCTTGCTAAAAGTTCTAATAACTTGCTTCGTAACGCAATAGAAGTAATATTAATTGACTCTAAATATGAAATAGCCTCATTTTCTAAATTAATTTCTATTGCTTGATTGCACATAGTATATATAGATATAACATCTTTTTCCTTTAATATTTTTAAACCCTTTTTAAACTGATCCTTGAACTTTTTATTTTTATTATTAAGATCATATAATAATTTTGCTGTGCAAAAATAAAACAAAGGCATTTTTTTAAACTTACTATTATTTAGTTTTAATAATTCTTGTTCCGTATACTTTTTCTTTCTATTTTTTGAAATAATTAACATTGCTGCTAGAAAACCAAAACCATCAAACTTTTCAACTTTAACCCCAGATAACATATTAATTACTTCATCATAATTATCTGTTAAAAAGTATGTTCTTATTAATGTTTCAAAAGCATTTTCATACTTTCTATTAAAATACAAATCTTCTAATATTTCTTTTGCGTCAATAAATTGACCTTTTTCAATTAAAGCCATTGAATAAAAATGAAGAGTTATATTATTATTCTTAGCAAATAATGGCATTTCATTATAGAACTCCATTCCTAATGTTGTATCATATCTAGATATAATAACTAACAGATTATGATAATACATTTTTGCATTTTCATCATCGTTTTCTTTATAGTAGAAATCAAATGCTTTTAACTTATTATATAATTCTTTTAATCTATCTTTGTTACATTTAGATATATATACAGATGCATCATCATTATTAATTATTGAAATTGCTTCTTCATATAATAAATTTATTTTTGATTTAATTTCTTCTATTGTTTTATCTTTATATTCTCCCTTTTGTTTTTGTACTACATTTGATATTTGCTCAAGGGCAGTAGGTGATAGTATGCTTATTAACTGGTTATCATCTCTAACACCAAGCAATGAAATTGCAATATCCTTGCATTCAATTTGCAATATTGACGATAAATAAGATATATCATATATTTCAAATTCAATTTCTTTACACATCGTCTTTATTTCTTCAGTAATTATTTCATCTGGGTTTTCATGATTATGCATAAAAACTATTTTTGATATTTTTTCTTTTAAAAAAGGTGATGATGAAATTTTATCTAAACACTTTTTAACATCACTCTTTATTTTTGACTCTATATTTTCTTCTTGGGTCGTTATTTCAACATAAACATATTTTTTACTCGAATCAACAAAAACAGAGTCTGGTGTACCAAGTTTAGTTTTATTTGAGCCTTTAACAGAACCTGTATATTTATATGGTATATATCCATTATGGCAAAGTATTTCATTACAAATTTTTTGAAATATTCCAGGCTCACATTGAGACAATCTCATTTCAATATCTGATGTTTTCAACATTATATATCACCTTCTGCAAAAAATCATTCTATTAGAATGATTCTAATTAATTATACCATATTTTCTTATATCCTCTAAGTGTTTTTAAGCAATTTGCACTTGAAACGAATTTTAAGATATTCCCGGCATCAAAATATCATTTTTGATTAAATTATACTTGTCAATTATTTCATTTAACTTTAGCTGTCTAAATACCCAATTAAATCTAATAATGGTAAATGAACCTTTCACCTCCTAGAATTAGGTGTTCAATATTATAATATTATAAATGATAATACTTAATAGATTTTGAATATTCTTCTTCAATTATGTTTTCAAATCCATTCCCCATTTTTATACCTAACTCCATTAATAATCCATCATAAATTAATACATCTTTAAATGGAATAATAGATGTTATTACTGTTTGTGGTAAATCTTGATATGAAATGATATTATCTATATTATCATTAATACCTTTAATCATAAATGTTTTATCTTTATT
>CANROU010000004.1 GCA_947632325.1 uncultured Bacilli bacterium
TCACATGAAATTGCTTGTGATAAAGCATTAACAGAATTTGAAAAATATAGAATTAAACAAGATAAATTATATAAATCAGATTTTGATTTGTTAATAGAGGAAAGTAAAAGTTGTGGTGATGAAAATGAATGAAAATAAAACAAATATTAACTGGTATCCAGGTCATATGGCCAAAGCTAAAAGAGAGATTAGTGAAAAACTAAATTTAATTGATATCGTTTATGAAGTTGTAGATGCTAGAATGCCTTTTTCATCTAGAATAGTTGATTTAGATAAGCTTATAAAAGATAAACCACATATTATAATCATGAGTAAATACGATTTATGTGATAAACAAATAACTGATTTATATATTAAAAAATATGGGGAAGCCAATATTGAGGTATTATCACTTGATTTAACTAAAACAATTGATATTAATAAGTTAAACGATATTAGCCAAAAAAGTTTACATAAACAATTATTAAACAGAAAAAATAAAGGCTTAATTAACCAAAATATCCGCGGTTTAATTGTCGGGGCTCCTAATGTAGGAAAAAGTACTTTCATTAATCGTTTAGCTAATAAAAAAATAGTTGAAGTTGGTAATAAGCCAGGTGTTACTAAAGCTCTTGGCTGGATTAAAGTTAGTCCCAATCTTCAAGTATTAGACACACCCGGGGTATTATGGCCTAAATTAGTTGATCAAGAACAAGCTCTTGTTTTAGCGGCCTTTTCTTCTATTAAAGAAGAAATAGTTGATGATGAACAATTAAGTAATTTTATTATTAATAAAATGGAACAGTTATATCCTAATCTCTTAGCTAAACGTTATAATTTGGATGATTTAGCTAATTATTCATTAGATGAATTATATCAACATATTGGTAAAAAACGAGGTTGTCTACAAAAAGGTGGTATTGTTGACATTAATAAAGTTTATCAAATAGTAATACAAGATTTTAAAAAAGGTTTATTTGGTCCAGTAACATTAGATAGATTACTTGACAAATAGTAACTAAAAAAATTAAAATAAAGATAAGAATAGGGTGATATAATATGACACGTAAACAATTTTTTAGTGATCTGGATAAAAAATTGGTGCAAGTAGATGACTCTTTAAAAAAAGAGATTATGGCATATTATCAACAAGAAATTGATAAACAAGTAGCTAGTGGTAAAAAGGTAGGGGAAACTATTAAATCTTTGCCTGATTATAAACAGATAATGAAACAGTATCAAAAAACAACTAATAGTAGTAAAGTGAAGCGTTCATTATTAGATATAGTTACTGATAAAATAATTTTATATCTAAAAGAAATTGGAGAGATTTTGCATAATAAAAAGAGCGAAGTTATATTACGCACCATTATAAAAACTATATTAGCAGTAATTATAATTTGGTTATTTAGAATTCCCTTTTTATTAGTAGAAGGATTAGGTAATTTGTGTTTTAGAATGTTACCTATTGATATTTTTATTAATATTAAAGAAGTATGGAAATTAATATTACGATACACTTATATAATCTTTGCAGTAATTTATTTTGCTCAAATTATCAAAGAAATATTGTCCGTTAATAATAATATTGAGGGAATTAAAGATAGTGAAGTAAAATTGTTATTACAACCAATAGTATTATTAATTAAAATATTAACTATCATCATTAGTATTCCTTTATTTGGCTTTTTAATTGGCTTAATTGCTTCTATAGGTGTCCTAATGGCTTTGTTAATTAAAGGTGTTGCATCCATTGGCATTATTTTGTTAATATTAGTCATGATAATATTAGTATCTATTTTGTTAGCTATTATATATCGTTTTGTTTTTACTAAAAATAATTGTTAAGACAATAAAAAAATATAATGACTCTTCATTATATTTTTAAATGATAGAGGTGAGTTGTGTGAAAACAGATAAAATTGATAATACTATATATGAACGTAATTTAAAAGAGCAAGGTATTAATTATATTGCTGGAGTAGATGAAGTAGGAAGAGGTCCTTTAATTGGCCCTGTAGTAGCGGCATGTGTAGTATTAAACGATGAATACCAACTTGATGGTTTAACTGATTCCAAAAAATTAACTGAAAAAAAGAGAAACTTTTTCTATCAAGAAATAAAAAAACAAAGTAGAGCAATAGGAATTGGTATAGTATCAGCCAAAAGAATTGATGAAATAAATATATATGAAGCTACTAAAGAAGCGATGAAGTTAGCCATCGCCGATTGTAAAAAACAAACTAAAATCCAACATATTTTAATTGATGCTATGCCACTAGATATTAATATCCCCATAACACCCATTATTAAGGGAGATTTAAAAAGCATTACCATTGCAGCAGCTAGTGTAATTGCTAAAGTAACCAGAGATAAATTAATGTATGATTTAGATAAAATATATCCTATGTATGATTTTAAACACAATAAAGGATATCCTACTAAAAAACATAAAGAAGCTATTATAAAATATGGTGTCCTAAAAGAACATCGAAAAAGTTTTTCACCAATAGCAGAGCAGTATAACTTTTGTGTAAAGGATAGTTGAAAACATAATTTTTTTATGATAATATAATAATAGTAATAATCGAAAAGAGGTAAAATATGAAAGAGGAAGAAAAAGTTGGTTTATCTCAATTTTCTGTTAAAAAGAAAAGGAAATTACCATTTAAAATTAGTTATTTAGTTATTTTAATTGTAGCCAGTGTAGGTATAGGTTTATTCCTCATTAGTTATGCTCTATTTACATTCCAAAAGGAACAAAAAGGAGCTTTGAATATTAAAACAGGGAATTTAACAGCTACAATGTATATTGTAGATGAGAATGGTTATCATGATCCTGAGGCAAATGGTAGTAGTTGTTCTAGGAATGGTAGAGTAGCGTATTGTAAAGTTAAGGTTTGGTATGACTCTCTTCCTGCTTCTAAATTTACTATGACTCTTGCTATTTATAATCCAAATTCAGTGCCTGTACAAGCCATTTTTCGTAGCTCTGGTGGTATATGGTTAAGCGATAATATTTATTATTCTTCAAGTAATACTATAGATATTCCAGCTGATGGCGTTATTGCTTCACATCAGTATAAATATTATACCATGGCCATGGATTATAGTGATTATGTATTATATGGTGGAGATCCATCTGATACTATCACTTTCATGGTAGCATTTGGCTTAGAAGGAACTACGGCATCTAGTCTTGAAAAAGACATAAAGGCTACTCGTGTAGATAATCAAAATTTAACAATAGGATACAGTACTTATACTGGTACATGGACGGCTGCTCCCCAAAATTGTTTTACTTTAGACAGTAGTGGTAATATTAGTTTTAACACTAGTTCAACAAGTTATCAATCATGCCTAAATGGAACGGGTAATTCATACAATACTGGTTCATTTGATTATGATGGACATCATGCTACGGTTGGTAGTTTGATAATACCTCGAACTTTAAATGGAAAAACAGTTACAGGAATTAAAGCAAATGGATTCGCTGGTCTTCTGACTAGTGGTGTAGTTATTCCAACTAGTGTGACACATACTGCAGATAATGCTTTTTGGAATGGTAAAGTTAATTATGTGAAATACCCAAGTTCCATGACATTTGAGGGTGAATTCGGTTTTACTGGCCTAGAGAGCTATTTAAGAAAAACAATTCCATATTCATATAATTAATATTAATAAAGACATGGTTACATGTCTTTTTAAGTAAAGATGTCTAAAATAATTTGAATATAATATAATTATAGAAATTATTGACAAAAATCATCTTTGTTAGTATAAGTTAATAGTAAGGATGTGAAATAAATGGCTAAAAATTTAGTAATTGTCGAAAGTCCTAGTAAAAGTAAAACTATTGAAAAATACTTAGGTAATGACTATAAGGTGGTATCTAGCAAAGGTCATATTCGTGATTTAGCGACCTCTGGTAAATATGGCTTGGGTGTAGATATTGAGAATAATTTTACTCCTAGTTATATTCCCATTAGTGGTAAAAAGAAGTTAATATCTTCGTTAAAACAGGATGTTAAAAATAGTAAACATGTTTTTCTAGCAACCGACCCTGATAGGGAGGGAGAAGCTATTTCTTGGCATTTAAAAGATGCTTTAGGTATTAAAGATAATGATTATGATCGTGTATTATTTCATGAAATTACCAAAAATAAAGTATTGGAAGCAATGGCACATCCATCAAAGATAGATAATAATTTAGTTCGCTCGCAAGAGACTAGACGAATATTAGATCGTATCATTGGTTTTCGCCTTAGTAAATTGTTACAATCTAAAATAGGGGCTAAAAGTGCAGGTAGAGTGCAAAGTGTGGCCTTAAAACTTATTGTTGATCGTGAAAGAGAAATCGAAGCTTTTGTTAAAGAAGAGTATTGGACTATTACAGCTATTTTTACTGATTTTGAAGCTGAACTTTATCAATATGATAATAAAGAAATAACTTTATCTAATGAAAAAGAGACTCAGGCTGTAATAGATAAATTGAGTAATGAATATAAAATTATTTCTATTGATTCAAAAGAGCAAAATAAGAAGGCTAGGCCACCTTTTATTACTAGTACTTTACAACAGGAATGTTCTACTAAATTAGGCTTTACAGCCAAAAAAACAATGATGTTAGCCCAACGGTTATATGAAGGTGTTGACATTGGAGATGAGACAGTAGGTTTAATTACTTATATGCGTACTGATTCATATCGATTATCAGATGAATTTGTTAATGATGTTAAAGAATATATTACTAAAGAATATGGTAAAGATATGATTGGGTATATCAAAAAGGGTAAGAAGAGTGATTTAGTCCAAGATGCCCATGAAGCAATTAGACCTACTAGTATCTTAAGGAATCCTACTAAAATAAAAGATTATTTAACTAATGATGAGTACAAATTATATAGTTTTATCTATTACCGTAGTTTAGCTTCACTAATGAGGGATGCTAAGGTTTTAAAGACTACTATTATATTAGATAATAATAATTATCAATTTAAGGCTAATGGTCAAATTTTGCTATCTAAAGGTTATTTGGAAGTATATGATAAATATGAAAAAAATGAAGATACTGTTTTACCTGATTTAACTAAGCAAGATAACCAGGTATTAAAAAATAAAGATATTAAAACAGAACAACATTTTACAAAACCACCAGCTCGTTATACTGAAGCTAAATTAATTAAAGAAATGGAAGAATTGGGTATTGGTAGACCTTCAACGTACGCTAAAACAATGGATACGCTTAAAGAACGTGATTATGTGACTGTAGAAGATAAAAAATTTATTCCTACCAAAATGGGTATTGAAACAACAGATCGCTTACAAGAATTTTTCAGTGATTTAATTAATGTTAAATATACAGCAAATATGGAAACGGATCTAGATCATATTGCTTTAGGTGAAGCTGTTTGGAATGAAGTGTTAGCCAAATTTTATAAATTATTTGAACCAAGGGTAAAAAAGGCTTTTGATGATATGGAAAAAAAACAAGCTGAAACCACAGGAGAAATATGTCCGGAATGTGGAGGAGCTTTAGTTAAAAGAAATGGCAAATTTGGTGAATTTATTGCATGTAGTAATTATCCTAATTGTAAATATATAAAAAAAGAGGAAGCAATCGAAAAAGTTATGATGGATTGTCCTAATTGTGATGGCAAGATAATTGAAAAGAAAACAAAACGAGGTAAAATATTTTATGGTTGTAATAATTACCCTAAATGTAAATTAGCAACTTGGGATAAACCTGTAGGGGTATGTCCTATTTGTCATAATTTATTAATTATAAAGAATGATCAAGTTAAATGTAGTAGTTGTTCTTATCAAAAAAATGACAGTGGAGAAGTGATAAAATGAAAAAAAACATTGTAAATCCTAATATTCAAAAAATAATAGATCAAATAAGGGTGTTAGGTATTGATATGATTAATGAGGCGCAAAGTGGACACCCTGGTATTGTTTTGGGTGCAGCACCTATTATTTATACAATATATGCTAATCACTTAAAATTTAAAGCTAATGAACCTAATTGGATTAATCGTGATCGTTTTATTTTATCAGCAGGTCATGGTTCAGCCTTGTTATATGCTACCTTATTTATGGCTGGATTTGAAATATCGATTGACGATTTAAAAAATTTCCGTAAAATTGATTCTATTACTCCAGGGCATCCAGAATATAAATTAACTCCGGGAGTAGATATGACAACAGGTCCCTTAGGGCAAGGTTTTGCTACAGCAGTAGGTATGGCTATGGCTGAGCGATATTTAGCTAATTTATATAATAAACATAAGGACAATTTAATTGATTATTACACTTATGTATTATGTGGTGATGGCGACTTAATGGAAGGGATTTCCTATGAAGCTGCCTCTATCGCTGGTACCTTAAGATTACATAAATTAATTGTTCTATATGATAGTAATCATATTAGTTTAGATGGTAATACTGATATGACTTTTCAAGATGATATTACTTCCCGTTTTGAAAGTTTAGGATGGAATGTTTATACCGTAGCTAATGGAGAAGATACTGTTGCACTTGATAAGGCTATTTTAAAAGCTAAACAAAGCCTAGAAAAGCCTACTTTAATTCAAGTGAAAACTACTATCGGTAAATATTCAAAATGGCAAGGTACTAATGAAGTTCATGGAAAACCATTAACTAAAGAGGATATTAGTAATATTAAAAATAAATTAGATATTAGAGATATTCCTTTTACTGTTTCCAGCGATACTATCGAATTATTTCAAGATATCATTGCTAATCGTTTAGCTAATATCTATGAAAATTGGGAAGAGAAGTTTGCATCATTAGAAAGTAATATAAAACAAGAAATAGAAGAATTATGTGTAGATAATATTAAAGAAAAATGGACTTTAAAAGATTTTGATTGTGCTTTTTTAGAAAATAAACAAGTATCAACTAGAGTAGTATCTCAGCAAGTACTAAACGAAATAGCTAAAAAATATCCACACTTTATAGGTGGTAGTGCCGATGTGGCTAGTTCTACTAAAACTTATTTAGCTAATCAAGGAGATTTTTCACGCAATAATTATGCAGGGCGAAATATTTGGTTTGGGGTTCGAGAACAAGCTATGGGAGCTATTTTAAATGGTTTGGCCTTATGTGGTCTTCGACCATTTGGTTCTTGTTTTTTAACATTTGCTGACTATTTAAAACCATCTTTAAGATTATCATGTCTTATGAATTTGCCAATTATTTATATTTTTACACATGATTCTATTGGTGTTGGAGAAGATGGACCTACACATCAACCAGTTGAACAATTAGTATCATTACGCGCTACACCTAATTTAGAAGTATATCGTCCAGCGGATGCTAATGAAGTAATAGGGGTATATAAAACAGTTTTAGAAGATAATACTCACCCAGTTGCCATTATTTTAAGCCGTAATGATGTACCTATTCAAACGAAAACTAATGTTAATGAGGTTGCTAAGGGTGGCTATATTGTTCGGGAATATACTCGTAATTTAAGTGGTATCATTATTGCAACGGGGGAAGAGTTAGCTATTGCCATAGAAGTTAGTGAAAGACTTAATCAAAAAGGTTATGATATTAGGGTTATCAGTATGCCATCTATTGAGCGCTTTAAGAAGATGCCAAAGGAATATCAAGAAAAATTATTGCCAATTGGCATTAAGGTAATTGTTATAGAACCATCATCATCTTATAGTTGGTATGAATTTGTCTATAATGATAAATATTTAATCACTGTCGATGAATTTGGTTATAGTGGTAAAAAGGACGATGTTTATCAAAAATTTGGTTTTGATATAGATAGTGTTGAAGAAAGAGTAGAAAATTTATTGAAATAACATATTACGACATAATATGCTTCTTTTGTTTCATATGCTATATGCGGTGATAACATGCGAACATATTATGTTTTTTTAATGAAAGATGAATTTGTAAAATTATATTTAGATAATCCTAGGTTACTTTATAATATTTTAAGAAGAATTTATTATATGCATAAAGAAGATATTTATTATGGTTTCAATTTATTTAAGCAAATCATTAAAAAAATAGAAAAAGCAGAATTTGATAAAGAATTATTTTTAAAATATCATAATAAAATGATATATAGTAAACGAGATCAAAAACATTATATTAATAATCTATATAGTGATGAAATCAGTAATTTAATAGTAAGCAATACATTTATAAAAATCATTACTAATCATGATTATAATAGCTTCTTTACTTATTTATTATCCAAGGATGAAAATTATTTTGTTTGTGATTTTACTAATCAAGATTATTTTTGGTTAAAAAAAATAAAAACTCTTGTCTAAAGCATATATATTTAGTAAAATAAGCATAAGGAGATGAGGAAATGTTAACAGATATTTTACAAGTATTAGTAGGACTTATTATTGGTTTAGTTATAGGTTTTTTTGTATCTCGTCATTTTATGATGAAGTATTTAAAGAAAAATCCACCTATTAATGAAGATATGATTAAAACTCTTATGATGCAAATGGGTAGAAAACCTAGTCAAAAACAAATAAATCAAATGATGAAATCAATGGAGAAATATCAATAAAAGCACTTAATAAAGTGCTTTTATTGTAAATTATTTATTTAGTAATAGTTTTTGGCTTTTCTAGTTGTGCTAATTTAGCATTTAAGGCTTTTTTACATCTAACATTATTCTCATCAGTACTAAAATGTCTGGCGATGTCTTCATCTGTATCACCAAATGCTACCATGTCATTGAACATGTCTTCATCAGCGAAAGTAATTTGAAGATATAAAGTTTTTAATAAGCAATCACGTTCTTTTAGTTCTTCTTTATCAGTTACAGAAAATTTCACTACCCGAGATGCATTAGCTTCAGCATTGAAACGTTTGTCTTTGTTATTTTGGCATTTATTATAGAAATCAGCTGACTTAATACCCTCCAAAACATCATCTTCTAATCTAGGAGCATCTAACAAAATACCATAAGTTTCATCGCTCATTGCTACTATTGATGCTAATTTTTCATCAGGAGTGATATATCTCATTTCACTCATTTTTTTATCTCCCCTTTCTTGGGATAGTATGATACAATATATTTGGTAATTTGTCAAGAAGGAAGTGCAAAAACATGAAATATGAATTATTACATACTAATAAAAATACTATGGCTCGCCATGGTATGGTTGAATGCAATGGTTATAAATATAAAACACCAATGTTTATGCCTGTAGGCACTAAAGCAACAGTTAAGACTTTAAGTGTAGAAGAATTATATGATATGCACTGTGGTATTATTCTAGCCAATACCTATCATTTGTGGCTACGCCCTGGTGAAGATGTAATTGCTAAAGCAGGTGGATTGCATAAATTTATGAATTATAAAGGTCTTATTTTAACTGATAGTGGAGGTTTTCAAGTATTTTCTTTAGCTAAAAACAAAAAAAAGGATATCACTGATGAAGGGGTCTATTTTAAAAGCCATATTGATGGTCAAAAATTATTATTAACGCCTGAAAAATCCATAATGATTCAAAATAAACTTGGTAGTGATATTGCCATGAGCTTTGATGAGTGTCCACCAGCTAGTGCCAGTTATGAATACTTAAAAAACAGTGTAGAAAGAACTATTAAGTGGGCTATAAGAGGTAAACAGGTTCACAATAACAAAAAGCAAGCTTTATTTGGAATAGTTCAAGGTGGTGCTTATCCCGATTTACGAAAATATTCCGCTATTGAAACTGTTAAAATTGGTTTTGATGGATATGCTATAGGGGGAGTAGCTAATGATGGTGAATCAAAAGATGATATGTATAAAGCTATAGACTATAGTGTAGCATATCTTCCTCAAGATAAAGTACGCTATTTAATGGGAGTAGGAGATCCCATTGATATTATCGAAGGTGTTATTAGAGGTGTTGATATTTTTGATTGTGTTTTACCAACTAGAATCGCTCGTCATGGTCAATGTTTTACTCGTCATGGTAAAATTAATTTACATAATCAAAAATTTAAAGAAGATTTTACTCCTATAGAACATGATTGTGATTGTTATACCTGCCGTAATTATACTAAAAGTTATTTACGTCATTTGATAATGTCTGATGAAACATTAGGCGGTAGATTATTATCTATTCACAATATTCGTTTTTTAATTAGATTGACTGAAGAATTAGCTGAAGCTATTGATAATGATAATATCTTAAAGTATCGTGATAACTTTATTAAAAATTATAGGACCAAGTAAAAACATTCAATATTGAATGTTTTTTAAAGAAAAAATTGCGGTTTATTTGATGTATTAGTATTATTTGCTACTGTAAAAGTATCATCATTAGCCGATGAAGTATGTTTATTTTCTTCAATATCATCTTCCTTAATAGCGCCCATTATTCTAAACATTGTTTTAGCGTTGTTCCAAATTGGTTTAATTTGATAAAAAATGGGTATAGCCTGATTAACCACATTTAATGTTTTTTGAGTATTGCTTAAAAATTCGCTCCAATTAAACTTAGGTGTTTGCATAATATTTAGATTTCGACCCCTACCAAATAATCCTCCAAAAACTCTAGGTCTTGGTTTTATAGGATTAGGCCATGATTGATATTGCGCATATGGATAATATTCATAACCCTGATACATTTTTGCCCACCTCTTTACTTTACTATATGCATAATATGTTATTTAGGTCCATATTTTCTAAATCATTTTGGAAAAAACAAGAAAAACATTTTCAAAAATTAACCTTTATGATATAATTTATTTAGAATAAAAGGAGGAGTTAATATGGAACTAGCTATGTTACCATTTATAAAAGTTTATCACCTGGTAAGATTTATATTTAATCGTCCTTTTGTTATATTAAATTATGCTCACACGGGTTTTTTAACTATAATCGATAAACTTACACATCGTGAAAGCACTCTTCATAAAATAGAACAACGTGAAGAAGATGATGATGATGAGTTTATCAATCTTTTACCAGAGGATTTGGTAAAAGATGATGCCCTTGATAAAAATGTTAAAAAGATATCTTTCCGTTATGAGGTCAAAAACGACGCTAATCAAACTATTCGTAGTGTCTTTGATGCTACTAGTAAAGAAGAAGTTGAACATTTTTTACAGAATGAAGGATATACTATCGTCAGTGTTACGCCTAGGAAATCCTATGATATAGATCTTTTTGCTTCCAAAAAAATGAAAGCAGCGGATTTATCTTTTACTTTAACACAATTATCAACTTATATTAAGGCAGGTATTCCGCTAGTTGATTCTGTACGTATTTTAGCTAAACAGTCTGTGAAACCTGAAAAACGTAAAATTTATGAGAGTATTGTATATGAATTATTAATGGGCGAGAATTTCAGTACAGCCTTAAGTCGTCAAGGTAAGGTTTTCCCTCGTTTATTGATTAATATGATCAAAACGGCTGAAATGACTGGTGATTTGGCAGGTACTTTAGATGATATGGCCGAATATTATACTTCGATTGACCAAACTAGAAAACAAATGATTAGCGCCATGACTTATCCTAGTATTATTTTTGTTATGGCTATTGGAGTAGTTATTTTCATTTTAGTATTTGTTATACCAAAATTTATTGAAATGTTTGAAAATCAAAATGCCCCTTTACCATGGATTACCGTTTTTGTTATTAATGCTAGTAATTTTATTAAAAATAATTATATATTTATTATCATTGCTGTGGTTTTGATAATATTTGTAACTTATGCTCTTTACCAAAATGTTAAGAATTTTAAAAAAGGAGTACAAAGAATATTAATGCGTATGCCTATGATTGGTAATATTATTATTTATAACGAAGTAACTACTTTTACCAAAACATTTGCTTCCTTATTAAATCATAGTGTTTTTATTACTGATAGTATGGTTATTCTATCACAACTTACTAGTAATGAAATATATAAAAAAATTATCAATCGTTCTTTAGTTAATTTAAGTAAGGGAGCTAAGATTTCGGATGCTTTTAAAGGTCAATGGGCTTTTCCAGTGGTGGCTTATGAGATGTTAGTAACTGGTGAAAATACAGGGCAGTTAGGATTGATGATGGAAAAAGTCTCAGAACATTATCAAGATTTACACAAAAATGCTGTCAATAGATTAAAAAGTTTAATTGAACCGATTATGATTGCTTTCTTAGCTTTTATTGTTGGTGGTATTATTCTATCTATTATCATTCCTATGTTTTCACTTTATCAAGATTTTAGTTAAAGGAGTTTTTATGGCTATAGGTCTTTTTGCTTTTTTCATGTTAGGGTTAGTATTTGGATCCTTCTTTCATGTTGTAGGTAGTCGCTTGCCTAAAAATGAAAGTTTACTTTTTCCAAGATCGCATTGTGATGTTTGTAAGCATCCTTTAACCATTGGTGATTTAATTCCCGTACTTTCATATTTTCATCATGGTGGTCGCTGTAAATATTGTCATACAAAACTATCTTTCTTTTATCCCTTAACGGAAATTGCCACGGGTATTCTTTTTATGGTAAGCTATTATTCCTTTGGTATTTCCTATGAATTATTATTAGCCTTAGGGGTTTGTGCTTTGTTTATGATTATTTTGGTCAGTGACTTGTTATACTTGATTATTCCAGATGAAGTTTTATTATTTTTTTTAGTATATTTTAGTATCATTTTATTTATCTTAAATGGCGGTTATGGCTTACTTAGTTGTGTAATAAACGGTCTTTTCTTATTTATACTAATGTATTCTCTTATGAGATTAGGAAACCATTTATTTCATAAGGAGAGTTTAGGTGGCGGTGATATTAAACTTATGTTTTTAGTAGGGATGATCTTAAATTCTCCATTATTAAGTATAATTAGTCTTTTTCTAGCTAGTGTTATCGCTTTACCAATATCATTGATTTTATATCTTAAAAACAAAGAAAATATTATTCCTTTTGGACCATTTTTATTATTAGGTTTTTTAATTTTATTTTTTATGAAAATTGACGTTATTACGTTAATTGAAAATTTAATAATTATTGCTTGACGTTTCGTTTTTTAAAGTTTATGATATCTTAATATAAGTAGGTGAAAAATATGAAAAATAGAACTATATTACCAGCGGATACTTATATTGTCGTTAATAAAACCTTTTTAACAGATACAGATAGAAATATTATTACTATGTTATATCAACCTATTATTGGATATACAGCTGTTAGTTTATATTTTACTTTGCTTGATGATTTGCATAAACATGAGATTATGAGTGAAGATTTGACACACCATCATTTAATGACAACCATGCAGTTAAAATTAGCTGATATTGTTATTGCTCGCGAAAAATTAGAAGCTTGTGGTCTTTTAAAAACTTATTTTAAAAAAGATCATATCAATAATTATGTCTATTTAATATTTTCACCTTTAAGTCCTAATGAATTCTTTAATCATCCTATTTTAAACGTAACTTTATATAATAACATGGGTAAGAAAGAATATGACAATTTAGTATCATATTATCGTATTCCACGTTTAAATTTAAAAGATTATGAGGATATTACTGCTTCATTTGATAAAGTATTCACATCTATCCCTGGTACCATTTTTGAGGAAAATGATAACATTATTAAATATAATAAGGGTAAAATAACTTTAGATAACAATTTCGATTTCAATTTATTGATTAGTAGTTTCCCGAAAAACATGGTAAATGATCGCTGTTTTAATGATGATGTACGCCTTTTAATTCAAAATTTATCATTTATCTACAATATTGATAATTTCAACATGCAAGCATTAGTGCGTAATAGCTTAAATGAAAAGGGAATGATTGATAAAATGGAATTACGTAAAAATTGTCGTAATTTTTATCAGTTTGAGAATAGTGGCAAATTACCAACTTTAATTTATGCTACACAACCTGATTATTTAAGAAACCCTAAGGGTGATAATTCTAATTGGGCTAAAATGGTATATACTTTTGAAACCATTAGTCCATACGATTATTTAAAAAGTAAATATAAAGGTGCTAAACCAACATCTAGAGATTTAAAAATTATTGAAAATTTACTTATTGATCAACAATTAAAGCCTGGAGTAATTAATGTTTTACTTTCTTATGTTTTAAAAATAAATCAGCAGAAATTAAATAAAAATTATATTGAAACAATTGCTGGGCAATGGAAACGCTTAAATATTGAAACCGTAGAAGATGCGATGAGGATTTGTGAAAAAGAACACAAGAAGCTTAAAAAAATCATTGATAAACCCGCGGGTAAAAATAAAACAGTATTAACTAAGGAAGAGAAAGTACCATTATGGTTTGATAAAGAAAATAGACAAGAACAACTTAGTGATGAAGATAAGGAAGAATTGGATAATCTGCTAAAATCATTTGACTAAAAACAGTTAATATGATATAATATGTCGCATGAAAAGACGCTAGTAGCTCATAATAATTATGAAGGGGGAATTGTTATGGAAAAAAGTGTTAAAAAAGAAATAATTATGCGTATTATCTCTATTATTACGACTTCTTTATTTTTAGTGTTTGCAACTTGGATATGGTTTAGTCCAACTAGAAAGAGTTTTAGTCAAAATAATGCTGCTATGGCGATGAATAATATGAAAACCAATCAATTAGAATTTGTGGATTTAACCGAAGGTATTCATTTAGAGAACGCTTATCCGGTTAGTGATGAAGTAGGTAGTAGTATCAGTCCTTATGAATTTCAAATTACTAATCATAGTAATACAGTCAAAACATTTACTATTGCTTTCGTCGACGATTATTTAACTATTGCTAATGAAAAATGTAAATCACTTGACAATAATTATTTACGTTATATCCTTAGCAAGAATAATGATATAACTACACCAATACGCAATATATCATTAGATGGGGATCTTTACGTTGATACATTACAACCACAGGGAAAAGCTATTTATAGCATAAAATTTTGGATCGATCAAGACGCTGGTAACGAAATTATGAATACTCATTTTCATAAACGAGTAGCTATTGTCAATGAAAAATAAAATTACTTGACTATGTTAAGTAATTTTTTTACTAGGTATTTACTTGATAAATGATTTAGATTGTGATAGACTGTATAATATTGGCGTGGAATGATTCTTAAATTAGGATATTTTTATGCTCAAAATTAATAAAATGTTATATGATGTATTGTAATTATGAGGTGAAATAATGAATTTTAATATAAAATATCATGACAACATGTTTTATTCTATTATTGCTCCTATTTTAGAAATAGAAGATTTTACTAAAACAAAAAACATTGTCCATCATGGTGTTAATCGTTTTGATCATTTAGTTAGAGTTTCTTATTATTCATACAAGATTTGCAAAATATTTAAATTAGACTATTATGCTTCGGCAAGAGGTGGATTGCTGCATGATTTTTTTATAGAAACACCAAAGGAAAATAAAATAGCTACTTTAGTTCATCACCCTAAGTATGCCTTAGATGAATCGTTAAAATATTTTAATTTATCTATTATTGAACAAGATATAATTAAAAATCATATGTTTCCAGTTACTATGGTACCACCAAAGTATTTGGAATCATGGATAGTAGATATTGTAGATAATGTAGCTAGCATATATGAACGTATTTCTACTACTAGTAGACAATTATCGACAGGACTTAATTTCTTATTTTTAGTTTTATTAAACATTCTTAAATAAGAATGTTTTTCTTTGTCTAGAAATTATTTTTTTGAATACTCTTATATAAAGGAGCAAGTATGAAAAAAATATTGTCATATGGTATTATTTTTTATATTTTTTGTCGTTTCTTAGGGACCTTTTTAATTACTTTATATCATATTATGACTGTATCAGAAGAAGTAGTTAAATTAGATGTAGCCATGAACAATAAATTATATTTAATTTTAATTCAAACTATATTAGGTATTATTGCCATTATATTACCAAAGATTTTAGAAAAATTATATCATTTAACTATACCGGATTGCCTATATTTATTATTTGCTATTTTTCTCTATGGTTCTATTTTTTTAGGTGAAGTAAGACAATATTATTTGCTATTTACTTGGTGGGATATATTATTTCATTTTATAAGTGGAATATTGATAGGTATTATTGGTTTATCATTTTTTATCATGAGTGTATCTAAAAATAAAGCTTTACTCGGTAGTGTTTTTGTTTTTATGACATCTATTACAGCTGGTGTCATATGGGAAATATATGAATTTATTATCGATGGTTTATATGGAGTTAATATGCAAAAATTTATTAGTAATAATGGTATTAATTTAATAGGAAGGATGGCTTTGATTGATACAATGCATGACTTACTTGCGGACTGTTATGGCGCTTTTCTTATAGCGATCATCAGTTTTATAGCGTTAAAATATCAAAAAAAATGGTTGAATTGTTTTATTATTAAAGATAAATGTGGTAAAATGGACGATATTATGGTAAAATGAACATGTGTCCTCGTAGCTCAGTTGGATAGAGCACAATCCTCCTAAGATTGGTGTCGGTGGTTCGAATCCACTCGGGGACGCCATTTTAAAATAATATATATTGTATATAGGGGGAGATAAAATAATGGTACAACAATCAAAATTAGAAAAAATGGCAAAACTTGATAATATAATTAATGGTATATTAACAGGTTATTTAAAGGATGGTACACCTTTTTCACTACTAGAATTTTGGAAAAATATACCTTTTAAATATCCTGATGTTCCAATAGCTAATGCTGAACATATGAAAGATGCATGCGTGCCTATCTATAATTATAATGATTTTTCCAATACTGTTAATGATTTTACATGGGCTAATAATACGAGAGCTAACCTTATTATCATGCAGTATATGAATATTTGTAAATCACATGTTTATGGTCATCATTCACCAGATGATATGAGAGATTTTAAGCATGTTATAGAAGTTGTTGAACAAAATAAAGAGAAAACTCTTAAAGATATTACTTTTGATGATCAAGTAGTTGATAATGTTATTGCTTATATTAATGATAATGATATTCCTCTTATGTTGGAAACTTTTCAATATGTAAAGAAAAAATATATCGCAGGTAGTTTATATAAAACAAATAATAAGACCTTAATCAAAAAATAATAAGAATAGTTTGTTTTTAAATATGATTTATGTATAGTAATACTTAATTAGGATATTATTAATAATGGTTATAAAAATAAGTAGATGTCATTATTTAAAATATAAATTTATTAGGGGTGGATAGTATGCGACATAAAGGGTGGTTATTAATAACAGGAATACTTATAAGTATAGTAGTTGTTTTTCTAGTATGGCCTGATAAAAAAACTAAACAAGAGTCTAAAGATAATGTTAATAAATTGCAGGCAACTATTTTATCGTGGAATGATGATAAATTAATAGTTCAAGATCAAAACAACATCATTTATACCTTTTTAAGTGATCAAAATAATTGGTCTAATCATGATGATGTAATAATTTATTATACAGGATCATTAGATCAAGATAAACAAGTACAAGACGTGTCTATCACTGATTTAAAATTAAATAATATTGCTAAAAATGCTGATGGGATACCACTTAATTATTTGGATAATGGTTTATTTAAAGATTATTACACCTTAGCGTATAAAAAATTGTTAACTTTATCGCTAGATGAAAAAATAGGCCAAATATTTTTAGTGGCATACCCTGGCAGTAATGCCCTACAAGAATTACAAAAATATCACTTTGGAGGATACTTATTTTTTCGTAAAGATTTTCAAAACAAATCTGTTGAAGAAGTTCAAACAGAATTAGGGAATTTACAACAACAAAGTGGTATTCCTTTATTGATGGCCGTGGATGAAGAAGGAGGTACTGTCATTAGAGTTAGTAGTAACCCTAATTTAGCTGCTAGTCCTTTTAAATCACCTCGTGAGTTATATTTAGCAGGAGGATTCCCTTTGATTTATAATGATACAATTGCTAAAAGTAAACTTTTAGATTCCTTAAAACTTAATTTAAATTTAGCACCAGTGGTTGATGTTTCTACTAACGAAGATGATTATATTTATAAAAGAACTATTGGTGAAAATCAAGATATTACTAGCGAATATGCTAAAACAGTCATCAAAGCTAGTAAGGAAGGGAAAGTTTCGTATACTTTAAAACATTTCCCAGGATATGGTAATAATTTAGATACTCATGTTGGTAGTTCGGTCGATGAACGAAGTTATGAAGATTGGGAAGCAAATGATTTACCACCTTTCAAAGCAGGAATTGAAGAAAAAGCTGAAGCTGTTTTAGTTGGACACCAAATATTAAAATTCTTTGATGAAAATATGCCAGCATCTTTATCTACAAATATTCATAACTTTTTACGCGATTCATTATCTTTTACTGGAATTATTATGACAGATGATATTGCTATGGCAGCTTTAGATAATGAAGATAATAATCAATCCTTAGCTAAACTAGGACTACTAGCGGGTAATGATTTAATAATTACTACGGATTATCCTAATAGTATTAAAGAAATAAAAGAAGCCTTAAACTCTGGTAGTATAAAGGAATCTACGCTTAATAGAGCAGTATTTAGAATTTTAGCGTGGAAATATTATAAAGGTTTAATGTTTGATAACACTAAATAAACAAAGTAATAATACTTTGTTTTTTAGAACAAAAAAAAGGAAACTTTTTGTTTTTTTTCGACAAAATTCGACAAACAGAAAACTACAGATAGTGTATAATATGGGGCAAAAGGAAAGTAATAAGAGGTTGAATATGAAGATATGTTTCATACAAGATAACTTAATAGAGCCAATGGAAATATCATTAAAAAAGTATTATAAGCTTTTATCCATGGCTTTATTTGCTTTAGGACATCAAATAGTATGGATTAGAAGTAGTACTCAAACAGAGGATTACTATGAAAATGGTGTTCATATAATTGGAATTAATGTAAAACCTTCACCAGATAAAGTTAAAGATAATATCATATTTAGAAAAAAAATTATGATTAAAATAGAAGAATTAGTCGCCTTAGGAGAAATTGATATTATTGAGATTGCTACTCATGATTCATTAGGTTATTTTTATCTTAAAAATAGGCAAGTGCCAGTTATAGGTAAACAACATTTTCCTATAGATTATTTGTTAAAGAAAACCGCTACTACTAATATAAAACGACAATTAACCTATTGGTATGAAGAAAGCTGTAAACGATATGATAAAATTATTGCTGCAACAAATACTTTTTCTGTTCATAATAGTGAAATTATCATGGATCCCATTGATAATAATAATTTTTATCCTACTTCTATAAGGCATCATTCAAAGATGATTTTGCACTGTGGTCCATTAAATAAAGATGGTGGTGTTTATATTTTAGCTAAGGCTATCAATTTAGTTTTAAAACAGTTAAATGATCGTGAAATTAGTTTTTGCTTTGTAGGAAAGGATAGCTTTGATGAGACTGAACATATCAAAGTATCTACTAAAATTAAAAATTATATTGATTCCCAATATCATAAACAAATAGTTTTTTTAGGTGAAATACCGCCATTAAATTTAAATACTATTTATAATGAAGCTCAAATAGGTATAGCTTCTTCATTAACTCCTATTAACTTAGACTATCTTTTGGAACCCCAATTATGTTGTTTACCTATGATTGTAGCCAATAATAGTAGATATTTAGAGGCCTTGGATAACAACGATTATGTTTTATGGTATCAAGCACAAGATTATCGTAGTTTAGCTAGACATATCATAAGGCTTTATCAAAATATTACTATTACTAAAACTTTAACTTCTAACGCTCGTAAATATGTCTTACAAAAATATCAACCTAAATATATTGCTTGTCAAATGCTAAAAGTTTATAACGAAACTATTAAAAAATTTAAATAAATATAACAGGACTTTCCTATTGATTGCGAATAATAGAAATAGGGAGGTGTAAGTTTGTTGTCTAGAGGATCAAATGCCCTGCAAGATGGTCCCAAAGATTGTGGAGTGTGTTGTTTATTAGCTATTATTAGGCATTATAAAGGTAATGTCAGTAAAGAATATCTGCGTAATTTAACACATACTACTACTGATGGCGTTAATTTTTATAATCTGTTACAAGCAGCTAAAAAAATTGGGTTTCAAGGTCGAGGAGTGAAAGGAGAATTAGAAAAACTAGATAGTTTTATGTTACCCTGTATTGCTCATGTCATAATCGATAATCGTTATCAACATTTTATTGTGATTGACGAAATTAATTTTTATCGACAAACACTTATTATATTTGATCCAGCTCAGGGAAAACGTAAAATTACTTTTACTGAATTTAAAAAAATATCAACCAATCAATATTTATATTTGAAGCCCTTAACTATTTTACCATCAATTAATAGCAATCATCTAATTAGAAATATTATTGTACGCTTTCTTGGAACATATAAATTATCAATTTTTATTATTGTTATCTTATCTGGACTTTATACAATTCTTCATATAATAGTAGGTTTCGACTTTAAATTTTTACTAGAATATGTTCTTTCAACTGGATCATATAAGAATGCTACTATTATTAGTGTTTTCACCACGACATTAATATCATTACAACTATTATTTAATTTTGCTAGAGAACATTTATTAAAATTATTAAACCACAATTTTAGCCATCACTTTATGCAATTAATTACACAACAAATTATTACCCTTCCTTATTCCTATTATAAAAACAGAACAACTGGGGAAATCATAAGCCGTATAAATGAATGTGAACAACTACAAAACTTTTTAATGCAACTTTTAGGGTTTGTTTTTATCGATCTTTTTCAAGTCATTGCTATCTTTATATTTTTATATTATTTAAATGCTTCATTGGCATTATTTAGTTTTCTTTTTGGCTTTTTAGGATTTGCTTTGTTTTTTTTGCTGAATAATCCAATTAAAGAATTAATTGATACTACTAGTGAAGATAAAATTAAGCTACAGTCATTAATGATCGAGTCTATTAATGGAGTAGAAACAATCAAAGGATTGCATTTAGAAGAAGCTACTATCGAAAAAATAGATCGTTGTCATTGGCATTTCCTACATAAGGATTATCAACTACATTTCTTATTATTAGTTTTAAATTATATTAAAGAACATCTTCTACAATTTGGTTTTATTCTTTTGTTATGGAGAGGTAGTTATTTAGTGATAGAAAAACGACTGTCTTTAGCTAATTTAATTTGCTTTCAAACTTTTTATTATTATTTCAGCCAACCTCTACAAACAATTTTTTCATTTATCATCAATATACCTACTATAAAGGTAATTATTAGGCGTATAACTGATTTATTTGATAATAAAAAGGAAATATTTGATTATCCTCGTAATAGATGTTTAGAAAATTTAACAGGCAAAATTAACATCACTAATTTATGCTTTCGCTATCAAGAACATTTACCTTTGTTAGAAGATATTACTATTAATATACCATCACAGGCCAAATTAGTTATATATGGCCCTAGTGGCAGTGGAAAAAGTACATTAGTTAAACTTTTGATGAAATATTATCCTATAAATAATAACATGATTTATTTAGATGATATCGATATTAATCAATTATCGTTATCTACCATTCGTAATCACATTAGTTACGTTTCACAAAATGAAATTTGTTTCACGGATACCATATATAATAATATTGTTTTATTTAATGAGGTAGATTATAATCTGTTCTTAAAAGTATGTCATATTTGTCGTGTTGATGAAATTATAAAAGATAAGATCTTAGGATATGATCAAATGCTAGAGGAAAATGGGTTTAATTTAAGCGGTGGCGAAAAACAGCGTATTGTTTTGGCTAGAACTATTTTACGAGATAGTGCTATCTATATTTTTGATGAAGCTTTTAACCAGATAGATGTTGCATTAGAAAGGGAAATATTAAAAGATTTATTTAATTATTTAGAAAGTAAAAGCGTCATTGTAGTATCACATCGTGATCACAATCAAGATTTATTTAAGCAAAAAGTAGTAATCAAAGAGGGAAAATGTGTTTGCTGATCAAAATTTTTATTATCCATTTATTAAAAAACATTATTTGATGTTTATAGTGTTATTTTTATGTATAAGTTCCTTTTTATCACTAATTATCTTAAAGGGAAAAGTTAAAGTATATGATGAGATAGTGGGGATGGTGGAAGATGATAATATTATTTGTGTTGTACCACTTAAAGTATTAGAACACCTAAGTACACATCATGAAATAATAATTAATCGTAAGACATATTCTTATCAAATTTTAGAAATTACCAGTGATATATCAGTTAATGACAATATTATTTATAAACAAGTTATTTTAGATATTCCAATAGAAGATAACATAAGAAGAGAGCATAATACATTTACAATGATAATACCTATAGAAGAAGTAAATTTATTACAAATAATTAAAACTATTATAAAGGAGGAATGATAATGCAAAATATTAAAGATGATCAAATGCAAATTATTACGGGAGGAGGTGTATCTGCTTGGGCTATCGCAGGAATTACGGCCATTATTACATTTGTTAGTGGCATAATTGAAGGCATCGTACATCCTCGAAGCTGTGCAGATTAATATGGAATTAATAGAAGAAGATAAACTAACTAGTATCTCAGGAGGAGGTAGTATAAGCGGTACTATTATTAATGCCTTTAATAGTATTTTAGAAACTATTTTTAATTTTGGTGAACAACTTGGTTCTTCTCTTAGACGTATTCATAGTCATCAAATATGTCCTTTTCGTTAATAATATTTTATAAAATAAGAGTCATTTATGCCAATATATCATATAATGTTATGCATAAATATCGATAAGATTAATATCGAAATAAAATAATATAACACTTAAAATCTCTCAAAAGATAAAAAATTG
Source organism: uncultured Bacilli bacterium (assembly GCA_947632325.1). Lineage (GTDB taxonomy): Bacteria > Bacillota_I > Bacilli_A > RF39 > UBA660 > CANPXY01. The sequence continues at coordinate 22,830 of CANROU010000004.1, forward strand.
TATTTTTTTGTTGTAATACTTATAAATAATGTGTTATAATCAATTTTAAGAAATGCGAAGGGAGGGATAGACAATGACACGGGAAACTGTTCGAAATGGAAATTTGGACGTTGCTTGGAAACGATTTAAGCAAAAAGTTGCTAGAGATGGTGTCCCTTCTGAATGCAAAAAAAGAGAATGTTATGATAAACCAGGAGTTCGCAGAAGAAATGCGAAGAAAGAAGGAATAAAAAATTCTCGTAAAAGAAATCGTATGAGAGAAAGAGATTAGCTCTTTCTTTTTTGATTGATTAATACTATTTAATCTTGAAAGATAATATTTATCTAATTTTTTTCATATTCTTTATAAGGTGATAATATGATTCGACAATTAGTAGATTATATACAAGAAAAAGAATTTAGATTTACGTGTTTTACCAATCGTATTCATATTGTTAATTATCAAAAAATTTTAATATTAGAGGATGAGAGAATTAGTATCGAATATAATGATGGCGTAATAGTAATTAAGGGTAATAACTTACGAGTTAGTCGTTTATTGGATGAAGAAATGTTAATTTATGGTAAAATTTCACAGATAGAGATGAAGTCCAATGAAAAATAATACCTATCGTTTAAAGATTGTTGGTAAAAATCCCGAACAATTTCTTAAAATGCTCTACACATTACATATAGAGCTATGGTTAATAGAGAAAATAGATAAAGGTTACATCATTGAAGTAAGTTCTTCTAGTTATGAAAAAATAAAAAAAATTAAAACTAGTTATAAAATTACTATTGTAAATCGCCATGGTATTATTGCCCTTATCCATCATTTAAAAAAATATTATTTATTACTCATTTCTGGTTTAATTGGTTTTTTATTATTGGTAATGCTCAGTCATTTAATATTTAAAGTAGAAATTGTTCATAATGATCCTAGTTTACGTTCCTTTCTTACTGAGGAATTAAAAGAATATGGCATAACTCCATTCCATTTGCAAGTAGGATTTAAAAAACAAGAAGCTATTGTTAAGGATATTTTAACTAAACATAAAGATAAGATTGAATGGATGGAAATAGAAAGAATTGGTACCAAATATATTGTAAGAGTTGAACCCAGGAAATATAATGAGGAAACTAAAGAAGGTAAGCCCCAAGATATTGTAGCTAAAAAAGACGGTATCATCACCAAAATTGATGCTAAAACGGGTAGTATTACTAAGCAAGTTAATGATTATGTTAAAAAAGGTGATGTTATTATTACCGGCATTATTAAAAATCAAGATACTGTAATGACTACTGTAGTAGCAACGGGAACAGTGATGGCTGAGACATGGTATAAAATCAATGTGGAAATGCCTTTAAATTATTATGAGCAAACTCTAACTGGTAAAAGTAAAAATATTCTTAAAATTTCTTTTTTAACCCATGATATTAGTTTATTTGATTTTCATCCTTATAAGAATTATAAAGATATTGATACACCAATTATTAAAAATAATTTATTACCACTTTCTTTGAAAAAAGTCACAAGGCAAGAAGCATTGGTAAAAGATGAAGTGTATACTGAAGATACAGCAATTAAAAAAGCCTTACAATTAGCTAGTGAAAAATTATTAAAAACATTAGGTGTCAATGATAAAATTATTTTGGAAAAAACTTTGAAAATAACCCGAAAAGATAGTAAAATAATACTAGATATCTTTTTTAAAGTAGAAGAGGATATTACGGATTTCAAAGAAATAGATTTGACTCAATTAGCAAAGGACAGCGAAGAAGCAAGAAATTGAGGTGACATTATGATGACATCATTAAGTGCTACTTTACAAAAGTTTTTAGTATTATCTATGCCTACCTTATGTTTTCCTTTGGCTATAGTAATTTCCTTGCGCCTAGTTTATTTATATAAAAATAAATTACCATTTGTTTTATATAAAGAAGTTATAATGTTAAGTTTTGCTATTTATATTTTATGTTTATTTCAAGTTGTTACTTTTCAAGATGTCGCACGTTTTTCTACTAACAATTTTATTCCCTTTAGGGAAATTACTCGTTATGAATTTGGTAGTTATTTGTTCATGAAAAATATTGTCGGCAATATGATTCTTTTTTTACCTTATGGTTTTTTCTGTAGTTATTATCTAAAAATAAATAAACCGTCAGCTATTTTAATTTTAACTTTAATTGCTTCTTTATCAATTGAATTAATGCAATTAATGATAGGCAGAGTTTTTGATGTTGATGATATTTTACTTAATTTATTAGGAGGTTATATTGGTTTTATCTTTTATAGCTTCCTTAAGACGATCGTTAATCAATTTACTAAATTATTTAAACACGATTGGGTGTTGAATATTTTGGCTTGTATTATATTAATAAGTACTATTTTATTATTAATTTAAGGAGTTTAAATATATGAATAAAATTACTATTTTTAATGAGACAACTGAACCATTACAAAGCCTGTTATCTACTGTTAAACATATACTAAAATATGCTAGTAAAAAAGAAAAATTAAAAAATATTGAATTTAGTGTTATAATAGTAGATGATGATATCATTCAAAAATTAAATCGGGATTATCGAAAAATAAATAAAGTTACTGATGTAATTACTTTTGCATTAGAAGATGAGAATAGTTTCCCAATTGATTCCTCTAGAAGATTATTAGGTGATATTTATATTTCTATTGATAAAGCCAAACAACAAGCTGAAGAATACAAACATTCTCTTAAAAGAGAGTTGTGTTTTTTAAGTATTCATGGTTTTTATCATTTGTTAGGATATGATCATCAAAATAAAGAAGATGAGGAAATAATGTTTTCAAAACAAGAGGAGGTATTAAGTAAATATGGCATTCAAAGGTAGAAAAAAACGCTTGGGATTTAGACGTTTTATTGATAGTTTTGGTTATTCAATCGAAGGATTAAAATATGCTTATTTAAACGAACAAAGTATGATAATACATGGAGTAATCACTATATTAGTTATTATCTTTGGTATTATTTTTAAAATTAGTACTATGGAATGGTTATTTTGTGTTAGTATGTTCGGTTTTGTCATGGGAGCAGAATTGTTAAATACAGCTATTGAAGCGGTCGTGGACATGGTCATGCCAGATATTCATCCTCTAGCTAAGATAGCTAAGGATACAGCTAGTGCCGCAGTGTTTATTTTATCGGTAGTTGCCTTTATTGTGGGAGCTATAATCTTTTTCCCACGCTTTTATGCTTTCTTTATATCCCTTATTGGAGGATAAAAATGACAAAGAAAAAATGTGGCATTGTTAGTATTGTTGGTCGTCCTAATGTTGGTAAAAGTACTTTACTAAATACTATTTTAAATACTAAATTAGTTATCACATCTAATGTTAGTGGTACAACTAGAAATGTAATACAAGGAATTTATCATGATAGTGATTCCCAAATTGTTTTTGTGGATACTCCAGGTATTCATAAACCCGTTAATAAACTAGGTAATTTATTGAATAAAAAAGCTTATCAAAATATTTTAGGCGTAGATATCATTTTATTTTTAATTGATGCTTATCAAGGCTTTGGTAAAGGTGATAATTATATTTTAAATCATCTAAAAGATCAAAATATTCCTATTTTTCTTTTATTAAATAAAATAGATGAAATAAAAGATAAAACTCAAATATTAACCATTATTAATGATTTAAAAGATCTTTATCCTTTTGCGGAAATAATTCCTTTATCAGCTCTAAAACAAGATAATATTAAAGATTTATTAGAAAGTATTAAAAAATATCTAAAAGATGGTGAACCATTTTATCAAGATGATGAATTAACTAATGTATCTGTTCGTTTTATGATTTCTGAATTAGTTAGAGAAAAAATATTAAAATTAACTAAAGATGAAATACCACACACAGTAACTTGTATAGTAGAAAATTATGAAGAAGAAGATAATATAGTTAATATTCAAGTTTTAATTGTTGTAGATAGAGACAATATTAAAAAAATTATTATTGGTAAGAAAGGACAACTTTTAAAAACGATTGGCATTGAAGCTAGACGAGATATTGAACAATTATTACATAAAAAAGTTTATTTAACCACACATGTTAAAACAATTAAAAATTGGCGTAATAAAGAAAGATATTTACTAGAACTTGGTTTAAAAGAAATTGATGAATAAAAAGACCATTTTATTTTCACTATATTAATAGAGGTGAAAATATGGATGATATTTTATGGAAATTATTTAAAGAAACTGGTGATATTAAATATTATTTACTAAGACAAAGCATTAAAGAAAAGAAGTGACATATGAAAATAGAATGTGTAGAAGGTATTGTATTAAATGAAATGAACTATAGTGAATCAAGTAAAATCTTACGTATCTTAACTAAGGAGCATGGCAAAATTGGTGTTTTATCCAAAGGTTGTCGCTCCCTTAAAAGTAAATTACGGGGAGTAAGTGGAAAGCTTGTCTATGGTTCTTTTTATATTTATTATAAAGAAAATGGCTTATCAACTCTAATTAGTGTGGATGTTAAAAATAGTTTTATAAATCTTCGTAGTGATTTAACTAAAATAAGTTACGCTGCTTATTTATGTGAATTAGTTGATCAAGTATCAAATCAAACTAGTGATGGTAGCATTTATGATGTTTTTTCTAATGCCTTAATCAAGATGGAAGAAAATTTTTCTCCTCGTATTTTAACCAATATAGTAGAACTTAAAATGTTAGATTATTTAGGCGTTAAACCAATGCTAGATGGTTGTGCCTATTGCGGAAATACAAAAAAAATTATTACTCTAAGTAGTAGTGCTGGTGGTTTTGTTTGTCAAAACTGTTATAGCAACGAAAAAATAGTTAATAGTGATGTTATTTCCTTTTTAAGAATGTTTTACTATGTTGATATAGCTAAAATCAGTAAATTATCAATTAAAGATGATATAATGCGCATTATAGATGAATTTATAGATGAATATTACGAAAGATATACTGGACTATATTTAAAAAGCAAAAAATTCTTACATAATCTTAATAAAATAACACCAAAAAATTGACGAATAGGGCATAATTGATTACAATAACAGTAGCGAAAGGAGTCTAATTATGAAACTATTTATTGGTTGTTCTAGCAGTGATGAGTGTGATGAAGATATAAATTTAGATATTATGAATGTGGCTGTTTCTCTTGCGAAAATAGATGTTGATTATGATTTGATTATCGGTGGTGTCAAAGGTGGCATCATGGGGGAAATTAGAAATATATTTCAAAAGTATCAAAAAAGAATAATGACGATTGTTTCTACTAAATATCAAGAAGAAGCTGAAATGATGCCTAGCGAAATTACTATGGTTTGCGAAAATACTTTTGAAAAAACAAAATCTATTTTTTGGCATAGTGATGTTTTTTTAATTTTACCTGGTGGTATTGGGACTATAATGGAATTTTTAAGTATATTAGAAGAAAAACGTACTTGTAATTCGTCTAAACCAATTATTTTGTTTAATTATAATCACTATTATGATGAATTTATAAATTGGTTAAATAATTTAGAAGAACAGGGATTTATAAACAATAAAGATATAAAGCAATTTAAAGTAATTAGTAAAAGTACTACTTTGCTTGATTATATTACCAAAGAACTAAAAGTGGAGGTTTAATATTATGGGAAATTTAACAATGGAAAAACTAGTCAATTATTGTAAGCAATATGGTTTTATCTTTCAAGGAAGCGAAATTTATGGAGGTCTTGCTAATACATGGGATTATGGTCCTTTAGGAGCCCGTATTAAAAACAATGTCAAAGATGCTTGGAGGAAGCGTTTTATTGTTGAAAGAGAAAATGCTTTTGAAGTTGATGCTGCTATTTTAATGCATCCAAAAGTTTGGGAAGCATCAGGCCATGTTCAAAGTTTTTCAGATCCCCTTATCGATTGTAAACATTGTAAAAAAAGATATAGAGCAGACAACTTAATCGATGATTTTGATCCTACAGCTAAAGCTGATGGTATGAGTCAAGAAGAAATGCTTTCCTATATCAGTGAACATAGGGTTCCATGTCCTAATTGTAACGCTAGCGATTTTACAGATATTAGACAATTTAATTTGATGTTTGAAACCCATCGAGGTGTTACTGAAGATGCTAAAAGCAAAATTTATTTGCGACCTGAAAATGCTCAAGGTGAGTATGTTAATTTTTTGAATGTTCAACGATCAATGCGATCTAAATTACCTTTTAGTATCGGGCAAATTGGTAAAGCCTTCCGTAATGAGATTACACCAGGAAATTTTACCTTTAGAACTATTGAATTTGAACAAATGGAGTATCAAACTTTTTGTAAGGAAGGTATGGATAGTGAGCTATATGCGTATTTTAAAGAATATGCTAGACAATTTTTTATAGATATAGGACTTAAGGAAGAAAAACTACGTTATCATGATCATGAAAAACTAGCTCATTATGCCAAAGAAGCTTGCGATATTGAATATCAATTTAACTTTGGTTGGGGTGAAATTAACGGAACACACAATAGAACTAATTACGATTTATCTCGTCATCAAGAATATTCTAAAGAAAGTCAAATGTATCAAGATCCCGAAACCAATGAAAAATATATTCCTTATATTATTGAGTCAACTGTTGGATGTGATCGCTTGGTTTTAGCGTTACTTGACCAATGTTATAGTGAAGAGACTTTAGAAAATGGTGAAACACGTGAAGTAATGCATTTTCATCCGTTCCTTGCTCCTTATAAAGTAGCTGTTTTACCATTGATTAAAAAATATCATAGTACTAAAGCCCATGAAATTTATAAAATATTAACCAAAGCTTTCCCAGTTAGTTATGATGAAGCAGGAAGCATTGGTAAAAGATATCGTAGACAAGATGCCATTGGAACACCGTTCTGTGTTACTATTGATGATACAACACTAAAAGAAAATAAAGTAACTCTTCGCAATAGAGATACTATGGAACAAATCACTTTATCAATAGATGAAATCATACCCTATGTTCAAGAAAAAATTCAGCTATAAATCAAGTACATATCATAAAAAATAAGAAAATTATTGACAAAATAGGAAATTATTTATATAATCATACATATAAATGAAAAAGGAAAGCGATGTATCCGCATCCACCTGATTACCGTAGGTGATAGGTAAAAAGCCGATTATACTGATTTTAGTTTAATTATGCTTTACAGTGGATACAGATGTATTCACTTTTTTATATTTGGAGGTGCTAATTATCGCTAATAAGGGTAAGACAATGTTAATCAACGAAGAAATAAAAGCAAAGGAAGTTTTAGTAATAGGTCCAACAGGTGAGCAAGTAGGCGTAAGAACCATTCAGGATGCTTTAACTTTATCAAGCTATGCTGGCTTAGATTTAGTTTTGATTAATCCTAATGGAACTCCACCAGTTTGTAAAGTAATGGATTATAACAAATTTCGTTATGAAAAAGCTAAAAAAGAAAAGGAACAGTTGAAAAAGCAGAGGGCTAATATGGCTGAATTAAAAGAATTTCGACTATCTCCTGTTATCGATGTTGGTGATTTTGAAACGAAATTACGTAATGTAATCAAGTACTTACAAAAAGGTGATAAGATAAAATTATCTATACGTTTTAAAGGTCGCCAAATGGCTCATACTGATTTAGGACGTGATGTTTTAATTCGCTTTGCCTCTCGTTTAAGTGATTATGCTGAAATCGAACAACAACCCAAGCTTGATGGTAGAGTTATGATTATGTTGTTAACACCAAAAAAAGAAAAATAAAAGGAGGAAATAATATGCCAAAAATTAAAAGTCATAAAGGAACTAAAAAAGTGCTTAAAGTTAGAAAAGGTGGTTCTATTAGTATTGGGCGCCCTGGTAGTCGTCATAACACTGGTAGTAAATCAAGCAAAATAAATCGTAAGAATCGTAAAGGATCTGCCCTAAGTAGTGCAGATAAAAACCGTTTAAAAAACATTATTTAAAAAGGAAGAGGAGGAATAACAATGGCAAGAGTAAAAAATGGCGCTACAACTAAGGCGCGTCATAAAAAAGTATTGAAAGAAGCAAAAGGATATTTTGGTAGTAAACATCGTTTATATAAAACAGCCAAAGAACAATTAATGCATTCTGGACAATATGCATACCGTGATCGTAAAAATAAAAAGCGTGATTTTAGAAAATTATGGATAACCCGTATTAATGCTGCATGTAGAACATGTGGTATCAGCTATTCTAGATTTATGGAAGGACTTCATAAGGCCGGAGTAGATATTAACCGTAAAATGTTAAGTGAAATAGCTATCAATGATATGAAAAGTTTTGAAGAACTTGTTAAAGTAGCTAAAGATGGTAAAGAGGGTAAAATTACTAAAGTAGAAATTACTACTAAAGGTGTTAGTGTAAATTCTACTACTAAAGATAAAGACACTACAAAAGAGACTAAAGTAGTTGAAGAAAAAAGTGATAATGTCGATTTATCAAAATTAACTGTAGCTAAATTAAAAGAAATGGCTAAAGAAAAAGGTATTGAAGGTATCTCAACAATGAAAAAAGCAGATTTAATTGCTGCTTTAAAATAAACATATTCATGAATTTATTTTTCTAGTGCCAATATTGGTGAAAAATTTTAGAAATGAATAGAAGATAATAAAACGAAAAGGAGAAAAAGATATGGCAGTCGTATCAATGAATTATTTATTAGAAGCTGGTGTTCATTTTGGACATCAAAAAAGAAGATGGAATCCTAAAATGAAGGAATACATCTATACTACTAGAGATGACATTTATATTATTGATTTACAAAAAACTTCCAAAAAAATCGAGGAAGCTTATGCAGCAATAAAAGAAATTGCTGAAAATGGTGGTAAGTTCTTATTCGTAGGAACTAAAAAACAAGCTCAAGAAGCTGCTGAAGAAGAAGCTTTAAGAACAGAAATGTATTTTGTTAATGAACGTTGGTTAGGGGGAACTCTTACTAATTTTAAAACAATTCGTTCTAGGGTTAAACGCTTAGAAGAAATTGAAAAGATGGAACAAGATGGTACATTTGAACTACTTCCTAAAAAAGAAGTAATTCAAATTAAAAAAGAATATGATAAGTTAAATAAATATCTACGTGGTATACGTGATATGAAAAAGATTCCTGAAGCAATGATTATCGTTGATCCTCGTAAAGAGGAAATCGCTATTAAGGAAGCCCGTATTTTACATATTCCTGTTTTTGGAATAGTAGATACTAATTGTGATCCTGATATGGTAGATTACGTTATTCCAGGTAACGATGATGCTGTTAGATCTGTTAAACTTATTATTGGCGTATTAGCTAATGCTATTGCGGAAGTTAACGGTAATGTTATAAATGATTATCTAACAGAAGAAGATAAAGTTAAAAACGATAAAAAGAGCGAAAAAGAACCTGTTAAAGAAGCAAAAGAAGAAATAATTGCTGAAGTTAGTGAACCAAAGGAAATTGTCAAAGAAGAAGAAAAAGTTGTTGAAGTTCAAAATAAAGAAGCAGACGTTGATTTAGAGAAACTTACTTTAGTGGAATTAAAAGAAATCGCTAAACAAAGAGGTATTAAAGGTTACTCAAAATTAAAGAAAAATGAATTAATTGACGCTTTAAAATAAAAATAATAGAAAGGATGATGTTGATGTTTAGTGCAAGTGATATTAAAGACTTAAGAGACAAAACAGGGGCTGGGATGTTAGATTGTAAAAAAGCTTTACAAGAAACAGCTGGTGATATCGATAAAGCTATTGATTGGTTGAGAGAAAAAGGTATTAGTAAAGCCGCTAAAAAAGAAAGTCGTATTGCAGCTGAAGGATTATGTTTAACACTTAGTCAAGGAAATAATGCTGTAATGGTCGAAGTAAATTGTGAGACAGACTTTGTAGCTAAAAACGAAGAATTCCAAAATTTTGTTAAGATGATTGCTACTGAAATTTTAAAACATGATGAACTTAGTACTAACGATGACGTTTTATCTCTTGTAGTTGATAACGAGAGTATTGGTGATAAATTAGTAGCTTTAACTGCCAAAATCGGTGAAAAGTTAAGTTTCCGTCGTTTTGTAAAATTAACAAAAGAAGATAATCAAGTATTTGGTGAATATTTACACATGGGTGGTAAAATTGGAACTATCGTTGTTTTAGAAGGTGCTAATACAGAGGTAGCTAAAGATGTAGCTATGCAAACAGCAGCCATGAATCCTACTTGCGTATCACGTGAAGATGTACCTCAAGATTTATTAGAACACGAATCAAACATTATTAGAGAACAAGTTATCAATGAAGGTAAACCTGCTGAAATAGCTGAAAAAATGGTTGCTGGAAGATTAAATAAATTTTATAAAGAAATTTGTTTGGATGAACAAGTATTTGTTAAGGATTCTAGTTTATCAGTTGGTAATTACGTTAAAAATAACGGTGGTAAAATCATTAAAATGGTTCGCTTCGCTGTAGGTGAGGGTATTGAAAAGAAACAAGAAGATTTTGCTAGCGAAGTTATGAAACAAATTAATGGCTAAAAAAGACACATTGTCTTTTTTTTTACTTTGCAAAGCTTTAAAATTATGCTAGAATGATAATAGAGGTGATAAAAATGGGGAAAGTGGTTAGAAATATAATAACTATATTTTGCTCTATTTTATTTTTCTTTGTATTGTGCTATAACATAATATTTTTTAATATTGAACATCTTAGTTCCAAATCCGTCGTTTTAGATTATATTGATGATATGGAAGTAAGTGAAGTGTTAGAAAATATAAATACTATGGATGTTAAAGATTCCATAATGCTCCAAAAAATTAAAACTATGCGAGATAAAATTTATACAGGAGCTAGTCAAATAAATATACCTAAGCAAGTAGTAGATGAATATTTAGATTTAGACATGCTAAATGATAAATTAAAAGATATATTTATTAAAGTTAATGATAATGTCGGACAAGAACATATAAATAATGATATTATCACTACAGAAGAATGGGAAAATTTATTATATAACATGATAATAGAATTAAAATATGATGAAAATATACATTTAGATGATAATCAACAACATTTATTTTTAGAATTTGTTAAAGATGCTTCTGCTCCTGTTATCGAGGAATTAAACAATTTTAATTTAGATCATATTGATAACAATGGTTTAATAGAGCTATTTATTAATGTTACTGTCGTAAAGACTATTGGTATATTAAGTATGTTGTTTTTATTAACTATTATCATAATATTACAAAGAAAACATGGTAAATGGTTGCTTTATGTTGCTGTGCCTTTAGCGCTTGCTACGATTATTCTATTATTGACTGTTGGCCTAATTGGTCCAATGTTAAAAGGATTGCTACAAAGTGGTAGTCAATATATATTGATTGAACAGCAATTATCTACGCTTACTCATTCACTGTTATATAGTGGTATTGCTATGTTAATTGTAACTATAATCTTATTTATCATATATATCTATCATAATAAAAAACAAAAGGCATAAAATAAATATATTAATTAAAGATAAGGAGATAAAAATATGAATAATAATATAGAGATAAATATTACAGATAAAATGCATAAAGCTCTTGATAATTTAGAAAAAAAATTTACAACCGTAAGAGCAGGGCGTGCTAATCCATCAAGTTTAGATGGGGTAGTAGTATCTTATTATGGAACAGCTACTCCCTTAAAGCAATTAGCTACTATATCTGTTCCAGAGGCTAGACAATTAGTTATTAAACCATTTGATAAAAGTTGCTTGGGTGAAATTGAAAAAGCCATTTTAGCGTCTAATTTGGGTTATACACCTAATAATGATGGGGAATCTATTAGGATAGTTATTCCTGTTTTAACAGAAGAAAGACGTAAAGAGTTAATAAAACAAGTTAAATCTTTAGCAGAAGAGGCTAAAATAGCCATTAGAAATATTAGACAAGATGCTCATAAGGAAATAGAAAATTTAAATTTACCAGAAGACGAAGAAAAAAAAGAAATGGAAAAAATTCAAGATTTAGTTAATGAACATAATAAAAAAATAGAATCTTTACTTAAAAATAAAGAAGAAGAATTACTAACTTTATAAATAAAAATATTGGAAAATAAGTAATTATATGCTATACTAAAGTCGTTAAAGACCATTATTAGGAAATAGTAATAAGAAAATATCTTACTAGAGAGATCCCATTGGTGGAAAGGATCAAGAGAAATACTTATGAATTCACCCTATAGTTCCTATTTTAGGCGTTATTCGCGTTAAGAATTGAGATAGATTTTATCTATGAATTAAGGTGGTAACACGGTATTTCGTCCTTAGAAATAACTGTGTTTTTTATATATTGGGAGGATAATATGAATTATGATGATATGATTAAAAAAACAATAGACTCTATTAAACAAGATTTTATTAAAGTAGAAAATGAATTATACCTAAATGAACTTAAAGTAAAATATCTTGGCAAAAAGGGGTTAATAACTAATTTAAGTAGTGAAATAAAAAATGTAGCTAATGAAGATAAAAAGACCTTCGGTAAAGCTATAAATGAATTAAAAAATGTTTTCCAAAATAATTATGATACTGCTAAAAAGAAATTAGAAAAAAGCTTATTAGATGAAAAATTAGCCAAAGAAGCGATAGATATCAGTTTACCAGCTACTAAAATACGCCAAGGATCTCCTCATATTTTGGAAAAATTAATAGAAGAAATAGAAGAAATTTTTATGTCTATGGGATATGATGTTATTGATGGTCCTGAAATAGAAGAGGATAAATATAATTTTGAAATGTTGAATATTCCTAAAGGCCATCCAGCCAGAGATGCTCAAGATACTTTTTATCTTAAAGGTGAAGAGCTTTTGCTTCGTAGTCAAACATCACCTGTACAAGTTAGAACAATGTTAAAGGGTGAAGGTAAAGTTCCTATTCGCATGATTTGTCCTGGAAAAACTTATCGTCGTGATGATGATGATGCTACTCATTCACATCAATTTACGCAAATTGAGGGATTATTGATTGATAAAAATATTAGTTTATCTGATTTAAAAGGTACTATTGACATTGTGGTTAAACAACTATTTGGTAATAAGGTAGAGACTAGATTTAGACCAAGTTATTATCAATTTACAGAACCATCAGTTGAAGTAGATATTAGCTGTTTTAATTGTCAAAAAGAAGGGTGTAATATCTGTAAAAAAACTGGTTGGATAACTGTCGCTGGTGCTGGTATTGTTCATCCTAATGTATTGAAAATGAGTGGTTATGATCCTAATGTATGGAGTGGCTTTGCTTTTGGCTTTGGATCAGAACGTTTAGCTATGCTAAAGTATGGTATTTCAGATTTACGCGTTTTTTATAATCCCGATTTAAGAGAAAGTCAAAATTTTGATAGATGGGAGGATGAATAGTAATGATAAGTTTAAAGTGGGTAAAAGATTATATTGATATAAGCGACCAAGATTTAGATGAATTAGCAGTTAAAATAACTAAAGCTGGCATTAATATTGAACAAATTGTATCCAATAAAATTGCTAATTTAGTAATCGGTGAAATTATTACTATAAAAAAACATCCTGATAGTGATCATTTAAACATCTGTCAAGTAAACATTGGCAGTAATGAATTATACCAAATTGTTTGTGGAGCGTCTAATGTCAAAGAAAAAATGAAGGTTATTGTAGCTTTACCAGGGGCCATTTTAAAAGATAATTTTGTTATTAAAAAGAGCAAAATTAGGGGTGTAGAATCAAATGGTATGTTGTGTGCTTTATTTGAATTAGGATTAGAAGAAAAAAATGAAGACACTTACGCTAAAGGTATTTGTGAATTAGCGAAAGATGCTCCAATTGGTGAAGATCCACTAGAATATTTAGGTGTTGAAGACACTTTATATGAATTAGATGTTCATAAACATCGTAATAATGATTGTTATTCGCATATTGGTTTTGCTTATGAAATAGCGGCTATCTTAAATAGAAAGGTAACTTTACCGGATTTAAGTTATCAGGAAATAGACAAATCCATTACGAAAGAATTTCAATTACAAGTCAAAACAGATAAGTGTCCTTACTATTTAGCCAAAATGGTTACTGATATAAAAATTGGAGAATCACCAGAATTTATTAAACAGCGACTAATATCAGCAGGTATGCGACCAATTAATAATGTCGTTGATATTTCAAATTACGTTATGTTAGAATTTGGTCAACCATTACATTTCTTTGATAAAGATAAACTGGGTAATAAAATTGTTGTTCGAAATGCTCTAGATAATGAAGAAATAATTACTCTAGATGGTAAATTACGATCATTAAAAGCAAGTGATATCGTCATAACAGATGGCACTAAACCTGTTTGTATCGCTGGTGTAATGGGTGGTGAAAATACTGAAGTTGATCAAAATAGTAAAACCATTTTAATTGAAAGTGCTATATTTGATGCCGTTAGTATTCGTTATACTTCCTCTAATTTAAATTTAAAAAGTGAAGCCTCAATCCGTTATGGTAAAGGTTTAAATTATGAATATACCAATATGGCAATTGCTAGAGCCTGTCATCTATTAGAAAAATATGCCGGTGCTAAAATTTATAAAGATACTGTTTGTCATGATACTATTGATAAAACACCTAAAGTTGTACGCTTTAAAAAAGAAGATATTAATCGTATCTTGGGTATTAATATTAGTCAAAAAGACATAGAAGAAGTTCTTCATATGCTTGATTTTAGCTATCAATTAGATCAAGAATCTTTTATCGTTCAAATACCAAATAGACGTTTAGATATTGATCCTAATATAAATGATATTGCTGAAGAAATTGGTAGGTTATATGGTTATCATAATTTACATTCTACTTTGCCAAATGTTCCTATTAGGCGTGGCCAATATATAGGTGATGTCAAATATCGTAAAGCCATTTCAAAACGACTTCGTAGATTAGGCTTAACTGAAGTTAAAACTTATACATTGGTATCACGTGAAGATGTAGAAATGTTTAACTATCAACACAAAGAAGCTATTTTACTTCCTAATCCCATGAGTATGGATAAAAGTGTTATTAGAATCTCATTATTACCATCTTTATTGAAAGTTTATCAATATAATAAAGCCCGTAAAGTAAATGATATCTTTATCTATGAAATTAGCAAGACATATGATAAAAATTATGAAGAAGATAGTTTAATAAGTGGTTTATTATCTGGTAATTATTTAGATAATAGTTGGCAGCATAATGGCCAAGAAACAGATTTTTACTTACTTAAAGGAATTATTGAAGATATTTTAAATTATATGGGATTTAATAACAGATATAGTTTCATTAAAAATACTGATGACTCATTTCACCCTGGAGTAAGTGCTAAAATATTATTGGATAAACAAGAAATTGGAATATTTGGTAGAATTCATCCTCAACTTTGTAAAGATAATGTTTATGCCTTTGAGTTATCACTTACAAAATTAATTAAAAAATGTGGACCACTCAAATTTATCGAAGCGCCAAAATATCCCGGAATTGAAAAAGATATGGCCTTTATTGTAGATCAAGATATTCCCGCTGGTGATATTATGATGACCATCAAAAGAGCCGCAGGTCATCTTCTAAATCAAGTAGATATTTTTGATGTTTATAAAGGGGAAAATATAGCCAACAATAAAAAATCAGTAGCATTTAAGTTACAGTTTGTTGATTACACTAAAACGCTAACTGATGAAGAGGTTATGACAATTTTCAATAAAGTTATTGAAACCGTGAAAACTAAATACCAAGCTATATTAAGAGATAAATAAAAGAAACAAAATTGTTTCTTTTTTATTTATTATCCTTATTATCAATGGTGGTCATATTTACTCTCTTTTTAATAATATCTAATATTTTCTGTTTCATATCCTCATCAGCATCCTGCCAAATAATTTCCATAAATACTCCCATCCCTGGTAGGGTTTCTTCATCTTGTTCACTAACACTAATATCAATAGCGCTTTTTAAGGCTTCATAATCATCTCCCTTAAAATTATTAATTATATGACTTCTAATATCAATATCCATATCGATCATCCTTTCTTTTTTATTATGATAGTTAATAAAACAATCTATACATTTTTATTACGGATGATGTTTAAATTCTTCTTCAATAAGCTTCTTTTTCTTTTTTTCATCTTTTATGGATGCAGCATATACTTTTGTAGAGCGAAATTCTAAATCTAACATAGGATGCTTTAACTTAGAATAATTACTTATGATAGGTATTTTAATATTTTTTTTAATACTGTTTAAATATTTTTGCCCTTGAGTTGAAAAACCTAGGATTCTAATATAAGCAATCTCCTTCATCATATTAGCTTCTTCTTTAGTAAAACCGCATAAAATATGACAAAGCATTCGTTGAAGCTTATTATAGGTATATCTTTTACTTTTAATATTTTTAATCAATTCATCATAACTTTCAATTTTATCAATATATTTTATAAGACAATACTCAATTCCTTCATCCACTCCTTGATAGATACTTAAATCTTGGCTTGTAGCTAATTTATATTTTAAAAAAGGTAAATAATCATCTATAAAATGTAATTCTGTTTGTAAATATTGTAAAACCTCGTGAGGAACATAAGTCTCTATATTAATTTGATCCTTTAACGCTTTTCTAATACTTGTAGCACTAGTAATATTAGTATCAGGGCTTAATTTTACATCATGATAATCATTGATACGCTTTAGACAATGAGCTTCAATATGACAATATTGTTTTTTTATTTCTTTAATATAACTAATAGCTAATAAATCATTAGGTAAATCTATTTTTTTACCAGTTAAATCAACTAAAGCTTTTGATAATGCGGTAGGATAATTCAATCCTGATTTTAAATATAGGCCCACTAAAGTATCATATTCTGGATAATTTAATTGTGTATCAACTAATGTTTCAATCGTCTTAATATCATCAGTTTCACTGCCGAAAACCAAATGTCTTACTTCTAAATATTTTAATAACGATATGGCTCCATGAGCAAAAAAATCAGCGCTTTGGCTAGCAAAGGGATAGGGTAATTCAACCACTAAATCCACACCATATTGAATTGCTAACTTACAACGATCCCATTTATTAATGATACTAGGTTCACCCCTTTGTAAGAAATGTCCAGCTAAAATTAATACAATAACATGGTCAGGAAACAATTCTTTTACCTTCTGTAGGTGATATAAATGACCATTATGAAAAGGATTATATTCCGCAATAATTCCAACAGCATCCATCTTTTTTCCCTCTTTCTATGTTTATTATAATAAAAAAAGAAAGCCTTGTCATTATAATTGCTATTTATTTAATATAATTAATATATTATTTAGCTATAAGCTTTTTATTGCAAAATTTATCAACATAGGGTATAATTTTCATACGAGGTGGATAGGATGATAATAGATTTAAGTTCTTTACATAGTAATATAGTAAAAGAAATACCTCTTGATTTTACTATTTCTTTTACCAAAGATATTTTAGCTAATACTGATATAGTTAGACTAGATAATATTAAAGTAGAAGGTAATATTACTCGTAATGCTTCAATGGAGGATATTATATCATGCTCAGTAACAGGTGAAATGTTTTTGCAAGATTCTATATCATTAGAAGAAGTCGCTTATCCTCTGGCGTTAAAAATAGATGATATTTTAACAGAAAATGTCAAAAAAGATGAAAATACTCTTGATATTATGGAGTTTTTATGGGAAAATATTATCTTAGAGATTCCCTTAAAATTTACTAAGGTAGAGGATCTCAGTAAATTTCACGGGGATGGTTGGAAAGTCATTAGTGAAGAAGAACTAAACAAAAATAATAATCCGTTTAGTGAATTAGTAAATGAAACAGAGAGGAGTGATTAAAATGTTAAAATTAGATATTCAATTATTTGCTGTGCCATTTCATAGAGTAAGTAAAACCCGCAAAAGATTAAGACGAAGTCACAATGCATTAGAAACCCCTGGTACTACTAGATGTCCTAATTGCAATGAAATAATTAAACCTCATCGCGTATGCTCAAAATGTGGTTTCTATAAAGGAAAAGAAGTAGTAGAGTCAAAAAGTGCTGAATAAGCATTTTTTTATTTTATACTATTTATGTTTATTTACTACTAATTATTTTCATAGTATAATTTTATTAGAAATAAAGAAGGTGAGATTATGGAACTATTATCACAGTTAAAAGATAATTTATTAATTATAGTACCTTCAAAAGTAAAAGAAGATCTTCTTCATACGTTAAGTACTATGAAGCAACACTATATATTAAAAATCATGACCTTTGAAGAATTAAAAAAAGAATTTTATTTTCAATATGATATAGATTGTTATGCTTACTTAATGCAAAAATACCATTATAAGATGGATGTATGTGAAGTATTTTTAAAAAATATGTATTATATTGAAGATAAAAAATATAACTCTATTACCTTAACAAAATTAAAGCAATTAAAAGATGAATTGCATGAGCAACATTTATTAATAACCAATGATTACTTTCCTAACTATTTAAAACAAGTTGATGTTTTAGTATATGGCTTAGATGTTACTAACAAATTTATAGATTATACTATTAAAAAAATAGAAAATATAACTAATGTTCACATCATAAATGAAACATTAACCCCTAAAAAAGATATAGCTGTCTATGAATTTCCTACTATTAGTGAAGAAGTAGAATTTGTGGCTATTTCAATTTTAAATTTAGTAGATAAAAACATACCTTGGTCAAACATCAAATTAACTAACGTTACTGAAGAATATTATGATGATTTACAACGCATCTTTACTTATTATAATATACCACTATGTTTACCTAATAATACTTCCATTTATAGTTGCCTTTATGTTAAAAAATTTCTTGAATATTTTGATCAAACCAAGGATCTATCTCAAGCTATCACATACATTTATGATTGTTACCCCTTAGAAGAAAAATTATATGATATTATTTTAGATATTGCTAACAAGATAAACCAAGCTACAGATAATTATCTTTTACAAAGAGAAATATTAGTTAATTTATGTCAAAAAAAACCAATGTGGTCAAATGAATATATAGAGCAAGTAGAAATTATTGATATTAACAATTGTTATTTAACTGATAATGAATATTTATTTGTCTTAGGAACCAATCAAAATAGTTTTCCTAAAATTTATAAAGACGAAGGATATATTAGTGATAAAGATGCTACAGAATGCCTAATGGATACCACTATTAATAAAAATGAGCAAGCTAAACAAGCAGCTATTAAATTAATTTATCGTAGTAAAAATATTGTTTTAACCTATAAATTAGCAACTCCTTTTGACGAGTATTATCCATCATTTTTACTTAATTCATTAACCACCAAAATTATTTCTTCTCCATCATTACCTAATAGACTATCTTATTCTAATTTAGCCAATAAATTAACCTTAGCAAGAGCATTAGATAATTTACATAATAATGGTATAAAAGATTCTAATTTAACTTTATTAACTAATACATATCCTAATTTACCATATCTTAGTTATCGCCATCAATTTACTGACTTAACTTTAGAGCAAATAAATACATATAAGAATAATTTAACCTTATCTTATACTAGTATTAATACCTATCAATTATGTGCTTTTCGCTATTACTTACAATATATTTTACAATTAAACCCTTTTACAGATACTTTTATAACCTTTATTGGGCGATTATATCATGATATTTTATCTAAATGTTATAATCCTGAATTTAACTTTGATAAAGCTTTTAATGAATATTTAGAAAACAGAATACTCTCCAATAAAGAAAAATTACTATTGATTAAAATTAAAGATGAATTAAAAGCAACGATCAATATTTTACGACATCAATTAAATTATACTAAATTTACTAAAGGTTTATATGAGCAAAAATTAACTATGGACATATATAAAGATCCTAAAGTACAATTAACGGGAACTATTGATAAAATATTATTAAATAATAATCAAGCTATTATTATTGATTATAAAACAGGTGCTGTAGAAGTTAAATTAGAAAGATTAATTCATGGATTGAATATGCAATTACCACTATATTTGTATTTATTAAAAAACAACAATATCATTGATAATATTACTCCAGTTGGCTTCTATTATCAAAAGGTTTTAAATAATACACCATATAAGCAACCTCATAAATCATTATTAGAAATTAAAGCCGAACAATTAAAGTGGCTTGGTTATAGTATTGATAAAGAAGAAATTTTACAGGAAATTGATAGTAGCTATCAAAATAGTCAATTAATAAAGGGCCTTAAATTAACAACTAAAGGATTTTATGCTTATTCCAAAATATTATCATCTTCTCAAATTGATAAAGTATTAGAACTAACCAAAGCCAAAATTTATAACTGCACAGATAATATAATAGATGGTAAATTTATGATTAATCCTAAAAAAATTAATAATGTCAATATCAGTTGTACTTATTGTCCATTTGGCGATGTTTGCCATCATAATATTGATGATATAGTAGAATTGACTGAGCATAATACATTAGATTTTTTAAATAGTGGAGGTGAAAATAAACATGATGAAATGGACACCCGAACAACTTTTAGCCATTAATAAGGAAGGTTGTAATATCTTAGTAAGCGCTGGTGCTGGTAGTGGGAAGACCGCTGTCTTAACAGAAAGAGTATTAACTAAATTAAAAGAAGGAATACATATTAATCAACTATTAATTTTAACATTTACTAATAATGCTGCCTATGAAATGCAACAGAGAATAAGAAAGGCTATAACTAAAGCTAATTTAACAGAAGAACTTAATTTATTAGATAGTGCTTATATAAATACTTTTGATAGTCTAGCTTTATCAATTGTAAGAAAATACCACACTTTACTTAATATTACGCCTGATGTTAGTATTTGTGAAAGTACTGTATTAGAACTTGAAAAAAAGCGTATTTTAGATAATATATTAAATAAATATTATGAAAAACCTACGGCTTTATTTAAAAAATTAATTTATGATTTTTGCCTAAAAGATGATGAAACCTTAAAAAAAGATCTTTTAACTATCAATAAGCAACTTGATATGCGTTATGATAAATCTACTTATCTATCTAATTATCTAAATATCTTTTTTAATGAGGAATTTATAATTAAAAATATCAAATATTATGAACTATTATTACAAAATAAAATAAAAGATGTTAAAACACTAATGTCATTATTGAAAAGGGAAGTTGATAGCGAATATTATGAACGAAATATACCATTATTACAACCATTATTTATAAGTCATAATTATAGTGATATTAAAAATAATTGTGAATATCAATTATCTAGAATAACTAGTAAAACAGAAATATCCATTTATGGTAAAGAGCTTAAAGAAAAAATTAATAAATTATTAATTCAACTAAAAGAATTATGTAACTATTCTTCTATTGAAGAAATTAAAGAACAAATTTTATCTACTCATGATCATATAACCATGATAATCATGATTTTAAAAGAATTAGATGATGAAATTAATACTTATAAAAAGCAACATGATTTATATGAATTTACGGATATCAATAAATTAGCTATTACTCTTTTACAAGACAATCCATCTATTAGGCAAGAATTAAAAGAGCAATTTACAGAAATATTAATTGATGAATATCAAGATACCAATGATCTTCAAGAATATTTTATTTCATTAATTTCTAATAATAATGTTTATATGGTTGGTGATATAAAGCAATCAATTTATCGTTTTCGAAATGCGAATCCTTACTTATTTAAAGAAAAGTATGATGAATATAAAAATAATAATGGTGGCATTAAAATTGATTTAAACAAAAATTTTCGTTCTCAGCCATATGTAATAGAGGATATTAATTTAATTTTTAATTATATTATGGATGACATATATGGTGGCGCTAATTATAAAATAGAACATCAAATGAGTTGTGGTAACCCTAAATATCTTAATACTTCTAATAATCATGAACATTTAACTATCTATAATTATTTGCCTAATATGAAACAATTTCGAAAAGAAGAATATGAAGCCTTTATTATTGCTAGAGATATTAAAGAAAAAATTGATAAACAATATATGATTTTAGATAGTAATACAAACCAATTAAGACCGTTACAGTATGATGATATAACTATTTTATTAGATCGCGCTGGTAATTTTTCTGTTTATCAAGCTATTTTTGATTATTTTAAAATACCACTTATTGTTTATAAAGATGAAAACATCGCTACATCACAAGAATTGCATTTACTAAGAAATATCCTAGAATTAGTTATTTCCGTATATCAAAACAAAAGAACACCTCATTTCCTACAAGCTTATATGGCCTTAGGACGAAGCTTTTTAATAAATTATACTGATAGTAAGTTATATGATATTATAAAAAATCAAACGTTTGAAAATGATCCATTATATCAAAAAATACAAACTCTAGCTCAGGCTCTACCTCATTTAACATGTAATACTTTACTTACAAGTATTCTAGATATCTTTAATTATGATGAATGTTTAATAAAGATTGGCAATATAGATAATGCTCTTATTGAAATGTCATATTTTAAGAAATTAAGTAAAGATTTAGATAAATTAGGTTATAGTGTCATAGATTTCTTAAATTATCTCCAATTATTGGAAGAAAATGGTTTAGAGTTAACTTCTAAATTTAAATCAACTATAGATAATGGATGTAAATTAATGACCATTCACAAATCCAAAGGATTGGAATTTAAAATATGTTATTACGCTGGTTTAGCTAGTAAATTTAATTTACAAGAATTAAATGATAAAATAATGTATGATAAAGATTATGGTGTAGTGGTGCCTATTATTACTGATCAAATGACTGACAGCATATATAAAACTTTATTAAAAGAACGTTATTATGTAGAAGAGATAAGTGAAAAGATTAGATTGTTTTATGTTGCCTTAACTAGATGTATGGAAAAAATGATTATCGTAACGCCATTAGGAGAAGATCATAGTTTAATTATTAATAATGAAATACCTTCTAGTAGTAAAAAGCAATATCGTAGTTTTTTAGATATTTTAAAAAGTGTTCATAGCATTTTACAACCCTATATTATTGATATAGCAGAAGAAAAAATAAAACTAAGTAAAGATTATTTATATTCATCAATAACATCTAACAAATTAGATACATTAATAGATAAAGAGACATTGATTGTTAATGAGCATGAATTACCTATAGAAAAAATAAACAAACATTATTCTAAAAAACAAACTAAACTATTATCTCATAAAGAATCTAAAATGATTCATATAGGAACTAAAATACATCAGTTATTAGAGGTAATTGATTTTAATCATCCTAACTTAACTACTATGAATATTGATCCATTTACAGAAGTTTGCCTTAATCGTCTTTTAAATCAACCTTTAATTTCTTCCATTCATAATAAAAAATATTATCATGAATATGCTTTTAACTATCAAAAGGATAATATTAGGTATCACGGCATCATCGATCTATTAATTGAAAGAGATGATCGTATGATCATTATTGATTATAAATTACAAAATATAAATGATAATAGCTATATTTTACAATTAAAAGGCTATCAACAAGCTATAGAATCTTTATTTAATAAGCCAACTGATATTTATCTTTATTCTATTTTGAATAATATAATGAAAAAAATTAATTCTTAAATACCGTCATCATATTTTCAATTTAATTTTTCTATGATATGATATAATGTGATGATAGGTACTGTAAATGAGGTGAAAAGATGGATCCTATTTATATAATTGGTCATAAAAAGCCAGATACTGATGCTGTGGTGTCAGCTATAGCTTTAGCATATTTAAAACAACAACTTAATATCAATTGTGAAGCTCGTATATTAGGAAATATTAATACTGAAACAAAATTTGTTTTAAATTATTTTAAAGTGCCTGAACCACGATATTTAAATGATGTAAAATTACAAATAAAAGATATTAATTATTATAAAGGTTACTATTTAAAAATTACTGATAGCCTTTATGATGCTTATCAATATATGCTTAAAAAAGAAATTACTGGTTTACCTTTAGTTAAAGATAATCAGCAATTCTGTGGCTTAATTACTATTAAAAATATTTTAAGTGAGATTATGAGAGATAATAATACGATTGTCACTTCACTAGCTAATTTACAAAAAGTACTACAAGCCAAAAACATTACAACCACAAAAAAAGATATTTTAGCTAATAAGTTATTGCTAGAAGTTAGTTTATCTAATATTTCACCAGATTGTATTAAAGAAAAAGATCAAATGATCATTATTGATAAATATAACACCACTAATATTGAAACTTGGCCAAAGAAAACTAAGGTTATCTTATTTACTTCTAACCAAAAAATCACTGATGAAATCAAAAATTATGCTGCCAAAAATAATATTTATCTGTTAAAGACGCCATATAGTTTAGATAAAGTAATAAAACTACTACCTATGGTTAATAATCTAGAAATATTATTAA
This sequence comes from uncultured Bacilli bacterium, assembly GCA_947632325.1. GTDB lineage: Bacteria > Bacillota_I > Bacilli_A > RF39 > UBA660 > CANPXY01. The sequence continues at coordinate 47,284 of CANROU010000004.1, forward strand.
AAAAAGCTCGAATGATTAAACTTGATCAAACGGATTATGTGGATGATTTTATCGAATGTATAAATAGATATCATCATACTAATTATCCTGTATTAAATAAAAATAATGAGTGTTTAGGTTTACTTCGTAATATTAATATTAACGATAAAATTCCTAAAAAAGTTATCTTGGTTGATCATAATGATCAAAAACAAAGTGTTGATGGTATTTTAGAAGCGGAAATAGTAGAGGTAATTGATCATCATAATATCGGTAATCTAACCACACCATATCCTATGAATTTTCGTAACATGTTGGTTGGTAGTACATCTACCATTATTTATCAATTATTTATGGAAAATAATATTAGCATACCATATAAAATAGCTGGCTTATTATTATCAGGTATCCTATCAGATACTTTAATACTAAAATCACCAACAACCACCAATCAAGATAGGGAAGCTAGTTTAAATTTAGCTAAAATAGTCAATTTAGATATTAATAATTATGGTTTAAAGATGTTAAAAGCCGGAAGTTCTATTAAGAATAAAACTATTGAACAAATTATTTATAATGATTTTAAAATCTTTACTATTAATAATAAAACTATTGCTATTGGACAAATATTTACTATGAATCATAAAGAAATATTATCCCGTATTAATGAATATATTACGTCATTAAACCAAATCGCTATTAGTAACAATTACTATTTTGTAGCGCTCTTTGTTACAGATATTATAAAAAATGGTTCCTACATATTATATAGTGATAAAGCTTTAGATATATTACAACAAAGTTTTTCTCTTTCTAAAATACATGAAGGATATTATTTAGATAATATCATATCACGCAAAAAACAAATTATTCCTCCTTTGATGAATGTTATGGATCGAAGATAAAAGAATTAATTAATACATGTTATAATAAATATATAATAAGAAAATGAGGTGCTTTATGAAAGAAAAATTATTATTAGTTATTAAAGGAATGATTATTGGAGTAGCTAATATTATTCCTGGGGTTAGTGGTGGTACATTAGCTATTACCTTAGGCATTTATGAACGGTTGATAAAAATTATTAGCAATTTAAAAAAGGAATTAAAAAAGAATTTATCTTTTATCATACCATTAGGATTAGGGGCTGTTATGGCTGTCTTAATATTAAGTAAAATTATTGATTTTACTTTAGAAAAATATCCATTACCAACGTTTTTATTCTTTATTGGTTTAATAATAGGTGGTATCCCTTTGCTTTATAAAAAAATTCAACATAAGAAAAAAGATATTAGCAATATGATTGTTTTCTTAATTACCTTTGGTATTGTTTTACTTATGGCTTTAGGAGGACACAGCAACAATGTAGTTGATTTTGCTAACGCGGGTGTTTTTATTTATCCTGCTTTGTTCTTAGTGGGTTCCATAGCGGCCGCTACAATGATTATTCCTGGAGTTAGTGGTTCTTTTGTCTTAATGTTATTAGGTTTTTATAAACCTATTATCAATACAATTAGTAATTTAGTTAGTTTAAATAATGTAATAGCCAATATTTTATTATTAATTCCATTTGGTTTAGGTATTATTATAGGTATAGTAGTAGTTGCTAAATTAATTGAATTTTTACTAAAAAAATATGAAGTAAAAACTTATTATGGTATTTTAGGTTTCGTTTTTGCCTCTATTTTTACCTTATCAAAGCCCTTATTTGCTTTGCCTATTACAACTGTAGAAGTTATTATTGGTCTTATTTTATTAATCACTGGTGGCATTATAGCTTATAAATTAGGAGGCAAGTAAAATTATGGATATATTAAGTGCTATTATATTGGGTATTACTCAAGGTGTTGCTGAATTTTTACCTATTTCATCAAGTGCTCATTTAATTATTTATCGTGATGTATTTGGCATTGGTAGTGGGATGAGTACGGATGTAGCTATGTGTTTTGATATTGCTTTACATTTAGGTACTTTATTAGCAATTCTTATTTATTTTTGTAAAGATTTTATTGAGATTATCAAAAATGGTTTATCGCCTAAAAGTCATGATAGTAAAGGTAAATTATTATGGTATATAGTGATTGCGACCATTCCTGCCGCTATTTTTGGTGTTTTATTTGAAGATATTATCGAAGAATGGATTCGTACTAATTATATTTTAATTAGTCTAGCACTAGCGGGTATGGGCATAATTATCTATTTAGTTGATCATTATATGGCCAATAAGGATACCTTATTAAATTTAACAGCCAAAAAGAGTTTATTAATTGGTTGTAGTCAAGTATTTGCTCTAATTCCAGGTTTTTCACGTAGTGGTACTACTATTGCCGCTGGTAGAGCAATTGGCTTAAAAAGAGAAGAAGCAGCTAAGTTTTCCTTTTATCTTTCCGCACCTATTGTCTTAGGGGCAGTTTGTCTGCAACTTATAAAAAAGAATACTTTAACTATTATAGTTAATCAATTACCAATATTTATAATAGGTATTTTAACTTCCTTTATTATTGGCTTATTATGCATTAGATATTTATTAAAATATTTGAAAAATCATGATTTTAAAGTATTTATGTGGTATCGTATTATATTAGCCATTATTGTTATTAGTTATATCTTAGTAAGATAGGGGTGATAAAGTTGAACATGGGATTAGTAGCTAGTTGTTTGTTAGGATTATTTTTGTTATTGGGTGCAGGTATAAGTTTTATTATCAAAAATAATCGTAGTTTCATCTATTTTGCGCTAGCCTTCGCCTTAGGTGTCTTGTTGTCATTGATAGTAGTTGACATTTGGCCAGAGGCTTATGAGCAATTAGGTAGAAATCATCCCTTCTATTTTGGGCTTTCTATTATAATAGGAGTAGTCTTTCTTAAAATAATGGACCTTTTTATACCTGATCACCACGATAATTTATATGATGATCATCATAATGATGCCAACTTATATCATATTGGTTTTATTGCTAGTGTGGCTATTATATTGCATAATACAATAGAGGGTATGACAATTTATTCAGCATTTATAACCTCTAGTTCGATGGCCTTTATGTTGAGTTTGGGAGTAGGTTTACATAATATCCCATTAGGTATGATTCTCGCTTCAGCTTTTAATGAAAAATATCAAAACAAGAAAAAAACCTGTATTATCATTGGTGGAATAGCTTTATCGACCTTTTTAGGAGGATTTTTACTTTTTTTATTAGGAGAAAATAGCTTAAATAATTTATTTTTAGGTGTCCTTTTAGCTATTACATTAGGTATGTTATTATATATATGCTGTTTTGAATTGTTACCAAAGTTATGGCATAAAAAAAAGTGGCCCATTAAATTATTTGGTTTATTGTTAGGCATTTTACTTATTACTTTAACAGCCATTATATAATTTGTTATGCCACCAATACAGGAGTGTGTCAGCGTGCGTAAAATATCTATTAAAATATTACTTATATCTATATCCATCATAAATTTATTAGGTATATATCATGTGATATTTGATAAAATCAATATATTATCATTCGAACGATTAGATCACGGTCAAATTATTACCAATGTCCTATCTTGGTCTAAATTAAATAATAAAAATGCTGATAAATATCGTATTACTTTATATGACATAAACAATAATATTATTTTAAAAACAATGAGTGAAAATAATACTGTAAATATTGATAATCTAGTCTTAGAAAATAATCAACGTTTCTTTATTGAAGTAGAAGCTACTACTAAAAATGGTAACACCGTTACTTCACAACAATATAGCGCTACTTTTAAAAAGCCTCTTAAAAAAGTAGGCCCTATTAAAAGTAGTCGTCAAAGCGGTAAAATATCTGGTCGAAAACAAATTAGTTTATCAACCATCACTAAGGGCGCAACTATTTATTATACAACTGATGGATCAACACCAAATAGCTCTAGTCAAAAATATACTGAACCTATTACCATTAATCACAATATGATTATTAAAGCTATTGCCTTAAAAGACGGTTTTACTGCTAGTGATGAAGTAACATTTACATATGAATTAATATCTAATAGACCCATTATCTATCTAAGCCCTTCAACACAAAAGCACAACAAAGGTATTAAAGGATCTGGTTATACTAACGAAAGAGAAATGATGAATAAAATTGCCGATGTGGTAGAAAAGTACTTAAAAAAGTATAACATAGTTGTCTATCGTAATAGACCAACTATGACATCAACTACTTCGGTACTTGATTCTCAAAAATATGATGTTGATTTACATTTAGCCATTCATTCCAATGCTAGTCCAGATAATGTTAAGGGTCGCTATCGTGGAATAGAAACATGGGTATGGGATAGTAGTTGTAAAGAATCTATACGTATTGCCAATATACTACAGAAAGAATTAATGAGTATTTATCCTAATAAGCAATATGATAGAGGGGTTTTATACAGTGTAGAAACCGGTGGACTAAAAGAAACTAATCCTGACAATGTTAACAATGGTATTCTAATCGAGGTTGGCTTTCATGATAATTGGCAAGATGCTAAATGGATTGTTAATAATATTGAAAAAATTGGACAATCTATTGCTCAAGGTGTTATTAATAGCTATAAAGAGGAGGAAGTATGATTTATAGTATTAGTTTTTGGTTTTTATTATTTTTAATATATTCAATAGTAGGATGGCTAGTCGAAATGGTTTCTTGCAGTATCCTTGAAAAAAAATGGGTTATAAACAGAGGCTTTTTAATTGGTCCTTATTGCCCAATTTATGGTGTCGCAGCCTTATTGATGATTTTTCTTTTAAATCGTTATATTAATGATCCCATCGCATTATTTATTATGAGTACAGTTATTTGTAGTGTTATTGAATATATGACGAGCTATGTAATGCAAAAAATATTTAAAGCTCGTTGGTGGGATTATTCCAAGAAAAAATTCAATTTAAACGGAAGAATATGTTTGACTTATTCAGTGTTCTTTGGTCTATTAGGGCTTTTAGTTATGTATATTTTAAATCCTTTTTTTAGTAATTTATTAACTAAAATACCAAAGATTATTTTAATAGTAATAGCTACCGTATTAATGATAATTTTCTTAACTGATCTAATTGTTTCCTTAATAGTTATAAGTATTGTCCGTAAAAATACCATATTAATAGATAAACAAGATAATACAGAGGAAATTAGAAAACAAGTAACCAATCATTTAATAAAACATCAATTATTGATTAAACGTTTGTTAAATGCTTTCCCTGATGTTAAAAAATTATTTAAAAAGCATCCTCTAGAAGAATGGCAACAATTAATAAAACATATTAAAAAGCAAAATCATTAAGTTAATACTTATGAATTTGCTTTTTTAATGAATTTTTTCTTCTTTAATATTTTGTTTATTGGTTATGTTACTTATGCCTAGCATATAATCAATACTTACATCATAATATTTAGCTAACTTGATAAGTAATCTAGGGGGAATAGTTCGACCATTTTCATAATACGAATAAGTACGTTGCGACACATTTAATATTTTCGCTATTTGTTGTTGTGATAATCCTTTTTCCTCACGAAGACTCTTAAGACGTATTAAATAATCTTTATCCATATCACATCACCAATTATATTTTATCCTAGGATAATAAAGGACACCTCGCTTTAGAACGAAATATGCTAGAGAAATTTTCACTTTGACCTCTAATAGTAAATATTGGTATAATAGTAATTGGTGAGTATTATGAAGTTAACTGATGTTGATCAACAAAAATTAAGTCCTATGATGAGACAATATGTAGAAATCAAAAAACAATATATGGATAGTATCGTTTTTTTTCGATTAGGTGATTTTTATGAAATGTTTTTTGAAGATGCCCTAACATGTAGTAAAGAATTAGAATTAACCCTAACTGGCAAATCAGCTGGTTTAACCGAAAGAGTTCCCATGTGTGGTATTCCTTACCATGCTTATCAAAGTTATTTAGATAAATTAATCACCAAAGGATACAAAGTGGCTATTTGTGAACAAACTAGTGATCCTAAAGAAAAAGGAATGGTAGAGCGAGAAGTAATTCAAGTAATCACCAAAGGAACCAGAATAGGCGAAGGATTAGATGCTAAAGACAATAACTATATATGTAATATTTATGATTTTGAATACTGTTATGGTCTTAGCTATACTGATATTTCAACAGGACAATTTTATGTAGAAATATTAGAAAATGATGATGAACAATTAATTAGGGAAGTAGTAAAAAGAGAAGTTCAAGAAATTATTGTTAATAGTAAAATAAATAGGTTTTTAATCAACCATTTTCGTAACAAAGAACATATTTTAGTAACCATCCAGGATGAAATACTTGAAAATAATGTTTATGATTATATATATGAAAATATTAAAGACATCCGTTTAGTTACCACTATTAAACATTTACTTTATTATTTAAATAATACTAAAATGACCCTTTTATCCCACTTACAAACTGCCCAAATAATAGAAAAAAATCAATATTTAGCACTAGATATTTATACTAAGAAAAATTTGGAATTATGTGAGACCATTCGTCTTAAAGAAAGAACGTACTCTCTATTATGGCTTCTTGATAAAAATAAAACCGCCATGGGTAGTAGATTATTAAAATATAATATTGAAAATCCCTTAAGAGATATTAAAAAAATAACTAATCGCTATGACATGATCGATAAATTACGTACAGAATTTATCTTAAGAGAAGAATTGATTGATTTATTAAATTCTGTATATGATCTAGAAAGATTAGCTGGAAAAGTTAGTTATGGTAATGTCAATGCTCGTGATTTACTACAATTAAAAAATTCACTTAAAGTATTACCTAATATTAACAATATATTAAAACAATTAGAATTTAAGCATATACTCCCTTCCTTTGATGATATTTATGATCTATTAGAAAAAGCTATATATCAAGATCCCCCAATAAGTATCAAGGAAGGCTCATTAATTAAAGAAGGTTATAATAAAGAGTTAGATGAATTGAAAAAATTACGTAGTGGTTCAAAAGAATGGATCCTAAAATTAGAAAAAGAAGAAAAAGAACGCACTGGTATTAAAAATTTAAAAATCGGTTTTAATAAAGTTTTTGGTTATTATATTGAGGTTAGTAAAGGATCTTTATCATTAATGAAAGATGAATATGGTTATGAAAGAAAACAAACACTAGCTAATTGTGAAAGATATACTAATAATTTATTAAAAGAAAAAGAAAATATAATATTAGGTGCTGAAGAAAAAATTATAGAATTAGAATATCAATTATTTATAGAAATTAAAGATATTATAAAAGAACATATTCCTAAATTACAACTTGCTTCTAAAATTATCGCCGAAATTGATCTCTTACAGTCTTTTGCTACTATTGCTGAACAAAATAATTATGTAAGACCTATCATTACTAAGGATAGGAATATTGACATAATTGATAGTCGACATCCTGTAATTGAAAAAGTAAGTCAAAATGATTATGTTCCCAATGATATCAAAATGAATGCTGATACATTTATTTTACTTATCACTGGCCCAAATATGGCAGGGAAGTCTACTTATATGCGTCAATTAGCTATCATCGTTATAATGGCTCAAATAGGTTGTTTTGTTCCCGCTAAAAGTTGTCATATTCCACTTTTTGACAAAATATTTACTCGTATTGGCGCTAGTGACGATTTAGTTAGCGGAGAGTCTACATTTATGGTAGAAATGAAGGAAGCCAATCGAGCCTTGGAAGAAGCTACAGCTAATAGTTTAATTTTATTTGATGAATTAGGTCGAGGGACAGCTACTTACGATGGTATGTCATTAGCTCAAGCTATTTTAGAATATATTCATGATGAAATTCACGCTAAAACATTATTTTCTACTCACTATCATGAATTAACTGATTTAGCCAATAAATTACCTCATTTAAAAAATGTTCATGTTAGTGCCATTGAAGAAGAAGGCAATATTACTTTTTTACATAAAATTAAAAATGGAGCAGTTGATAAAAGTTATGGTATTCATGTAGCAAAATTAGCTAAATTACCACCTAAGGTTATAAAACGTTCGCAAGAAATATTAAATATGTATGAGACCAACAATAAAAAAGAAATTCCTAAATTCTTACAGACAACATTAGAATTAGATAATTCTACACCAAAAATAGAAGAAGAACTAATTACAAAAATTAAAAATATTAATCCCTTAGAAATGACACCTATCATGGCTCTTAATTTCATATCACAATTACATGATGAAGCAAACAAAAAATGATAAAGCTTTGTTTTTTAGGAAAGTTATGTTACAATTTTAAATAGGTGATAACATGAAAAATCGTAGTGAATTAAGAGAAATTGTTATGAAAATTTTATATCAAATTGCTATTTATCAAGAAAGTGATATTACTTATAATCTTGATGATTTAATAAAAGAACAAATGGAAATTGATAATAGTTTTGTTAAAGATTTAGTAACAGGCATTATAAGAGAAAAAAGTAATTTACAAAAAATAGCCAATCGTTATTTAATTAATTGGCAAATAGAACGTTTAAACAAAGTTGATCAAGCTATTTTAAACATAGGCATTTATGAGTTATTATATACCAATACGCCAAGTATTGTAGCTATTAATGAAGCGATTGAACTTTCAAAAAAATATAGTGATGAAAAAGTTAGTAAGATGATTAATGCAACATTAGATAAAATTTTTCATGAGGAAAAAGATCATGAATAATAAATATATTACAGTTACCCAATTAACTCGGTACATTAAATATCAATTCGAACAAGATCCAAATTTAAATGAGATATTTTTGAAAGGGGAAATTTCTAATTTTAAAGCTCATAGTAGGGGACATTACTATTTTACTATTAAAGATGAAAATTCCAGAATAAACGCCATTATGTTTAAAACTAATGTTAATAAACTTAAATTTATCCCTACAGAAGGGATGAAAGTATTAGTAACCGGTCAAGTACGTGTATATGAAGCAACTGGTGCTTATCAAATATATGTTAATGAGATGATTGAAGATGGAATTGGTAATTTATATGTAGCATACGAACAACTAAAAAAGAAGCTACAAGATGAAGGTTTATTTGATGAACATCATAAACAAAAAATACCCCGTATTCCTAATACCGTTGGTATTATAACAGCTCCAACAGGAGCAGCTATTAAAGATATATTATCAACCATAAAAAGACGTTGGCCTTTAGCAAAAACTATTTTATTTCCTAGCTTAGTTCAAGGAGAAGATGCCAAAGAAAATATTGTAAAACAAATAAATGTAGCCCAAGAATATCCCATTGATGTATTAATTATAGGTCGGGGTGGAGGAAGTATAGAGGATTTATGGCCATTTAATGAAGAAATAGTCGCACGAGCTATTTACGAGTGCGCTATTCCCATTATTAGTGCTGTAGGGCATGAAATTGATTTTACAATTAGTGATTTTGTAGCCGATCTAAGAGCTCCAACACCAACAGCGGCTGCTGAATTAGCAGTACCTAATAAAAATGATGTCATAACATATCTTAATCAATTAAAAATTAGATCTAATCAAGTTATGAAAAAACAACTTACTAGCGCTAAACATGATCTTGAACAATTGATGAAAAGATCTATTTGGCAAAATCCTTTACTTCTTTATGAAGCCAAAGAGCAACAATTTGATTATTTATTAGATAGATTAGCTAAAAGTATTACTATCTTATTAGAAAGATATCAAAATAAATTTACAACTATTACTTCCCACGCCTTATTTAAAAATCCTAAACGTTTTATTTTAGAAAATAATACTAATCGCTATTTACAAATAATTGCAAAATTAGAGGTATTAAATCCACTATTAACGCTTAAAAGAGGTTATACTATTATAAAAAGAGAAGAAGAAGTAATTACTACTAGCAAAATGTTAAAAAAACAAGATAAAATTGATATCGTTCTTAATGATGGAACAGTTAAAGCTGAAATATTATAGGAGGAAACATGGAAAAAGAAAAAAAAGAAACTAGTTTCGAAGAAAATTTAAGTAAATTAGAAGAAATTGTTAAAAACTTAGAAAGTGGGAATATTCCTTTAGATGAGGCTATTCAAAAATTTAATGAAGCTATGAATTTGGCCAAAATTTGCGATGATAAACTTAAAAAGGCCGAGGAGTCTGTTAATCAAATTCTAAAAGACGACGGAGGCTTAGAAAATTTCCAAATCGAAGAATAGTAAATATAGTAAGTATAAAAGTGGGACTATCCCACTTTTATTGTTCTCCTTCTTCTAACATCTTTGTAATAAAGATACCATATCCCTTAGTACTATCATTGACGATAACATGCGTAACTGCACCAATTAGTTTGTTATCTTGCAGTATTGGTGAACCACTCATACCTTGAACAACACCACCAGTTTCAGCTAACAAATTTTCATCTGTAATTTCAAATAAAATATTTTTCATTTGATTTTGTTTATCTATTTTAATAATATTAATGGCAAAAGATTCCACTACATTATCTTTAATAGATGTTTGCATAATAGCTGGACCAGTTTTAATTTCATTAATATCTTTAGCTACTTTATATAATTTTTTATTTGGTAAAGTATCAGTATAGGTACCAAATATTCCTGAATTTTCATTTTCGCTTATATCTCCATAAATATCTTCTTTGAAAAATTGCGCCTTTTTTTCACCTGGGGAACCATTATTACTACGCTCGATATCTGTAACTGTTGCCTTAAAAATCTTGCCATCTTTTATTTCAAATTTTAGTCCTGTAGATTTTTCCATAATTTCATGTCCTAAACCGCCAAAAATTTTTGTTTCAGGATCGATATAAGTTAAGGTGCCTATACCATTGATTTGATCTTTTACATAAAGGCCTGTCTTATATATGTTATTTTCATCTTTCGTTAAGGTCAAGCTGAGTGTTTTTTCTTTATTATCCCGCATTATTCCTACTTCAATTGTTGATGTTTCATTAATATTATCATTAATTAAATTGGCCATTTCTTGAATATTATTTACGGTTTGATTGTTAATACTTACAATTTTATCACCAATTACAAAACCTGAATCTTTACCAATTAATTGATTATTTACCTCATAAAAACCAACAATTAAAATACCATTAGAATTGACTTGAATCCCAATGTTTTCTCCTCCAGGAATAACATAATCAGAATAAGCAAAGACATTAAAGGGTAATATCAATAATGATATTAAACCAATAAAGAGAACATGTAGTTTGTTTTTAAAATTCATGAATTCATCTCCTTTTAAAATCCAGACTACATTATTATTATGAGCGACATTTTAATTATTATTGTTTAAATATTTTCCAGAACTACTATATTTTGGTTAGTTAATTCCAAATATTTTTTTTAATTATGGTTATAATAAAATAATAAATTTGAAAAAATAATAATTTATGTTATAATCAAAATATAGTACGGAGGTGTAAAATGGACAGTAAAGAAGAAAATATGATAGAACAGACCGATAATAGTTTTAAAGAAGATATGGAAAAACATTCGGGAAAAGTTGGTTCTGTTATTGCCATAATAATTATTGTCATATTAATATTATTAGTCATTTCCCAAATTATATTAGGAGTAATTAATTTAAATCGTATTTATCAACATGAAAAACCATATTTTTTGGTAGATAAAAAAACTAATGAAAATACTGATAATAACGAAGTAACAGATATTTATTATTTTGGTGTATACAAAATTATTTTAAAAGAAAATACTACTACTAAAACAGCTTCTTTAAGACCATGGTTTTTTAAAGAATAAGGTTATAAATTTAATTTGATTAACATATAATATAGTAAATATTGACAAAATCAATAAAATATGTTAAAATGATACACGAAATTAGTGATGGCACATTATTCTAGTCAATTAATTTATCAGGAAGACGGGGCTAAAAATCCGTTAAAGAGCATATTGTGAAGCGTTTGGTATCTGCTTTTTACGCCCAGTTTAGGGTGGATGCTGAATGGATAAGAGCATGGGCGCTTGTAATGGCATACAAATAACGACCCATGTTCCCAGATCTAATATTATATATTAGAAAACCTATGTTATAATCGTGTTATGCATAGTGTAGCTTGTCTTGAGTGAGGATGTTGGGATATTTGTCCACCCTGTGATTGAATAGCTAACAATTATTGGGCATTGCAAATTGAAATCATACTTGCAAAAAAGAATTACTGATGAATATTGGTGAGGAAAACTCCTAGAGTGCATCTTATAGTGGGATTGCAGTGTGTACTAAGTGGCAATCAAGTCGTGCATTGGGTGACTATGCATTTGTTCTTGTAAAAGGGGAACCGCTTCTTTGGTAACAGGGAAGAGAAGAACAAGGGAAAGCCAACTTGACCTAAGACACAAAGTTTACTATTATAAGGCCATTACAATTTAAAAGCAGAACTATAATAGTAATAGTTCTTTTTTTATAATTTTGACTCTAGACATAATGTAGGAGGTTAGTTATAATATTAAATAATGAGGTGAGACATGAAAATAAAAAAAGAGCGAACTAAACGTTCAACTTCTTCTAATTGGGTATTTAAAATTACTATAATAGCTTTCCTACTATCTTTAATATTCTCGTTTTTAGCTGAAACGGTTCTACCTAATGTACCTGTTATTTTAGAACTTATCTTATTATTAGTAGTTATTGGACTAGGAATCATTTTCGATATGATTGGTATTGCTGTTGCTACAGCTAATGAGAGAGTTTTTCATTCGATGAGTTCTAAGGGATTAAAAGAAGCTAAAGTATCAGTAATGCTTAAAAAAAACGCTGATAAAACGGCTTCATTTTGTAATGATGTAATTGGTGATGTTTGTGGTATCATATCTGGATCCGCCGGTGCTATTATTGCTGTTTCCATAAGTAACAAAATAACTGCTATTACCAGTTTTACCATTACTTTAACCATCACAGCTATAATTGCAGCCATTACCATTGGTGGTAAAGCAATGTGCAAAACTATTGCTATGGAAAAAAGCGAAGAAATAGTTAAAAAATTCAGTAAAATTATTAGTATTTTTTATGCCCCCAAAAATAACTAAAAAAAATAAATCTACTAATTAGATTTATTTTTTTTTTACATAAAGTAAGCTACAATCGAAATTACAATGGATGCTACCATTATCAATGTTAAAAAAAGAGCTACTCCTTTTATAATTTTTTGATTCATTTCATACACCTCACTATTATTATAATTTAATATGCAAAAAAAGTAAAATAAAAGGTTGCATTATTTCCCTAAATAGATAATACGATGTATTAGGAAGGTGAAATAATGAATATAACAATAAATAAAGCAAAAGCATCTATTTTAAGACAAAAGAAAATTTATTTAGCACTGATTATATTAGTAATTATTGGCATTATCTGTGGTGCTGTTTTTACAACTATTATCACTGATATTGATAAAAATTTAGTCAAAGAACAATTAAGTCAATTTTTTAATCAAATTAAAATAAGTAATATTAACTATAATAAAGCTATAGTAAATAGTATTGCTTCTAATTTAATATATTCCTTTGGTATTTGGTTATTAGGTATATCTATTATTGGATTACCTCTTATCATCTTTTTTCTTTTTATGAAAGGCTTTATTGTAGGTTTCGCTGGTTCATCTATTATATCCTTTTATGGTCTAAAGGGTATTATTGGAGCCTTTACTTATATTTTCCCACATCATTTAATATCATTAGCTATTAGCATCTTACTATCATTTTATGCTATATCTTTTTCTAATAAATTATTTTCTTACTTATTTTTAAAAAAAGAAATAAATTTTAAACATGTAATGCACCGTTATATTAAAATATTAATTATTAGTATCATTGGATTGCTACTATGTTCGCTATTTGAAGTTTATCTTTCTCCTTTTCTAATTAAGTTTTTTACGAATATGATTTAATAAAAACATATTAATATGTTTTTATTTTGATTATATTACGGATAGGAATATAAGTAAAAATTAAAATAATTGACTTTTATAACAAAAAGTGATATAATATGCACATGTTTAATGAAGGGGGACAATAAAATTATGAAACTAAATAGAGAAAATAAGTATAACGGAAAAAGAATATTAAAATCAGCATTTGTCTTAGGAACTACTGCTAGTATCTTATTATCTATGACTGGATGTGGACAAGAAAATAATAATAGTAATTCTGTTATAGGCAATGTAACTAGTAGTTATGTTGAATCAAGCAATACGGTTGACAAGGACGATAATAGTGATTCTATTATAGATAATGTAAATAGTGGTTATATTGAATCAAGTAGTACGGATGCTGTTGAACAAACAAAATCTTATTCAGCAGAAAATATAAGAGTAATAAACGTCTTAGATCCTATAACTTCGAAAGAAAAATATTATTTTGTATCTTATAGCTTTTCTATTAATGAAGATGATTGCGACTATGACTATGAATCTCTAAAAAATGAATGTGAAGGGATAATACATACTGCTGATTTACAAAAATACTTAAACTCTAATACTTCCTATGAATTTTATCATGATACATATAATTCTATTTTTAATGATGGTATTTTCCTTATCAACAGTCACTACAGTATAGTATGTGATGATGACAACAAATCAAGCGGATACTTTTTCACACAAGATTTATATACTGATAATGTATACTATACTGATGCAACAAAAATCATTGATACTAAAGAAAAGAATTATGTGCGAATGTACTCTTTCTGCGATAATTCACAGAACCATAAAACTTATTATTCAACAAAAGGGGAGGAATATTTATATTATATTCATTACTCTCCGCTAACTAGTTATGGATATACTGGAGAATTTACTATCGAGGAATTAAAATCAATATATGATCAATTTAATAATACAAACGAAAAAAAGGTCGTTCTTACAAAAACTAACTAATAATAATGTTAGTTTTTTCATTTGGAAAGGGAAATATAGTTTATGTAAATAAAATTATTACAAAAAAACTTAAATTATGTTATACTTAATAAGTAATACATTTGACACATGTAGTGCTATGCACATAAATCTGATTACAGAGATGTATTTGGAAAAATGTGATAGTTCTATATGTGTTTTTTATTGCTAAAAGGAGGTGAAGTTTGTGCTTACAAATAAAAAAGAAAGAGCTTTATTTGCTTTAATTACAGTAATTATTACAGTTCATGCCTATGTATTTTATAGTTTATATGTTGTAAATGGAGCAACGCTTATGAGTTTAACTGGTGCTAGTAGTGTAATAAATGCTATTAATAAACTCGGTGGAGTTTATATGTTTGGTCGTTATTTACCTATAAGGGCAGTTGTTTTGGTTGAATTTTGTTTTGCCTATTTAGCCGAAATGCTAATAGGTCAACCTTTTTCCTTTAAAATGACTTGTAAAAATTTTGACATCAAAAAAACTAATCCGGTTCATTTTGAAACAGCAATTATATGTGCTACAGTAGGAATAATGGTTCCTGTAATGAGCTTTATAGCAGCCTTTTTATATTATCCATATTACATGGGTTTTAATATATTTACTTTGTTAGCTAATTGGCTAAAATTAATTTGTTTTAATTTTCCATTTGCTTATTTTTCTCAATTGTTCTTTATCCAACCTTTTGTTAGACAAACATTTAAAGTAATATTTAAAAGAAAATAACAAATAGTAAATTATACTTTGTATGAGCAAACTCTATATGAGATTTGCTTTTTCTTTGGTATAATTATTATAAAAGTTTCATTCATATGATGTATATTTTTAATGTTTCTTTAATTTTTGTATTTTATACTTTAACTATTAAAAAGAAAGGAAAAAAATTATGCAAAGAAAAGCAAAAAATATTATATCTATTGCTGTTATTCTATTATTATGTGGAAGTATTGCGTTTACCGGATATTTAAATACTAAATCATCTAATACTAACAATAGTAATAATATGCCAAACATGAGTCAAAATGGAAGTAAGCCACCAGATATGCCTAATGGTGATAATCAAGGTGAGCCACCAGAGAAACCTGATGAAGATGATAATATGGGAAATCCACCAGATATGCCAAATAATAATGGTGGTATAGAACAATTGGGAGAACAACCAGATAATAATATCGACAATAATTATGTGTACTTAATTCTTTTGGGAATAGAAAATTTAATTTTATCTATTATTGTACTTTATTTATTGATGTCAGGATTTAATAAAAAGACTTTAAAAGAAACATTTGCTAATACAGATAAAATAGTAATCTATATTTTAGGAGTAATTATTTTAACAAGTGGATTTACTTTTACTGAAAATATAATTGCTAATAAATATAAAGATAATGTAACTTCTAATAATAATCTTAATCAAAGTATAGGAGTAGGACAAAACACAAATATATCATATTCAGCTGTAAAAGAAATTACCAAATCGGCAACAGAAACAAGCGGTGAATATGAAAGTTCAAAAAAGGATGAAAATACTATTTTAGTAAGTGGAGATATTGATGTAACTTTATCAAATATAACAGTAGATAAAAGTGGTGACTCAGATGGTGGCGATAATACAAGTTTCTATGGTACTAATTCAGGCATTATTGCTAAAGATGGAGCTAATTTAACACTTAAAAATATGACAATAAACACTAATGCCACTGGGGCAAATGGTGTATTTAGTTATGGTAGAAATGCAACAACAAATAATACAAATAGTGATGGTACACAGGTAACAATTAGTGATTCTACGATTACGACAACCAAAGATAACTCTGGAGGAATCATGACAACTGGTGGCGGAAGTATGATTGCTAAAAATCTTACTATCAATACTAAAGGTGTATCAAGTGCAGCTATTAGATCTGATCGTAAAGGAGGAACAGTAAGCGTTGATGGTGGAACGTATAAAACAACTGGTACAGGTTCTCCTAGCATTTATTCAACTGCTGATATAACAGTAAAAAATGCATCTTTAATTGCTACTGCAGCAGAAGGTGTGGTAATTGAAGGAAAGAACAAAATTACTCTCGAAAATGTAAATTTAACTGATACCAATAATAAATTAAACGGACAATCTACAACTTATAAAAATATCTTTTTATATCAATCTATGAGTGGAGATGCTTCTACTGGCGTATCAGAGTTTAGTGCTACTGATTCTACAATAACTACTAATAAAGGCGATACTTTCTACATTACTAATACAAGTTCTAAAATTACTTTAAATAATAATAAATTTATCAATAATGATTCTACTAGCAATTTTTTAAGAGCAGGGAAAGATTCTTGGGGAAATAACGGTTCAAATGGAGGTATTGTTGAACTATTAATGAAAAATCAAGAAGCTAAAGGCAATATCGTTATAGATTCTATTTCTACTCTTGATATGACTATGAATACAAACTCTTCTTATGAAGGAACAATAAATGGAGAAAATAGTGCTAAAGAGATAAAATTAACATTGGATAAAACATCTAAAATCAAATTAACAGGCAATAGTTATATAACTTCTCTTGATAATACTGATAGTAGTAATAGTAATATTGATTTTAATGGTTATACATTGTATGTAAATGGTAAAGCGATAAATTAAAAAAATGGAGGTTAAAATGCGAATTTTAGTTGTAGAAGATGAAGAGGCAATCGCCGATGTTATTACTACAAAACTTCGTAAAGAAAAATATGAAGTTGATACAAGTTTTGATGGCGAAGACGGATTATATAATGCTCTAACAAATATATATGATCTAATAATTCTTGATATAATGCTACCTAAAATGAATGGTTTAGAAATACTAAAAGAAATAAAAGAAAATAATATAAATGCTAAAGTTATCATGCTTACTGCTAAATCTGGATTAGATGATAAATTGAAAGGCTTTGATATAGGTGCAGACGATTATGTAACAAAACCCTTTCATATTGAAGAATTAATCGCTCGAGTAAATGTCCAGTTAAGGAATAAAGGAAATCATAAAGTTAAGGATATATTAGAGTATAGCGATTTATCATTAAATATTAGAACTTCTACTCTAACTTGTAAAAATACAAATGAGTCAATAAATATTCCTTATAGAGAATTTCTAATACTTGAATATTTTATGAATAACAAAGAGCAAATTGTATCAAAAGAACAAATTTATGATAAAGTTTGGGGAATTGATACTAATTATGAATCTAATAATTTAGAGGCATATTTGTCTTTTTTGAGAAAGAAAATAAAAATTATTGGATCAAAAGTAAGTATTAAAGCAGTTCGTAATTTAGGTTATAAAATGGAGGAATAAAGAGATATGGAAAATTTAAAGAATAAAACTTTTTTTACAATTTTTATCATAATCTCTTTATTTGCTGTTTTTTTTGCTACTTTCTTTAATGTTCAAACATACCATAGAGAATATGTCGGGATATTAAATAATTTAACAAGGATGAAAAATTTAACTAATCAAAGACCTGAACCTTTTGATAAAGAAATGAAACCAATAAATAATGAGGATCTTCGCAATAGAAAAGTTATGGATTATGAGGTTTATACTTTTATTTTAAATGATAATAATGATATCGTTGATAAAATAAGTCATAGTGATAATACTGTTAGCGATAAAGTAATAACTAAAGTGCAAAATATTATTGCTAATAATAATAATACAAGCAAAGTAAAAATTGGATGCTTATATTTAGAAAGTTATGCTTATAATTTTGAAGATAATAATTCCTTAACTATTGTAAATATTTCTAATACTAGAAATATGCTACTTACTAACTTACTAATCTCTTTGTTATTAGTAGGTATTGGCGAGTTAGTTATTTATATCATTTCTAAAAAAATAACAGAATGGATTACTAAACCAGTTGTGATGAGCTTTAATAGAGAGAAGGAATTTGTTGCTAATGCCTCTCATGAACTTAAAACACCACTGGCAGTCATGATGGCAAGTATTGATTGTTTAGATGCAAATAAGAAAAACGAAAAATGGATCAACAATTTAAAAAGTGAAGCTGATAGAATGAATAATTTAATAACAAGATTACTTGATTTATCTAAAACAGAATACTTAAAAAAAGAAAATTTTAGTAAAAATGATATTTCTATGATTATAGAAAAAAGAGCATTAACATTTGAAAGTTTAGCATACGAAAAAAATATAACCATAGAAACTAATATTACAGAAAAAATAAATATCTCTTGCCATAAAGAAAGCATAGATGAATTGGTGTCTATTTTAATTGATAATGCCATAAGTCATGGTCAAGAAAATAGCACAATTAAAATTAACCTAATGAGTGAAAAAAACAGCATAAAATTGGAAGTGATTAATAAGGGTGATCCTATACCACCTAATGAATGTGAAAAAATATTTGAAAGGTTTTATAGGAATGATAAAAGTCATAATCGCAAAAGCGGTAAATATGGTTTAGGGCTTGCTATTGCTAAAAATATTGTAATAGCCCATGATGGTAATATTAGAGCTTATTCAAAAGATGGCTATACTACATTTGAAATTAAATTTAAAACAAATGAACATTAACAAAAAAAAGTTAATGTTTTTTAATATTTCTTTAATGTTTAAGTATTATCCTTATCTCATAAGGTAGGTGATAAATGAATAAAAAAAGAATATTAATTGCTATTTTTTAGAAAGGAGAATTTTATATGAGAATACAAATTGTTGGTAAAAACTCTAGTAATAGAATGAAATTGTTAAAAAATATCAAAAAAGTATTAGAACCCCAAAAAAATACTTGTGATATTCAAATTTTAGAAGATGATAAATATAAACAAATTTATCATGTAGTAAATACTCCTGCTCTTATAATAGATGGGAAGGTGATTAGTCAAGGAAAAATCTTGACTGAAAGAGAAATAAAAAGATTCATTCTTGCTAATAATAATTAATTAGATATAAGATGAGGTGATAATATATGTCTAAAGATATAAAAGAAAGGGAAGAAAAATTTCAAAGAGAATCTAATAAAAGTATAACAGGAGAAGATAAGAATAATGAAAGCAATTCTAAATCAAAAAGCAATAAAAATATTAGTTTGTTTGCTATTATTGGCATATTAGTTTTAATTATTCTTATTTTAGCTATTTTCTTTTTTAACTTAATTTATCCAAAATTAAAATCCAATTTAGAAAAAAGGGAAAAAGAGAAAATAGAACTAAAATATACTGAAACCACTAACGCAAATAGTGATAGTGGTATATATATTACAGATGTATCTGAAGTTGTAGAAAATGTAATGCCATCTATTGTGGCAATTACGAGCAAGACTTTAATTTCATCTGGCAGATTTGGTCCAAATTTTTTTGGAGAAGATCAATATGCTGAAGGTGCTGGATCTGGAATAATTATTAGTAAATCAGATCAGGAACTTATGATTTTAACAAATAATCATGTAGTTGAAAGTGCTAGTGAATTATCTGTTCAATTTATAGATGAAAAAAGTTATGATGCTAGAGTCGTTGGCACTTCAGAGAGAAAAGATATAGCAGTTATCTCTGTTTCATTAAATGATATTGATAGTGATACTCTAAATGAAATTAAAATAGCAACTTTAGGAGACTCTAATAAATTGAAAGTAGGTAATGGTATTATTGCTATTGGTAATGCTTTAGGTTATGGACAGTCCGTTACTACTGGTGTAGTAAGTGCTTTAAATAGAGAAGTTTCTATAGATAATTACACAAATAAAATGATTCAACTAGATGCTGCAATAAATGGCGGGAATAGTGGAGGAGCTTTATTAAATAGTAGTGGTGAAGTTGTTGGTATAAATTCTGCTAAATATTCATCGAGTGCTACATCTTCTTCTGCTAGTGTAGAAGGAATGGGGTTTGCTATTCCAATATCAGATGTTAATGAACTTATTACTACTCTTATGAATGGAGAAAATGATGAGGGTGTAACATTAGGTATAGAAGGATATATAGTTAATGATAGTAACAGTCGCTATTATAATATGCCAACAGGATTTTACATTTCTAAAATTACTTCTGGAAGTAGTGCTGACAAATCAGAATTAGAAATAGGCAATATTATCACTAAAATAAATGGTAATGAAGTTACAAGTCTAGGTGATTTACAAGATGTTTTAAATAGATTAAATAAGGGCGATAAAGTAAACTTAGCAATCAGTTATATAAGTGGTCGTGAATATAAAGAAAAAGATATTACAGTTACTTTATCATAAAAAAACACTTCTTACTTTATTTTAAGAAAATGGATATCTCGCCATTTTCTTTTTTTTACTTAAAAAATGGTAATTTTTTAATGTTTCTTTAATATTTACCTAATAAAATTATATTGTTTTAGAGGGAGGAAGATTATGTTTATATTAAAAAACGCATGGATTTCAATTAAACGAAATAAAGGAAGGAACATTTTAATAGGAATAATTATTTTAATTATTGCTTGTGCTTGTACCATAACACTTGCAATTAAGAATACAGCTATAGATTTGATAGATTCTTATAAGAATGCTTATGACAAAGAAGTAACAATTAGTTTCAATAGAGAAAACATGATGAAAGACTTTGATCCGTCACAAGACGATGATAGAGAGAATGCAAGAGAAAAATTTGATAATATTAAAAGTTACACAATTAGTGATATAGAGTCTTTTGCAGATAGTGAATATATTGAAAGTTATTATTATACTTATAGTGTTGGACTAGATGGAAACAATATTGAAAAAGCTGAAATTGAGTCAAATAATAATATGCCAAATGGATTTGGACATGGAAAAGAAAACAATATGTCATCTACCGACTTTACTTTAACTGGTTATAGTTCACAAGATGCGATGAGAGAGTTTATAAATGGTACTTATACTATGAGTGAAATAGCGGATAATGCTTGGGATATAGCATTTGATGGTAACTATGTATTTATAAATCAGGAACTTGCTGATTATAATGATCTAAAATTAAATGATAAAATAAAACTAGAGAGTGATGATGGAAATACTTATGAATTTGAAATTATTGGTATTTTTAAAGAAAACGAAGAAGGAACTGGGGAGCCAATGTCAATGTTTTCAAATTCAGCCAATACACTTGTAACAAATGCTAGTGCTGTTACAAGTATTACCACAAGTAATGAGGATTTAAAATCGACAATTAACCCAACATTTATAGTAGATTCTTATGATAATGTAGAAAAACTACAAGATGAATTTTATAAAAAAGGTTTAGATGAAAATTTTGTACTACAAACAAATGAAGAACTAGCTTTAAGCGGAGTATCAAGTATTGAAAATATTAATTCATTTGCCACAACATTTTTGAGTTTAACTCTTGTTATTGGTGGAATTGTATTATTTGTAATCAATATGATTAATATCCGTGAAAGAAAATACGAAATAGGAGTTTTAAGAACTATCGGTATTAGTAAGTTTAAACTAACTATGCAATTTGTAGCAGAACTTGTTATTGTTTCAGTTGTTGCCCTTATTCTTGGTGCTGGAATTGGGGCAGTAAGTTCTAAAGGAGTTAGTAATTCTTTACTAGAAAGTGAAATTAATAATAGTAATGAAAGAACTGAAGAAATCGGCAAAAATTTTGGTGAAGAAAATACAACTGGTGGAATGCTTAATCGTGGTGGTCGAGGCGAAATGCGAGGAAAAGGTATGCCCGTTGTTCAAGCATATGACTCTATTGATGCCGTAGTAGATATTAAAGTTTTACTAGAATTACTTGGAATAGGACTTGCATTAGTATTAGTAAGTTCTATTGCTTCAATGGTTAGTATAGAGAGATTTTCACCACTCACAATATTGAAAGAGAGGTCTTAGAAATGACAAATAAGAAAAAAAATAACTATATCCCAAAAGATAAACTTGGAAATAATTTCGTTCATAAAAAACAAACAATTAATAATAATGAAGAAAAAGAAAGTAAAGAAAAAAATACTTCTTTAAAGAATATTATTTTAAGCATTAAAAATGCAAGTTATCGATATAGTGATGCTGAAGAAAATGATTATGCTTTAAGAGATGTTAATTTTGATTTTGAAAGCGGAAAAACATATGCCATAAGAGGTCGAAGTGGTACGGGAAAAACAACATTATTATCTTTAATAAGTGGCCTCGAAAGATGTACCGAAGGAGAAATTATATTTGATGGTAAAAGTTTAAAAAATATGAATTTAGATAAATATCGCAATAGTGATATTGGTATTGTATTTCAAAGTTATAATTTGTTGCCTTTTATGACTGCAAGTGAAAACATAATTCTTTCTATGGATGTTAGTGGCTTAAAAATTAAGAACAAAAGAGAAAAGGCAATTGAACTTATGGAAAAAGTAGGATTAAAAGAAAACTATGCGGATCGCAAAGTATTAAGGTTATCAGGCGGAGAGCAACAAAGAGTTGCTATTGCAAGAAGCTTATCTTATAACCCCAAAATGATAATTGCTGATGAACCAACCGGAAATCTTGATAAGCAAACAGAAACTGAAATTTTAGAAATATTTAAGAAGTTAGCTCACGAAGGAAATAAATGTGTTATTATTGTAACTCATTCACAAAATGTATGTGATGCTGTTGATGTAATATATGATTTGAAAAAAATTAAAGAAGAAAATAATAAGTAAGTAGATATTTGCAAACAATATATAAATAAAGTTTGCTTTTTTCATTTGGAAAGGAACGATTGTCTTTTTTTTTATTTAGAGGTATAATAAGCTCGGTGAGACAAATGAAAAAAGTCGTAATTGGAATGAGTGGGGGAGTGGATTCATCCGTCGCTGCTATTTTATTAAAAGAACAAGGCTATGAAGTTATTGGTTTATTTATGCGCAATTGGGATAGTTCTATTAATAATGATATACTAGGTAATCCAGATCTTAATAATAATATTTGTCCTCAAGAACAAGATTATAATGATGCCTTAGAAGTGTGTCAAAAAATAGGTATACCTCTTCATCGCATTGACTTTGTAAAAGAATATTGGGATTATGTTTTCACATATTTTTTAGAAGAATTAAAGAAGGGTAGAACTCCTAACCCTGATATTATGTGCAATAAATATATTAAATTTGATTATTTTGTTAAAGAAGCAAAAAGATTAGGGGCTGATTATATTGCTACAGGTCATTATGCCCGCTATAGTGATGGTTATCTTTTAAGAGCTGTTGATAATAATAAAGATCAAACTTATTTTTTATCACAATTAAGTAGCGAACAATTAAAAAATGTTTTATTCCCCATTGGTGATTTGACGAAAGATAAAGTAAGAGAAATTGCCAATAAATATCAACTAGTAACGGCTAATAAAAAAGACTCAACAGGTATTTGTTTTATTGGAGAACGAAACTTTAAAAAATTTTTGCAGAATTATCTACCTAATCAACCAGGTAATATTATAAATATAGAAAATAATCAAATAATTGGTGAACATGTAGGACTTATGTATTATACAATAGGTCAACGAAAGGGCCTAGATATTGGTGGAAATAAAGAACGATTATTCGTAGTTGGTAAAGATTTAAAACAAAATATTTTATATGTAGCATTAGGGGATGATAATCCTTATCTATATTCTAACGCTTGTATTTTAGAAGAAATAAATTTTAATTGCGAATTAAGGCCTCAATTTTGTACAGCTAAATTTCGTTATCGTCAAGTTGATCACGATGTTCAATTAGAATATTTGGATAATGGTAATATTAAATGCTACTATGATAATATTAAAGCTGTTACCCCTGGTCAAGCATGTGTATTTTATGTTAATGATAAATGTATAGGCGGAGGTATCATAAAAGAATGTTATAAAGATGATAAAAAATTATGGTATCTTCTACCTGAGGTATAACTAGAAAATATCCTTGACTATTTACGTAAATTTACGATAAAATGACATTAGGGAGGAATTAAATATGGAAAAATTAAATAATGTCCTTGCAGAACTTGGTATTTCAAAAGTTCGTTTAGCCAAATATTTAGGTGTATCAAGACAAATGTTATATAACTATTTAGCCACTGAATCATTTGATGATTGGCCAAAAGAAAAAGCTGTAAAAATATTTAGTTTATTACAACTTAAATCAAAAGAAGATTTAGATAATTTAAAAGTAGATGGCGAATATATTATTGCTGTTGAAGGACGCCTTAATGAAGGTGTAAAAGATAGTTCAAACAAAGAAGCATTAGCGGATCTTAAAGGTTTTAATAAAAAAGATCAAGAATTGCTTTATGACATTATTAATTTATTAAAAGAAAAATTGGCTGATGATAAATCAAGAAATACTTACCATGCATATCGATATTTATATCATTTTTTACAATCAATGGAAACTAATAAAGAATTATATTATATTTTAGCTTATATGTCTAAAGCCTTAGGATTCACTGAACCAATGGAATTTTTCTTTAATAAAGAACAGCAGTTTATATTTGAAAGTATCCTTTTTTCAGCCATGACCTTATATAATAATGGTGGTGCTAGTAAAAATAAAATTGCAGAATCTCACAAACGCTTTGTTCAAGATATCGAACATAAAAATGAAGAAAAATTAAGTAGAACTCAGGAATTAAATACAGCTAAAGTACAGGCCTTAAAAGAATTAGGCTATACAGAAATTAATGAAGAAAACGCTAAAGAAGTATTAGAAAAAATAGCTGAAATACAATCACGAAAAGTATAAATAATGGCCTTTTAGGGCTATTTTTTGTGACTAAAATTAATTTGTCAAGTCTAAATAAATTTATTTATGTCAAAAATATGTCAAATTAATTGCTAGTTACCCCAGAAAATGCTATACTTAATTTGTATTATAAAGTCCGTTATAATATAGAAAATTAAAGTAGGGAGGTTTATATGAAGGACAAGCAAAATAAAAAAATTGTCATTATTGTTATTGCCATTATTATTATTTTGTTAATTTGTTTATTTAGTATCCGCAGTTGTAATAAAGATGATAGCAAAACTAAAGATAAAGAAATCAATGAAAAAACTAATAGCGATAAAGATAATGATACGTTAGACGATGTAGATAGTGATGTAGTAGCTACTACTTTAGAAGTAACAACTTCAAAACCAAATATTTGGCTTAATGGTAGTGATCTTGTATATGTAGAAGTTAACAGCACATATAAAGATGAGGGAGCTAGTGCTTTCGATCAAAAATATGGCGATTTAACTGATAAGATTATCGTTAGTAACCCTGTTGACATCAGTCAAATTGGTACTTATATAATCAGTTATACGGTTATAAATGATGACCATGAAGTAGCAAGTGTTACAAGAACAGTTATCGTAGTAGATACAACAAAACCAACAATTGAATATAAGGAAGGAGTAGAGGAAGGGCAAATTATTCAAATAGATGCTAGCAAATATGATAGCTTTATGGATCATGCCGTAGTAGGATTAGATAATTCTAATGATGTACGATTAGAAATGACTTATTTCTATAAACAAAATATGGAAGATGAATATACTCCAACTACAGACGTAGATCTTAGTAAAATAGGCTATTATAAGGTACATTATATAGCTGTTGATGGTTCTAATAATAAATCTAATGAATTAGTTGTAGAATATCATGTTCAAGATACAAAGGGGCCAGTTATTACTGTATCAATGAATGGTACTATATATCCAATGTTAAATCCAACTGTTACTGTTAATGTTGAAGATGAATATACTGATGTTAGTAAAATTGAATATGCCTGGGTAACAGATTTAACCAAAGTAGAAGAAATTGATAGCTGGCAAGAAATCAGTGATAATAATGTATTATCATTACCTGGTGATGGAACATATTACTTAATAATAAATGCTGAAGATGCACTTGGTAATAAAAGTCACTTTGAAAGTGAGGCATTTGAAAAAGATAGCACTTTAGTAGAAACTACTAAATTTATGCTAAATAGTAATGAAAACTATAAGGGCATTGATGCTGGAATTAAGATTAATAAATTAGAAAATGTTACAGATGTTAGTATGATTATGGCTAAATTATACAGTAATGATATGTTATTAGCTACTAATATTAATACCAACAATATTTATAATTTATCATTAAATAATAATAGTTTAGAGTTAACAACTTCATTTATTGTAACTAATAATAATTATCAAGATAATTATTGGACAAACATTTATAATAGTGAATATAATCTTACAAATATACCAACTAAAGTTGTATTTGAAGTTTATAAAACTAATGGTGCGGTATATACCGTTGAAGCAAATACTTTAGATGAAACTACTGCCTATTGGGAAAGCTTTTTCTATGATTTTGATTTACTTGTAGGTCAAGATAGAGGTAATTATAACAATTTAACTGAAGCTCTTAGTGCAGTAGGGGAAGAAGGAACAATTATGCTTCTCCCTGGAACTTATGATAGTCCAATTGAAATAACTAAAAATGTAACTATTTTTGGCCTAAATCGTGAAAATACAATTATTACAACTACAACTAATCCAGTTACTAGAGAACTAGATAATTATTACGGTCAAAATCCTGTAATATATGTTAATAATGGTGAACTAAAATTAAGTGGAGTAACAGTTAGTGGTAATGTTGGAGTTAATATTCCTATCGATGGTATAACCGTCAATAATGGTAATCTAAATTTAGATAACGTTATTATTACCAATATAAGAAGTAATACCGGTTATACTGGAGCACAATATGGTCGTGGTATCACAGCCTATGGTACTTCAACTATTAATATTAATAATTGTCACATTAACAATTTTAATAAAAACGGTGCTCATTTCATTGGTACTGGTGTTAATGCTACCATTACAAATACCACCTTCATAGGCGCTGGTAAAACTGCAGGAGCCGCTCAAAATGGAGTAGTCTTCATGGATGGAGCAAATGGTAGAGTAGATAATAATAATTTTATTAATTTCCAATATTATGATAGTGAAGCTGCACAATCATATGGTATTTTAAAATATAATAACGACTCTGGTAATGTTCAAATTGGCAACAATAATTTTATTGATTGTGACGGAAATTATAATTAAAATTATATATTAACTAAAAAAGATGCATTTCTTTAAGGAATGTATCTTTTATTATTTTATAAATTTATAAAGAAGAGAATAAGATAAAATATATTGATTTTTTATATTTTAATATTATTATTATTTAAAAATTATCAAGTTCTGTGCACTATTATTAACTTCCTATAATTGATATTATGTTAACTTCTGTTATGATACCTTAAACATAATA
This sequence comes from uncultured Bacilli bacterium, assembly GCA_947632325.1. Classification (GTDB taxonomy): domain Bacteria; phylum Bacillota_I; class Bacilli_A; order RF39; family UBA660; genus CANPXY01. The sequence goes on from CANROU010000004.1 coordinate 75,417, forward strand.
TTATTAGTAACTACCTTTGAATAAAATATTATACCATATTCACTTAATTGTGGTACATCAAAAGCTATTATAACCTGCTTGCTATTATGAGGCGAAATAGATATTGCATTATTCATAATAGCTTGATACGTTTGATTTTTAATCGATATAACAAAATTATCCTTATCAATTATCTTACTTTCTTTAAAATTATTTTTTATTTCAAAAGTCAATATAAGATATTGACCATTTTTATTTTCTAGATTATTATATTGCGAACTATAATTATAATTTAATAACTTAATATTATAATTATCTATTATTGCATCTTCCCTAACCTTATATTCTGTTTTAATATCATTAGGTTGATCGAAATTACAACCTATTGTTAAAATACATACTAATAATATGATGATAATATTTTTAACCTTCATAACACTCACCTACCTTTAATTATATCTAATAATAGGGGAAAATACTATTCTTTTGTATAAAAATTATATATTTACCAATACTATTATTGGAGGTAAATATTATGAAAAAGAAAAAAAATCCTAGTATAAAGTGTGATGTAGAATCTTGTAAACATAATGATACAAGTTGCGGTTACTGTGATTTAAATGAAATTAAAATTAGTTGTAATTGCCAACCTACTGAAGCAGAAGACAAGGATTCTACTATATGTGAGAGTTTTGAGTGTGATAATAAAAAGGACTGTTAGTCCTTTTTATTATTAGAATTAAATATTTATCCTCTACTTTAATTGATCTAAAAAACTATTACCGATTAATGGCTTATTTACCTCAAAATTATCAGCAATAGTTGCACCAATATCAGCTAAACTATTTAACATATTTAAGCGTTTAGGCTCCATAAATTTACGACTAAAGATTACTACCGGTACATTTTCCCTAGTATGTTCTCCCCCATGAAAGGTAGGATCATTACCATGATCAGCTGTAATAATTAATAAATCTTCTAAACCTAATTTATTTAATAATATAGGAATTTCAACATCTAATTCTTCAATAGCTTTAGCGTATCCTTCTAAATCCTGTTTATGACCATAATTACTATCAAATTCGTTTAAATTAGCAAAACATAGTCCCGTAAAATTTTTATCCATTATATTAGTTAATTTATTAATAGCTTCTAAATTAGTAGGAGCTTTCATTATTTTAGTTATACCCTCTCCATCAAATATATCACTTATTTTACCAATTGCAATCACACTATAACCATTCTCTTTTAAGGAGTCCAGTACTGAATGATGTGGTGGTTTAATAGCATAATCACGACGTTCATTGCTCAATTTTTTAAATTTACCTGGTTTACCGGTGAAAGGACGCGCAATAATTCTCCCTACCCTCCATTCATCACGTTTTGTAATCTCTCGAATTTTTTCGCAATATTGATATAACTGGGCAACAGGTATAACATCTTCATGGGCAGCAACTTGTAAATTAGAGTCTGCAGAAGTATATATAATTAAAGAACCATAATTAAGTTGTCTTTCACCTAACTCATTAATAATTTCATCTGTTTCGGCATATTTATTACCTATAACTCTACGTCCTGTTACTTGTTCAATAGTATCGATAAGTTCTCTTGGAAATCCTGAATTATTAAAAGTTTTAAAAGCTCTTTTACTTTCAATACCCATTATTTCATAATGTCCCGCTAAACTATCTTTACCGACATTAGTTGGCCTAGCAATAGTATAATAAGCATCTACATCTTCATTTTCAGCCATATTAATCGTATTTAAAAGACCTAATTTTTTAAGATTTGGAACAAATAAATCTCCTTTTTCCATTATGTGTCCTAGAGTGTTAGCTCCCTTATCTTGATAATTATCAGCATCAATGCTTTCCCCTACTCCTAACGAATCTAAAACTAACAAAAATACTCTTTTAAATTTCATATTATTCATCTCCTTCAATGTGATTTCGTGGATGATATTTTTGATACTCTTCCCTTATGCGTTTATCACTAACATGAGTATAAATTTTAGTAGTAGTGATATCAGCATGTCCCAACAATTCCTGTATACTACGCAAATCAGCTCCATTATCTAATAAATGAGTAGCAAAACTATGGCGTAAAGTATGAGGGGTAACTGTTTTACTTATATTTTTTTTATCTAATAACTTTTTCAATATTTTAAAAAAGCCTTGGCGGGTAATAGGTTTACCATGATTATTCAAAAACAGCATATTACTGTTTGTTTTTTTAACTAACTCTGGTCTATGTTGTAAATATTTTTGTAAACTATCTATACTGTATTCGCCTAGTGGTAAAATACGTTCCTTACTGCCTTTACCTAATACCCTAATGACACAATTAATAAAATCGATATCATCTAATGTAACATTAATAAGTTCTGATATTCTTAACCCTGAACCATACATTAATTCTAACATGGCTTTATTACGATAATCAAAAGCAGACTCCAAAGGAATATCCAATAAATTATTAATTTCTTCAGCACTTAATACATTGGGAATTTTTTTGCGCAATTTTGGTCTAGCTAAAGAATCAGTTACATCATTTTCAATTAAATGCTGTCTAAATAAATGCTTATGAAAGTTTCTAATAGTAGTTAATTGATGTGCCATAGTAGTAGTTGCTGTTTTTTTATTAGATAGCCATTTTAAATATGCCTCAACATTTTCAGTTTTAATATTGTCAATATTATTAATACCCTGATTTTGTAAATAATATATATATGTTTTTAAATCATAATAATATGATTTAAGAGTATTATTAGCCAAATGCCTTTCAAATCGACAATAATTTAAATATTCATCCAAACCATCCTCTACTTTCATTTCATTCACCAACAATATTATACAAAAAATATAAGATAAATTCAACCATAGGTCATAATTAACTATTATTACTTTGCACTTCTTATATTTTTTGATAAAATAAAAGTGGTGATAAAAATGGATATTGATAAACCATTAGCATTAATGATGGCCCCCAAATCTTTAACAGACATAATTGGCCAAGAACATTTGCTAGGAAAAGATAAAATAATAACTAATCTGATTAAAAATAAAAAATTATTTTCCATGATTTTATATGGTAAACCAGGTATAGGTAAAACTTCTTTAGCTTTAGCAATGGTTCAAGATTTACAAATAAGATATCGCTTTTTAAATGCTGTTATTAATCAAAAAAAAGATTTTGATATAGTGATAGAAGAAGCTAAAATGTATGGTAATATCTGCTTAATAGTTGATGAAATACATCGTTTAAATAAAGATAAACAAGATTTATTATTACCACAACTAGAAAATGGTAGAATTACCTTAATTGGTATGACTACAGCTAATCCATATCATCGAATTAATCCCGCAATTAGGAGTCGATGTCATTTATTTGAATTACATGAATTAACTACTGAAAACATTTTAACTGGTTTAAATAAGGCTATAAAACATCCTATGCTAAATGGTATAAAAGTCACAAATCAAGTATTAAAATATATTGCTCAGTTATCAGGTAATGATCTACGTTATGCCTATAATATGCTGGAATTAGCGTATTTTGGCAAAGATGATCATAATTTAACAATGGAATATATTAAAAGTATTACTAACAAACCCATTTTCTTTCATGACAAAAACGAAAGTGGATATTACGATGTTTTATCAGCCTTTCAAAAATCTATACGTGGTAGTGATGTTCAAGCTTCTTTACACTATTTAGGTCGCTTAATTGAAGCTGGCGATTTAGAAAGTATTTATAGAAGAATGAGTGTTATTGCTTATGAAGACATTGGTTTAGCTAATCCTTCCATTGGTCCTAAAGTGATGGCCGCTATTGAAGCCAGTGAATTAGTTGGCTTACCTGAAGCTCGTATACCCTTAGCTACTATCGTCTGTGAAATGGCTCTATCCCCTAAATCAAATACCGCAATCACAGCCATTGATAAAGTTTTAGATGACATTCACAGTGGTAACTGCGGTAATGTTCCAGCACACCTTAAAAATCCCTCAAATGAATATAAATACCCTCACAATTACCCCAATAGCTATGTTGTTCAACAATATTTACCTGATAATATTAAACATAAAAAATATTACGAGCCAAAATCATCTGGTTATGAAGCAAGTTTAAAAGAAGTATACTTAAAAATTGAACAACTAAAAAAAGGAACATAGTTCCTATAAATTCAAAATAAATTTTTCTAATCCTCTTTCACTGGAATTAATTTCGCCACTTTTAATTTGAAAATCAATTTCAGCTAATGATGATAAACAATTTAATATTTCAATATCTTCGTATTGATAACTACTACCAATAGCTTTCTGTATCCTATAAGGATGTATTTTCAACATTTGTTGCATTTGATCTTTAGAATAATTGTATCTTAACAATACTTTTACTTGATATAAAAGTCGAAATTGATTAGCTAATAAACCAATAATTGATAATGGTTCAAACCCTAATTTATTTACTAAATTATAATAGTATGTTAAACATTGCCTTTTATTCTTTTGAATAAAAGCATTAACAAAATCAAAAATATATTGATCATTTATAATTAACTGTGGCATAACTAATTGTTCAACATCCTTGACAGTAATATATTTACTATCCAAGCAATATAACTTTAATTTTTCACATTCTTGATAAAGTTTATTACTATTATTATCACAATAAGCAAGTAAAGTAGTAATACTACCAGGTTCTAAATTATAATTATGTAAAAATTGTTTAGCTAAAGTAGCCAAATCCACATTAGGTTCGATTAAATTAGCTACTTTTTTTAATTCATTGACTATTTTTTTTCGGGCATCTAACTGATTAGCTATTAAAATTAAATAATAATCAGGATTATAATTATGTAAATAATCTATAAAATGTTTTTCTAGTTTTTCGTCTAATTTCTTACTACTAGATTTCAAGAAGAATGCATTATTAACAATAATTAGCTTTTTAGTGGTTAATAATGAATATGTATCTAAATCTTCTAACACCAAATCAAAATTTTCCTCTTCCAAATCATATACACTAATGGCTTCTATTTCAAAATGCTCATCTTTTATCATAGTTTTTATTTCTTGTTCGATAAGGTAATTATCACTAGAAATAATAATATTTATATTTTTCATATTACTAAACAATCTCTTTTAATACAGTGGCCAAACATTCTTCTAAATTATCTACTGATTTACCGCCACCTTGAGCAAATGTTGCACTTCCGCCACCATTGCCCTGTGATAATATGGAACATTTTTTAACCAATAATCCTGCATTAGTATTAATATTGCTACGACAAATAAAATTAATGGTCTTCTTATCTTTAACATTAGCTAAAAACACTAAACCCTTACCTAATTTATTCAAAAGCGCATCAGCAATATCTTTTAAAACATTTAAATCATAATCATGAACAGTCATCACAATAACTTTTTGCTCATTAACTTCTTGTGTTTGTTCTAAAAAACCACTTAAATCATTTAACGCTAACTTCTGTTTTTCCCTTAAATATTGTTTTTCTAAATCTCGTACTTCACTATGTACATACTGTAATTCATTACGATTAAAAATAATATCTTTATAAGATGTTGGAGCACTATTATCAATTTCGACATTAAAATCTAAAACAATATTTTGTTTTTGTGCTTCATGAACAATGTTTTTAGCTTTCATCAATAATTTAATCATTTCATCATTATAAGGCTTAATCTGCTCAAATAAGGTATCTTCTACTCTACTGCCACTAACCCCTTCAATACGATAAACATTACTACCTTTGGATTCACACGAAATAAGCGCAACTTTAATAATATCCTTAGTATTTTTTACATGTGTTCCACCACAAAGTTCTAATGAATCACCTATTTGAACAACTCTAACTTCATTTTTATATTTATCACTGAATAGCGCCATAGCGCCTTTCTTTTTTGCTTCCTCTAAAGGCATTATTTCTGTAATGGTAGCTAAAGAAGTTTGAATCATCTCATTCATTCGGGTTTCAACTTTTATTAACTCATCATCTAAGATCTTACCAGTGTAGGTAAAATCAAAACGGAAACGATCATCTGCTACATAAGATCCAGCTTGCTTAATAGTATTCGATATTTGTTCTTGCAAACAATACTGTAAAATATGAACACAACTATGATTATGTTCAATATTTTTACGTCTATCAATATCTAACACTAAATCACAATCATCTTTTAACATAATTTTGCCATCTAATAGTTTAATTTTATGTATATGTTGACCATTAGGAGCTTTAAAAACATCTACTACTCTAGCTTTAAAATGTTTTCCAATGATCATACCAGTATCAGCTACTTGTCCACCAGATTCTGCATAAAAGCAAGTCTTTTTGAAGACAACATATCCCTCTTGATTTGTTAATTCCTTAACTAATTTATCATCTTCTATGATAGCGATAACACTGCTTTTTAATTCATAACAATCATAGACAAACTCAGAATTTTTTTTCAAATTTAATAAAACCTCTTGCTGCATAGACATAGAATTATTCTTTTTTTGATTAACTGACGCTAACTTCTTTTGCTCCAACATATATTTATCAAATTCTTCTTTAGATACTTTAAAACCTTCCTCCATTAAATATTCTTCTGTTAATTCAAAAGGAAAACCATATGTATCATACAATTTAAAAGCATCATAGCCACTAATTTCCTTAGTGGTGCTTTCTTTCATTAATTCCATTAAACGTCTCTCTCCAGCGGCTAACGTTGTATTAAATAACTTTTCTTCCTCAATTACTAAAGATTGAATAATACCCTGTTTTTCTACCAGTTCTGGATAACTATCTTTCATGGTCTCAATAACCGAAAAGACTAATTTATACATAAACGGCTCTGTAATACCTATTTGTTTACCATAACGGACACTTCTTCGTAACAATCTTCGTAAAACATACCCTCTACCGGTATTTTCAAAAATAGCTCCATCAGCTAAAGCAAACGTAATAGCTCTAATATGATCAGCAATTACTTTAAAACTTTTTTGACCACTATATAACATCCCTGAAATATCTTCGATTTGCTTAATAATTGGAGTGAATAAATCGGTATCAAAATTACTTTCTACATCTTGGAAAATACAGCACCATCTTTCTAGCCCAGCACCAGTATCAATATTTTTATGAGGTAATTCTTTGTATTTAGATCTTGGTACATTCTCCTTAGCTTGATATTGGCTAAAAACATTATTCCATATTTCTACATACCTTTCTTGATCTTTATCGTGTTGTAGCAAAGTCAAAGCATTATGATCAGGATCATATTTTTCGCCTCTGTCATAAAAAATTTCACTATCAGGTCCACATGGACCTTCGCCTATTTCCCAAAAATTATTATCTAATTTAATCAAATGATCTTTAGCAACTCCTAAAGAATGCCATTTGTTATAAGCATCATTATCTTTAGTATAAACGGTTATATATAATTTTTCTTTAGGTATAGCAAACCATTCATCACTAGTTAATAACTCAAAAGCAAATTCAATAGCTTCTTCCTTAAAATAGTCACCAATAGAAAAATTACCCAACATCTCAAAAAATGTTTGATGCCGTTTCGTAACGCCTACTTGCTCAATATCGTTAGTTCTAATACATTTTTGAATGCTTACCAACCTTTTATTCTCTGGCACAATAGTTCCATCAAAATACTTTTTTAAAGGTGTTACACCAGCGTTAATCCATAACAAGCTATCATCATCAATGGGTATCAGTGGAGCACTAGCTAAATAAGTATGTCCTTTACTCACAAAAAAATCAATCCACATTTTACGAATTTCATGGCTAGTTAACTTTTTCATTATTTTCCTCCCTTTTAATTAATTCAATACTATCTTCTTCTAATTTGGTTAAAGTAGTGTTAATAATCTCATAATCATAATCACAAAAATCATCTAGAGCCGTCTCAGTAATATGTTTTTGTTCACTTTTAGATAAACTACTTTCAAAATTTAACCGATTTATATGTATGACAACAGCCTCATTATAAACTTTTTTTATTTCTTCTATTTCAAGTGGTAACCTAACATCCGCAATAATAACAATTTGGCAAAAATGCTTTAAAACCTCAATATCTTCTAATAACCTCGTAGTAAAAAAATATGGTTTATTCATTTTGTTTCTAATAATATCTGTACCTAGTCGCTGTAATAATTCTCTTGGTTTACTCTCTTCACTACCGTCCCAGCCAAAATAATCTTTAGCAAAGTGTTTAATATAATTACCAATATGCATAATAGCTGTTTTCTCACCTAAAACTTTTTCATAATAATTTTGCATATAACTAGCCATAGTATCTTTGCCGTGACGGGCTTTTCCACAAATTAAATATACTTTCATATTGCCTCCTTGTTATATTCCCTTATGCTTATTTTTTTATCAATAATATTCCATTAATAATATATCAAAAATGTTAATTGTTTTCAACCATTTACTCTTTGAAAAAAAACATCATCATGATGTTTTTTCCTCACTCATTTCTTTTTGAATCATACTCTTAAAATGTAATTTGGAATCAATAAAACTAAATATTATTTTAGCGGACGCAATAACAGGGGTTGCTAAAATCATACCTAAGATACCAAAGAAATGTTGAAAAATTAATAATCCTACCAATATAGTAACCGGGTGCAACTTCATAGCTTTACCCATGACAATTGGCTGTAAAAAATAACTTTCAATTACTTGCACAATGACAATGGAACACAAGGTAAAGATACCAGTTAAAGGACTTATAGAAAAACCAATTATAACCGCAGGAATTCCACCAATATAAGGACCAAGATATGGTATAACATTAGTCACGGCACAAAAAGCTCCAAAAAGCATTGGTGATTTTAATCCCGCTAGAGTTAAACCAATAGATTGCGCAACAAATACCAATAACATAATAAGTAAAGTACCTTGCACAAAACTACGTAAAGATCTATTTAATTTAGAAATTAACTCTTTAAAATCTGTATGCCATCTTTTAGGAATAATATCCAAAAGATGTCCTCCAACATTACGAAAATCAATTAATAAATAAAAGCCCAATAAGAATCCTAATACTAAGGTAACTCCCCCATTTAATATAGTTTTTCCAATATTAACTAAAGTCAAAGGTAAATTGGTTGTAAGATTAATACCAACACTTTCAATAGTTTGAAATATTTGTCTTTTGACAGCTGATAAATCATACATACTTTTTTTACTAATACTATCCAAGCAATTACTAATAAAAGTTTTAACATAATTTAAAATATCTGGTATGCTAGCAATAAAATCATTTATTTGATCAATAAAAATAGGCACAATAAGTCGAATTAATATATAAATAATTCCAATAAAAATTAAATAAATAACAGCTGAAGCCACTATTCTATTAATCTTTTTCTCATGAAGCCAAGTTACTAATGGATCTAATAACCAAGCAATAGCTAACCCAATAAATATTGGCGAAATAACAATTAATAACATCTTAACAAAGGATAAGATTTTCCAACTATTTATTAAGTAAGTTCCCAAAACGATTAAACTTATAACGACTAAAACAAATATAGCTTTTAAAACATGATGTGCTACCTTTAATATTTCATTTAATCTTGCGGTATCTATTTTTTCATTTTTATTATTAAATAACATAACAAAACCTCCTTGTTATCATTATAGCACAAAATATAATAAAAAAAGTACTTCATTGTTTTTTATCTTATAATATTTTATAATAGGATTAGGTGAGTTTATGTATACCATAAAAGAAGAAAATATTAAAGAAACAATAGTTAAAAATTCTCGTTTTATAGCAATCATAAAAAAGATTTCCAATACTACTGAAGTAAGTCAAGAATTAAAAAACATTAAAAAAATCTACCCTAATGCTACCCACTATTGTTATGCTTATATTTTTGATGATATTGAAAAATATAGTGATGATATGGAACCATCAGGGACCGCTGGTATGCCCTTATTAACTATTTTAAAACAACAATTATTAAATAGAGTATTAATTGTTGTAGTCCGTTATTTTAGACCCCCAAAGTTAGGAACTAGTGGTCTATATAAAGCATATAGCCAAAGCGCTCAAAATTTATTAAATTGTTGCCAATTAGTACAATTGGTTGAAGGTAAACATATAAAATTAACTATATCTTATAACGATTATAAAAAATTAACACCTTATTTAAAGCATACTAACATTATTGAGCAACAATTTTTAAATAACGTTACCATAGAATTATTAGTAGCTAATAATTATGATGCTTTTTTTACGTATTTAAACAATAACAACATATCATATCAAATATTAGAAGAAGTAACCATAGAAAAAGAATAGAGTGCTTCTTTTTTTATTTGAACCACTCCATTAACTGATCTTTTGAGATAAAACCAATTTGTTTTTGAGCAATCTTACCATCTTTAAATAAAATTAAAGTCGGTATAGACATAACCTGATACTCTTGAGCTAATTTTTCATGTTCATCCACATTAACCTTAATGATATTTAAATTAGGTACTTCTTGAGCTATTTCTTCAATAATAGGACTCAACATTTTACAAGGGCCGCACCAATTAGCATAAAAATCAACTAAACAAATATCCTTACTAATTAATAAATTAAAGTCCTCTTTCTGTAACTCTATTTTCATCTAATCTCTCCTATCTATATTTATTTACAACACTATCAACGCCATTTATCTGTGTTAATTTACCCTTATCTAACAATTTATCAACACTATCAGCAGTAATTACCTTATGTTTTAACATAATATCAAGCATTTCTAAATTTAATTGATTAGTATCATTTCCTTCATGAATATCTTCAGTTAGACTATAAATATCTGTAATTGTATTATTCATATTAACTACTATATTAGTTAAACCAAAAGTATTATTTAATATCTTATCAGTCAATTTAGATTCATTAATGATTGATATATTTACCGCAGGTTGACACAAAAAGAATAGAGCAATAAAGACCATGACATAACCTTCAATAATACCAACAATAAAGCCCAAGATTTTTGATGGCAAACCTAAAATAATTGTAAAAGTTAGTATTTTTTCAAAAATTCCAGTAATTTTAATAATAATATTTAATACTACAAATAAAATACACGCTACTAACAAAAAAGCTAATAGTTGATACATAATGATGTTAATTACTACCATTCCACTAAATTTACCTGGAAAATCAAAAAAAGGAAAAACTGTCATCATAAAATTAGCTATAGGATTTTTTAACTGAAAAGCTAAAATAAATACCAATATAGTACCTATAGTCATAACTACTTGCTTAAAAAAGCCTCGTTTTAAGCCAACTACTCCTGCTAAGGCTATCAATAATATAATTACTACATCAATAACATTCATACTTCCACTTCCCTATAATTATAGTATAACCTATTTTATAAAATTATGCTATAATAAAAATGAGGTGTTTACATGAATGTTGTTATTAAAGTTAATGAAGAAGTAAAACAAAAAATGATTGATTATTATAAAGATAAAACACGTGATAAGAAAATACCTTATGCTATTTTCCAAGCAGTAGATGAAGATACCGTCATCACCATGTATGAATCGGGTAAAGTAATGTTTCAAGGTGTTAGTGCGGATGTAGATGCTGCCATGTGGCAAGAATTAGATCAAACTAATTTAAATAATACTCAAAATAGTTATGACAGACAAAAATATTATGATTGTAATGCCGTAGGAAGCGATGAAGTTGGCACAGGTGATTATTTTGGACCAATAGTAGTAACTGCTTCTTACGTTAAAAAAACAGATATTCCCTTTTTAGAAAAATTAGGTGTTTGTGATTCCAAAAAGATGGATGATAATAAGATAAAGCAAATAGCGACACAGATAGCTAAACGTATTAAATATCGTAGTGTTATTTTAACTAATCAAGAATATAATGAAAAATACACTACTGAAATTAACATGAATAAAATTAAAGCCGTTTTACATAATAAAGTTTTATATAAATTAATACATGAAGAAAATGTTCAATATGATTACATTATTGTTGATGAATTTGCTAGAGAAAAACGCTATTATGAATATTTAAAAAATGTTAACCCTATACAAAAAGATATCACCTTTCTTACCAAAGCCGAAGATCAAAACTTAGCTGTAGCCTGTAGTTCTATTATTAGTCGCTATATTTTTTTAAATGAATTTGATAAAATATGTGATAGCTTGCATTTACCTTTACCAAAGGGCGCTAGTAAAGAAGTAGATGAAATGGGTGAAGAAGTAGTAACTAAATATGGTCAAGATAAATTAAGTGAAATTGCCAAATTAAACTTTAAAAATACACAGCGTATTTTAAAAAGTAACATATATTAAAAGGAGAAGTAGTAAGTAGTATGTCCAAGAATTATTATGAAATATTAGGTATTAATAAAGATACAACACCACAAGAGATGTTAAAAAAATTAGGTCAACAAATTCGTTTTGTTCAAAAAAAATATAAAAAAGATCCCACTCTCATGCAGGAAAAAATCGACGAATTGTTAGATATATATAATTTTTTAACTAATACTGATCGAAGTAGAATATATAGGGCTCACTTAGATGATCAAGAAGAAGCCGAAATGATGAGATTTGTGCACACAATGTATTGTGAAGATCATAATCATTTAAAATTTATTATTTTTAATCATAACAAACCATTAATTGAAGGTTACATTAAACCTAATAATGAAAAAATGAAAGTAAAAGTAAAATATAAAAAGCATATAAAAAATAAATTACATAAGTAATTTATTTTTCATTTTGCTGAACAAATTTATTAAATTTATTTATGTCTGTTGTATTATCTAAACCAAGTTTATCTAATTTTTCAAATAATTGTTTTTGTTCACGAGATAATTTAGTAGGAACAACAATTTTCATAACAAAATACATATCACCTTTATGATGTTCTGAAACATTATTAACTCCTTTACCTTTTATTCTTTGTTTATCACCATCTTCACTACCAGCGGGAATAGTTAGTTTGATATTACCAGTTAAAGTTGGGACTTCCTTTTTACATCCTAAAACAGCTTCGGTTATAGTAAGTGGTACATCTATATAAATATCATCATTTTCACGAGTAAAAAATTCATGATCTGCCACTTGAAATTGTAAATACAAATCTCCATTACTACCACCATTACTACCAGCGTTACCAAATCCCGCTAAACGTAGACGATCATCATTATTTACACCACTAGGGATAGTAACTTCTATTTTTTTATTTTTCTTAATGCGACCTTTACCTCGACATTTAGTACATGTTCTTTTATAAGTTTTACCTTTACCTTGGCAATATGGACAAGTCGTTTTACTTAGGAAAGAACCAAAAATAGTATGTTGATCACTAGTAACGGTACCACTACCATGGCAATGTTCACAAGTTACTTGATCAAAGCCACCATCACCATGACATTCATCACAAGTATCCATAACATCAACTTCAATTTCCTTAGTTGTACCAAAGACTGACTCTAAAAAAGATAATTTGATACGCATGAGTTCATCACTACCACGACTTGCTCTAGAACGAGATGAACGAGCTGATCCAAAACCAAAGCCAGAGCCTCCAAATAAATCATCAAAAATATCTCCAAAATCAAAGCCAGAGGCATCAAATCCTCCAAAGCCACCGCCACTAGAACCATCAAAGGCTGCATGTCCAAATTGATCATATTGCCGTCTTTTATTTTCATCCGATAAAACAGCATATGCCTCTTGAGCTTCCTTAAATTTTTCTTCAGCAGCTTTTGGATCATCTTTATTTAAATCTGGATGATATTTCTTAGCTAATTTGCGGAAAGCACTTTTTATTTCATCTTGACTAGCATCTTTACTAACGCCAAGTATTTCATAATAATCTCTTTTTGCCATTTTTTCACCTACTCTTCATTATATGTTTTACTAAATTTTTCTAATAATTGTTCCATATAGGAAATAGCTTCTTCAATAACCATTTTATTTTCTATATCTACATCCACAATTTTTAAAAGTTCTAAAGGATAATCTCTGCCCCCTGTTTTCAAAAAGGCTAAATACTTTTCTTTAAAACCTTTAGTCCCATTCAAAATATTTTTAACAATATAACACGCTATTGAAAGACCTGTGGCATATTGATAAACATAAAACGGAGTATAAAAATGAGGAATGCGCAACCATTCAAAACGAATAGCATCATCTACAACAACATCACTTCCAAAATAATCTTTATTAAGTTGATAATACATATCACATAATATTTCAGGCGTAAGAACTTCTCCATTTTCTCTTTTCTCATGGGCTTTTAGTTCAAATTCTGCAAACATTGTCTGGCGAAAAATTGTGGCCTTGAACATATCTAACATTTCATTTAAAACCACTAATTTTTCTTCTTTATCATTTGAATGGGTTAAAAAATAATTATAAAATAACATCTCATTAACTGTTGAAGCAATTTCAGCTAAGAAAATAACATAATTATGTTCCTGATAACAATTATTATGAACAGAATAATAACTATGAAGAGAATGTCCTAATTCATGAGCAATAGTCGAAATAGAATTCATCGTGCCATCAAAATTTAACAATACATAAGGATTACCATCATAACCGCCCCAAGAATATGCACCATCTCTTTTACCTTTGTTAGGATATTTATCTATCCATCTCTCATCAAATGCTCGGTTTAATAAACTCCTATAATCATCTCCTAAAATAGATAAAGCATTTAAAACCATTTCCTTAGCTTCCTCAAAGGAATATATTTTTTGACTTTCTTTAATTAAAGGTACATAGGTATCATATAAATGTAATTGATCTACTCCTAAAATATCTTTTTTAAGACGAAAATAAGCAAATAGACTAGGTAATTTAGAGCGGACTTTTTCAATCAATTCTTTATACAATTTATTATCTATTTTATTTCCATATAGATACATGGAAAGAGAATCTTTATATCCTTTCACATTAGCAGTAACAACATCATTTTCTACCACAGCCATATAAGTTGAAGCTAAAGTGTTTTTAACAGATTCATATCCATTATAAAACTTATCAAAAGCGCTTTGCCGTACCTTTCTAGAAGTTGAAGAGAGTAACTTGAAAAAATTACTATTAGTAAGTTCTATTTCCTCATTATTTTCATTTACAATGGTACCAAAGTTTAAATCAACATTTCGTAAATAAGCAGCTGTCTTACTAGAACTTTCCAAAACATTACTATAACTAGCAAGCAATTTTTCTTCTTCTTTTGATAAAGTATGTTTTTTATAACGCAATAAATCAAGTATTGTATGTCGATAATCTTTTAAACGTTCATCTTCTAAATAGCTTTTTATTTTTTCTTCCTTTTCTTCTAAAATACTTGGCGCTATGAAAGCCATATCTTGCATTGCCTGATTATACAAAACTTCTATCTTACCTTTTCGTTCTTGATTTTTACTATTACCTTGATCTTCATCAAATTTTAATCCAGCATAAATAAAAGCTTTAGTTAATTTTCTCTCTATTTGCATTTGTAAATTTAAACACTCTACAAATTCATCAACGCTATCTAAAAAATTTTCTTTCAAATCTTTAATTTTATCAATGTTAGTTTTGATATTTGCTAGATCTTGATAATATTCATCATCATTAGAATATAAACTGCTTAAATCCCAGGTATCCTCTTCTCTTGCTTCTTCCCTACTTTTAACTCTCTTCATATATTCTCCTTATAAACGCCAATTAGAGTCCTAGTTTACTAGAACTCTTCTTGACCTATATTATTTTTCTTCATATTCAGCATCTTTAACATTATCATCTTTTGATTCATTAGTATCTGCTGTCTGATTTTCTGCTTGTTCTTTTTGAACTTGCTCATACACCTTAGTAGCAAGAGCCATAGCTTTTTCAGTAAGAGCCTCTTTTTTCTTCTTTATATCATCAATATCATCTTTTTCTAAAGCTTCTTTAAGATCTTTAATAAGTCCTTCAGCTTCCTCTTTTTCTTTACTATCTACTTTATCGCCAAGATCTTTAAGAGCTTTTTCTGTTTGGAAAATCATCTGTTCAGCTTCATTTCTTAGATCAGCTTCTTCTTTACGTTTCTTATCTTCTTCTTTATGAGCTTCAGCTTCTTTCATCATCTTGTCGATTTCCTCATCTGTTAAATTAGTATTTGAGGTAATAGTAATAGATTGTTCTTTATTAGTACCTAAATCCTTAGCTGTAACATTAACAATACCATTAGCATCAATATCAAACTTAACCTCTATTTGAGGTACACCACGAGGAGCAGCAGGAATACCAGTTAATTGGAAATGTCCAAGCGTTTTATTGTCGCTTGCCATACTACGTTCTCCTTGAAGAATATGAATATCGACCGCTGGTTGATTATCAGCAGCAGTTGAGAATACTTGACTCTTTGATGTTGGAATCGTCGTATTTCTTTCGATTAACGGTGTCATAACACCACCTAATGTTTCAATACCTAAAGTTAATGGTGTAACATCAAGTAACACGATATCATTAACATCACCTGTTAAAACCCCACCTTGAATAGCTGCTCCCATTGAAACAACTTCATCAGGGTTAACTTCTTTACTTGGTTCTTTACCTAATTCTTTTTTAATTAAATCAACAACCATTGGAATACGTGTTGAACCACCAACTAAAATAACTTTATCAATATCACTAGCTTTTACTTTAGCGTCTTTCATTGCATTTCTAACTGGTGTTAAAGTGGATTCTACAAGATCACGAATCAAATCTTCAAATTTAGCTCTAGTTAACGTAACATCCAAATGTAATGGTCCGTCTTCACCTTGAGAGATGAATGGAGCTGAAATTTGAGTAGATGTTACTCCACTTAAATCCTTTTTGGCTTTTTCAGAAATTTCTTTTAAACGTTGCATTGCCATTTTATCTTTACTTAAGTCGATACCATTTTCTTTTTTAAATGTGTCAATTAAGTAGTCAATAATCTTATTATCGAAGTCATCTCCTCCAAGTTGATTATTACCATTAGTTGATTTTACTTCAAAAACACCATCACCTAATTCCATAATGGAAACATCGAATGTTCCACCACCTAAATCGTATACTAAGATAGTTTGAGATTTTTCTTGTTTATCCAAACCATATGCAAGAGCGGCTGCCGTTGGTTCATTGATAATACGTTCTACATCAAGTCCAGCAATCTTACCAGCGTTTTTGGTAGCCTGTCTTTGAGCATCGTTAAAATAAGCGGGAACAGTGATAACAGCTTTGTCTACTTTCTCCCCTAGATAACTTTCAGCATAATCTTTCATATAACTTAAAATCATAGCTGAAATTTCTTCAGGAGTATATTTTTTACCTTCAGCTTCAACTTTATCTTTAGAACCCATTTTACGTTTAATACTTGAAATAGTATTTGGATTAGTTATAGCTTGACGCTTTGCAGCATCACCAACAATTCTTTCGCCATTTTTAAATGCTACAACACTTGGAGTTGTTCTTCCTCCTTCAGGATTTGGGATAACTTTAGGGCTCCCTGCCTCTAATACAGATACACAACTATTTGTTGTACCTAAATCAATACCTATAATTTTACTCATTTTTATCTTCTCCTTTTTCTATTTTTTTATTTACTTTAACAGCAGATGGTCTAATAACTCTATCTTTTAAGCGATAACCTTTAAGTAACACTTCTAAGACAACATTATCATCTTGCGTTTCATCATTATCCATCATCAAAGCTTCTTCACATGTTGGATCAAATTCTAAGCCTTGACGATTAATTTCTTCTACACCAAATTTCTTTAATATTTCACACAGGTTTACATACATCATTTTGAAACCATCAAGAAACTTAGATAGCTCATCAGTAAGATTATTATCATCTAGCTTAATAGCTCTTTCAAAATTATCTATAACCGGAATAATTTCCAGTATCAAATCTTGATTAGCATATTTTAACAGATTACTAACCTCATCATCTTTCCTTCTACGATAATTGATTAGTTCTGCTTGATTATATTTAATCTTTTCTTCTAATTCTTTAGTTGTTTGTTCTAATTCTGTTATTCTATCTTTTAATTTTTTATGATCTTTTTCCTTTTTAGGTTTTACCGAATTAGTTTCATTAGCCGATGAACTTTCTTCATCAGGTGTCAATTCTTCTATATCATTCATATGATTCCTACCTTTCAATATTTTCTTTCATAAATTCCAGCAAACTAACCACTCGATCATATTCCATTCGCTTAGGGCCAATTATAGCAATAGTACCTTCATCATTATCTGTTTTAAACTTAGTTTTAATAACCGTCATATCATCATCAATCGTGTTTTCTTTACCAATATAAATATTAATGTTATTATTATCATCTTCCTCAATTGATCTTAATACTTCAGCATTATCTAATTTTTCAAAAATATCACGAATTTTATCAATATTAGAAAACTCCGGTTGTTTTAACATATTATTTTTACCAACCACACTTATATTTTGATTAGTAAAATCAGAAAAGACATGATAGAAAGCATTATAAATTTGTTCATGCTGACTAACATATTTACCAATGATAGGTTTAATTTCATATTCTAACTTAGTACTAACTTCATCGATAGGCGTTCCAGTAATTAGATTATTAATTAATCCCACTGTTTTCTTTACTTCATCTAATTCTACTTCTTCTAGATGAATATTTTTATGTTCTACATGTCCTTTATCGGTGACAATAATCACGATAACATTATCAGCATCAATTGGTACTACTTCAATTTGTTTTAACAGATTATCATGTGAAGAACTTCCTAATACTACCGTCGTATAATTAGTCATATCTGAAATTAACTGTAAACTTTTAGAAATACAATCAGATAAAGCCAACTGTTGATTATGAAAAATAATTTGTAATTTTAACATATCTTCAGCATTCATCTTTTTTAACTCTAACAAGTTATCAACATAATAACGATATCCTTTTTCACTAGGTATACGTCCAGATGATGTATGTGTTTTCTCCAAATAACCTAATTCTTCTAATCCAGCCATTTCACTTCTTACAGTTGCACTAGAACACTTTAATGTTTTGCATAACAAATTGGAACTCACTGGTTTAGCTAATTTAATATACTGTTCAACAATCATTTTTAAAATCTTTGATTGGCGATTACTAAGCATATTTTCATCTCCTAAACAAGTTTAATTTGGCACTATTTTTTCTCGAGTGCTAAAATCATTATATGACTATCTTTAGCACTTGTCAATACCTTTTGCTAACTTTTTTGACTAAAAAAAGATCTATTTAACAAGTACCTTCATAAGTACAAGTATTAAGTTCTTCTTCAACATCCTTAACAAAATTATCGTCAGTATTTCTTTGGAAAGCCGCAGTGCTAATGGCTAGAAACAATAACAAGCCCATTAAGACTACCAAGCCATACAAAATAGTGGATACAGCAAACCCCTTATTATTCATATTCTATCACCATCCATATTATACTTTTTTTCATATATTTTTACTATTTTAGAACCATATTTTTTTTCTTTTAATAACTTTAAAGTCTTATATTCCCCCAATAATGATGAATTAAGTAATTCACAAACAACCAAACCATTATTCTTTAACAAAGAATTCTTGTCAATAAAATCCATGGCCTGGGATAAACAAGGACTATCGTATGGTGGATCTAAAAATATTAAATCAAAGCTTATATTACCATCCACAAAATATTGTAAAGCCTTCATGTCTTTTGTTTCTAATACATGAGATCTTTCTTTAATGTTTAATGAGGTAATATTTTGTTTTAATATCTTTACAGCAGCTGGACTACAATCTACAAAATAACAATTTACAGCGCCATTACTTATAGCTTCAATACCCATGGCACCACTACCAGCGTACAAATCTAAACAGACGCTATTGACTAACTTATTTTGAATAGTAGCAAATACTGACTCTTTAACTCTATCCATAGTTGGCCTAGTACCTTTAATATTATAACCAACTAAATTTCGACCTTTTAATGTTCCACTAATTACTTTCATGGTAGCACTTCTTTTCCCCAACAGTTAAACGCTTTAACCTTTGATTTATTTGTAAAATTAAATAATAAAGTTCATTTTCCAAATGCTTATATGCCAAATAATCTTCATCACTATATATTTCTTTTTTTAAGTTATCATTAGGAAACTGACGAAATTCTGCTATTTTAGACATAAGAAGTTTATTAGTTAATACTTTATTTTGTAATTTTAATAAATCATTAACTAAAGGTAACTGATCAAATAAATATTTAATTTTATCTAATTGTTGCATTATCTCTGTATTCATAATTTCTTCATTCCTCTATTTAATATTACCATAATAAATCCAAAAAAGAAATCTTTAAGTTTTATTATTTATTAACAATATCAATATTACCATAGGGACCTGTTATATTTCCAGTTATAAAACTATTATTACCACTTCCATTAATTATACCTTCCCAATTAAAACTTTTTCCTGTTAAGTTTACTATTTTATTTAATGATCTACAATTACGAAAAGCATAATTGCCAATTGTCGTAACCTTACTTGGTATTGTTATATTCGTAAGATTAGGCAATTGATAGAAAGCATTTGCTCCAATTGTTAATAAATTATCTGGTAATTTAATACTAGTAGCAAAATCAGTATAAAAAGCTTGCCCTTTTATTATAGTTACTTGATCTGGTACAACAACTGTTCTATTAGCTCCTCCATAAGAATTTAAACTAGTATAATCAATACTACCATCACTACTCCTGTTATAAATAAAAGCCTCTTCATCTGGTAATTGATTGCGAGCGAAAGCTGCTCCCTCAATATTAAGCACAGATGATGGTATATTTATATGATTAAGCTGATTTTGAAAAAAAGCATAATGCCCAATTGTTTTAACACTAGGTGGTATCACTACTGTTTTTACATTACATCCATAAAAAGATAACTGACCTATAGTTACAACACCATTTGGAATAACTACATTCTCTTTTCTTATTCCTCCATAAGAATTTAAACTAGTATAATCAATACTACCATCACTATTTCTATTATAAATAAAAGCTTCACTATCTGGTAATTGATTATTTATAAATGAGCCATATTTGATATAAGTAACAGTATCTGGAATACTTAAATGTGTTAAATTTTTCTTAGCCATAACATAATCATGACTACTATCTCCAATGCTCTTAACTTCTACTCCATTTATCCTATCTGGTATATCTACACTAGTCCCACATTTTGTGGCATCATAACCTAATATTGTACCTGTACTAGTATCAAAAGTATAACATTTATCATTTTCAATATTATCTATTATCTGACTCGTTTCTAATTTTAATTTCTTAGATAACACTTTATCTATAGCTAGATTATCTGCTTTCTCATCTATCCATAATCTTAAGTTATAATGATTTGTATTTCCTTTATTTATACTTGTTTCATCTAATAGATTATCTTTTAATTCATCTAATTTACCACTTTTTATTACTGTATTTTCTCTTTCTAAACTATATCTTACATATTTATTAGCTATTCTCTCTTCATTACCTTCTATTTCATCATCACTTAAATATAATTTATATTGTCCATTTATTGTTCCCTTATTTATTACTTGAAAGGAATAAGGTGTACTTTTTAATCCTTCTTCTTCACTCACAGGATATGCTTTTTCTAAATT
>CANROU010000005.1 GCA_947632325.1 uncultured Bacilli bacterium
AAGTTTCCTTGACATATTCATAATAACATAAAAACGACCTTTTTGCAAGCCGTTTTTCTATTTTTACTCGAAAGTCCAAGTTTAGTATCTATCTGGTGCGAAGAAGGAGATTTGAACTCCCACAGCCATTATGGCCATACGCCCCTCAAACGTACGCGTCTACCATTCCGCCATCCTCGCATATTAAAATTATATCATATATAATAAAAGAATCACAGTTAATTCCTATGATTCTTTTCTATCCTTAGGCCAAATAATTACTGATGTCATTTTTTTATCTAAAGTAATATTTTTAAACATTTTTCTTAATGTTTCTACATTTAATTTTTTAATTAATTCCACTTTATTAACTATTACTTTTTTATACTTTAATATCTCATAATATAAATTACTAACAGTAGAATCAACATTATCAATAATTCTAACTTCATTTGCCAACCATACCTTTTTAATTCTTTCTACATCCTCCTCTAAAAATTCTATATTATGTAACTGTTTTTCAATAAAATCTAAAAACTCTTGAGGTTTATCTGTCTCAGCTAGCAAATAAAGTGTAATATAATTTCCTGCTCTTTCTTTTTCTATATAATAATCATTAAATAATTGAGCCATACGGGCGTCTTCCCTAAATTTAGAACTATTGCCAAACAAAACCGTAGCAAACATTTGGAAATATGAATCTAATAAATAATCATCTAATATGACAAAATCTTGACGATTTAATTTTAGGGCAAAACCTAATTTAGGTACCACCACATCCATATACAATTCTTTTTTTTGTTTATTAACAATATTTTTTTCATTATATTGCTTTTCTTTAACATTATATTTTTCTCTTTTTAATTTCATAAAATTGTTATTTTGTATTGTAGTCATTATTTCTTCGACATCAAAATTACCCGCTACAATTAAAAACATATTATCAGGTCGATAGTAGGTATTATAACATTCATACAAATCTTCTTTAGTAATTTTATCTATTTCACTAACGGTTCCAGCAATATCTATGCGAATGGGATGTTCATTATAGACATTTTTCTTTAATTCTTCTTCCAAAGTCCATTCTGGAATATCATCATACATTTTTATTTCTTCAGCAATTATCCCCTTTTCTTTTTCAACATTTTCATCTGTAAAATAAGGAGAATTAACATAGTTTAATAAAAAATCTAAATTTTCTTTTATTTTATCTGTTCCATAGCAAATATATTGTGTATTATCAAAAGATGTAGAGGCATTAGCACCTGTACCTGATTTAGCATAATAAGTAAAAGGATCAACGCCATCCTCTTGTTCAAACATTTTATGTTCTAGAAAATGAGCAATACCATCAGGAAATTTTTTCATTTTTTTACTATTTTTGGGGACAAACTCCGTTTGAATAGAACCAAATCTAGTAGCATACGTTATAAAATAGTTATTACGGTTAGAAAAAGGAATTAAAAAGCATTCTAAACTATTAGGAAGTTTTTCATAATAGTAACTAGCATCTAATTCATGTAATTCAATTTTCTTCATTTTGCTTCTTCCCTTCTAATAAATAAACCATATCCATTTTTATCTTCTTGCTAACAGCTATAATCTCTTCCCTAGTAACTTCCATCATTTTTTTTCGCCTTGTTTCAATATCATCAGTACCTAACATCTGCATCATATAATATGATTCAATAACTCGACCAGGTTGATCTTGAATTTCATCTAAACTAGTACTATATAACTTCTTAGCTTTTTCTATATCTTCATCTAAAAAATCACCTTGTTCCATACTCTTCATTGCTTTTTCAATTAATTTTAATGTTTTATCAAAATTACAAGATGCAATACCTGCGGTAATAAAAACAATATTATCTAATTTATTAGCAATCGATCTAATAGTATAAGCTAAAGAATTTTTTTCTCTTACTTCCAAAAACAATTTAGAATCACTACTGCCGCCTAATAAAATATTATAAAGCGTCAAGGGATAATTACGTTCATACTCTGTTAAATTAACACACCGACACCCAATTGCTAATTTAGATTGAGTTATATTTTCTTTCTCTTTGACAACTCTTTTACGTTTTGGCACTTTTTCAACATCGATAATAGTTTTCAAACGTGTTGATTTTAAAGTATGAAAGACAAAATTTTCCTTAATTAACTGCTCCATTTTATAAAAATCAATATCTCCTAAAACAAAAATATCTATCATATCTTTTTTGAGCATATCTTTATAATGTTCATATAAATTCTCTGGTGTAATTTTTTCCAAATCCTCAATATAACCATAACTACGATAAGCAAATGGAGCATTAGGATCCATATTTTCTAATAGACGAATAATACTATACTGTGAATAATTTTCCTTCATACTTTCAATAGATAGATGACTTTGATCTTTTACTATTTGGAAAATACTTTCATTAAAA
Source organism: uncultured Bacilli bacterium (assembly GCA_947632325.1). Lineage (GTDB taxonomy): Bacteria > Bacillota_I > Bacilli_A > RF39 > UBA660 > CANPXY01. The sequence goes on from CANROU010000005.1 coordinate 2,409, forward strand.
TGATTATTCTCTACATGAGGATTAAAAAGTATTTCTTTTAAGAAATTGATACCTTTTTCATAAATACCTTTTTCACTATATTTTTCATTCAATATATTCATACTAAAGCGGGTATTCATATAATTACCAAAACGATAATTACTAGCATTAATGGAAGTTGAATATAATTCTTGAGAGTGAATCGCTAATTGCTGTTTAGTTGGATACTTTTGACATGATGTTAATAACATCGTTGTTAAAATATTACGAATTGTTACTTCTTCTTTTTTTATAGGACGACGAAATATAATTTGAAAAGTCACAGTCCTAAAGGATGATGTTTTAATCATATGTAGGTTATAAGAACCAAAATCTTTTTTTTGATATTCCACTTGCTCCACCTCACTACTCCTTATTATATGTGGTTTTTTAGTTTTTATTAGATATTGTTCTAAGCATTATTGACTTTTTATTCATCATCATTTTTTTCAAGTTTTACTAACACTTCTCTAGGTTTTGATCCATTAGCTGGTCCTACAATGCCACGTTCTTCAAGCAAATCAATAATTCGGGCAGCTCTATTATATCCTAATTTAAATCTTCTTTGTAATAAAGAAGCACTAGCTTTACCGGAAGTAATTACAAATTCTACAATATCATTATATAATGGATCATCATATTCTTCTTGTTGCCTACTATCTTCTTGTTGACTTGCACTTTTATCTTTAGTACTATCTGTAAGATTCATCAATGATTCATCAAATTCTGCTTTTTGTTGCGAAACAGTATAATCAATAATTCTTTTAATTTCATCATCATCAATATAAGCGCCTTGAACTCTTTGAGGACTAGATTCACCCATTGGTAATAACAACATATCACCCTTACCTAATAACTTTTCAGCTCCTGACATATCCAATATAGTTCTAGAATCAATACTACTACTAACAGCAAAAGAAATACGAGATGGAATATTAGCTTTAACTACTCCTGTGATGACATCAGTTGATGGCCGTTGGGTAGCAATAATCAAATGAATACCAGCGGCTCTGGCCATTTGCGTTATACGCATAATAGCATCCTCTACTTCCTTACTAGCTACTAACATTAAATCAGCTAATTCATCAACAATAACCACAATATAAGGCATATGTTTTAACTGATCTTGTTGCGCTAAAGATTTATTCTTTTTATCAATATATTCGTTATAAGTAGCTATATTTTTAGTTTTTGTATCACTGAAAACATCATAACGACGTTCCATTTCGGATACAATTCGCTGCAATGCTACAGCGGCTTTTTTAGGATCTGTTACTACAGGACAAAGTAAATGAGGAATACCATTATAGCCACTTAATTCTACCTTTTTAGGATCAACCATAACTAGTTTCACTTCATCTGGTTTAGCACGCATTAAAATAGAACAAATAATACCATTTATACAAACTGATTTACCACTACCAGTTGCTCCTGCTACTAAAAGATGCGGTGTTTTATCAATTTCACACCAAACAACATTACCCATTATATTTTTCCCAAGAGCCGCTAATAATTTACTATTTTCTTTATTCTTAGGAATTTTTTCTAACACTTCTTTGAAACTTACCATCGTCGTTTGATCATTTGCCAGTTCAATTCCCACGGTATTTTTACCAGGGATTGGTGCCTCAATACGTACATCTTTCTTAGCTAAAGCCAAAGATATCTCCCGATGAATACTAAGTAATTTGTTAACTTTAGTACCTGATTGAAGTTCTAATTCATATTGCGTAACAGTAGGTCCAATATGTACTTCGACAACCTTTCCAATTACGCCAAAATCTTTTAAGACGTTTTCTAATGTTATAATATTTTTCTCTATAGCCGAAGCATCAGTTCCTTTGTTATTTTTTTTAGGCGCCTTCAAAATAGATAGTGGCGGTAATTGATAAGGACCTTTTTGAACTTCATCAACTATATTATCTATTGTTTCTTTATCATTAATTTTCGTTAATTCATCAATACTTGATACTACAATATGTTTACTATCATCAGACACTTCACCAGTGGCTGCTTCATCCTCATTACCACTGATGATAACATCTTTACCTTTAGTATCTTTGCTACTGTGACTTGGTATCATACTTTTACCTTTTTGCCAAGTTGATCTTACTACATCTACTACACTAAATCCAGTAAAGATAATAAAGCCAACTCCTACTAGTGTCCAAGAAACAATTTGTAATCCTTGATAAGAAAATAACTTATCAAACAAAATAGCAAAACTACCACCAATGATTCCACCACCAGTAATATCAGGACGAACCCCTTGCATAACATTATGAAAAGATAAAACTAAATTATCAATAGTTTCTTTAAATATAACAAGAGACTGTCCTTGATTTGCTTTGATATATTCTTGATGAGTCAAAACTAAAAAACCCAACAATAAAACATAAAGTCCAATTAATTTACTACTAAAAAATTTCGGCCATTCCCTTTTTATAACCAAATAGCCACCTATTATTAATAATATCAATAAAAATAAAACATACCATGTACCAATTAAAAAAATACCAAAAGAAGCAATCAATTTACCAGCGGGGCCATATTTACCAATGCCTAAAATAGCACACAAAATGAATAATATTCCATATAATTCCGCACTATGTTCAAAAGAACTCTTCTTTTCTTCTCTTCTTTTTTTCTTTTTTGCCATAATTGCGCACCTCACTATAAAAATTATATCATGAAACTTTAATAAAAAAATTTTTTTTCTAAAAAAAATTAAAAATATGACAAAAAAAAACTACTTATGTAGTTTATTTTTTGAAATATGTGTATACTTTAGGCTTATCTATTTGATTTTGGCTATCATTATAGACTTGTTGTACATAGTTATCAATATGCTCACAATTAGCTTTAGTTTCACTTCGTAAATCAACTGGTTCATTAGTAACATTAGCATTTGTTTGTTGCTTATTTTGTTTGATAGATACTAATTCATTACAATAGTTATGTTTTAAGTGATATAATTCCTCCTGGGTATTATATAAAGCTTCTTTTCTTTTAGCAACCTTTTTCAAGGCCGCATTACAACCAATAAAATACATAGCTGATAATACTGTACCAACTACCCCACCACATATTAAAGACGTAGCTAGAGTGCTAGCAGTCGCAAATCCTATCACCGGAGAAATTAAAGTACATAAAGGAATCATTAAAAAAGCCAATTTTTTAGTTGTAGTAAACATTTTGCTATCCGCATGACAATGTTTGATTTTTTCTTTTACATCATCCAAATTATTATCAACACATTCTATCATATTCTCTACTACTAAAGTTCTTTTCATCTCATCTTGATTCAAATTAGAGTATCTAGTAAATACTATTCCCGTTTGATCTGTAACTTCTACCTCATTTTCACCAATATATTTAAATTCTGTATTCATATTATGACCTCCAAATATGACTGGTATTATATCATAATTTCTCCCTTTTGTAAAGACAAAATAAAAAAAGGATTATAAATCCCTGTCTTATTTACATGTTCTGCTAGCTATTTCAATAAAAGTTTGCCATAATTTTGCTTGCTTATCATCATAAGAAATCATACTCTCCGGATGCCATTGAACACCTATTTGAAAAGGATGATTAGGATTTTCTATAGCTTCAACTAAACCATCATCACTCTTAGCTACCACTTTAAACAATCCCCCACTATTAACATATTCTAAATGTCTACTATTAACTTTTATGTGGTCATTGTTACCTAATATCATAGATAGATGACTATCTTGTTCAATATCTATATAATGAGAATAATCACTATTATCTTGCAAATGCGAATTGTTTCCAATCAGTTTTAATTGCTCCTTACTTTTATAAGTTGCCATTACTTGCATACCAAGGCATATGCCTAAAATCGGCAAATCATGTTTTAAGGCGTACTCTAAAACATAATAATCATAATCTGTAGGATGATATCCTCCTGTAATTACAATAGCATCACATTGCTTTAACCAATAACTTAAACGTTTTTTTTCATCATCATTAAAAACAGAACCCTTACATATGATAAGAGGATTACCCTTATATTTTATAACAGCATCAATATATTCTTGATGTAATTTTAAATTAGCAAATCTTTCCTCTTCATTAATCCTACTAACGATACCAATAACTGGTAACATAACATTTCTCCTATCTTTTTAAACCTTTGATTCCTTTAACACCTTTACTACCAGCGTTAAATCCCTCTAAAATATTAGTCTCAAACGAATGCACTTTATTTAGCCGTTTTTTATAATCTTTTACGGCTATGTTAATCATATCATCCAATAATTCTGTATATTTTTTACCCGTTGGTTCCCATAGATAAAAAGCTAAACTACCTGGTATAGAGTTAATTTCATTGATATAAGGTTTATTAGTCTTTTGATCAATTAGGAAATCAATACGACATACTCCACTAGAGCCAATGACCCTAAAGGCTTTAATAGCAATATCCTCAATTTCCTCTTTCAACTTTTCATCAATACCAGCGGGAATAATACGACTAGCTGATAACATACCTTTAGATGCCTTAGAATTATTAAATTTACCCGTTTTTTTGCTACCACCAATGTATTTCTCTTCGTAAGTTAAAAAATCTTTACTAGAGACAACCTCTTCTATTTCACTGACACTTTGTACCTCATAATTACCTAAAACACTAATATTTACCTCTTTTAAATTAGACACAATCTCCTCAACTACAATACGATGATCATAACGAATAGCGTCAGTTATACCCTCTTGTAATTCTTCATCATCATGAGCCGTATGAATACCAACACTACTACCTAAAGTAGCTGGTTTAATAATAACGGGAAATTTTAATTTATGGATTTGCTCTAATACCTTACTACTATCTTGTTTGTAATCAATATCATAAAACCAAGTATATTTAGTAATCGGTAATTTTTCACTAGTAAATATTTGTTTCATATAAATTTTATCTTGCCCTGTTACTGAAGCATAGACATTACTACCTACATAAGGAATACCAATTGATTGTAAGTACCCTTGTAATATACCATCTTCTACATTAGTACCATGTACTATAGGAAAAGCAATATCAATTTCCTGAACAACTCTTTTAATAAAGCCTTTATTTTGTAAAACAAACCGTCCCTTTTTATAGTACAATACTACGTTTTTAGCGTATTTTTTAATTAAGGTCATATCCTGATATGTTTCAATATCTCGTAACATTGCCCCTGTATACCATTCATTATTTTTAGTAATATAAATAGGTATAATCTCATACTTTTCCTGATCCATTTTATTCATGGCCTGAATAGCCGAAATAATACTAACCTCATGTTCTACACTTTCTCCCCCAAAAATAACACCTACTCTAATTTTCATAAACACACTCCCTATTCATTATAAGTATCTGGTAAATCATTTTCAAACAATGCATAAACACCATTTTTATGTTCCAATGCTTGAATAAATTTATAACTTTCTTTAACATCATTATAAATAATGATTTTATCTTTATTATAATTTTGTTTTTCTAACCCTTTATAAATAGCTTTAGTTTGCTTTTTGCCAATTAATACTACAAAATCAGCTACCTTAGCTATTTGTTCACCAAAAGATTCATTATATTCATCCTCTTGATCACCTAATTCAATCATCCCTGGCGTAACTACAACTTTTAAACCAGGCATCATTTCCAATACATCCAAAGCATTTTTAGCTCCTACGGGATTAGAATTATAAGCATCATCTATTTGATAAAAATTACCTAATTTTTTTAACTGTAAACGATGTTCCACAGGTTGAACCATCTTGACTGCCTGTTGTAATTGTTTAATAGAAATCCCAAACTCATATCCTAAAGCCAAAGCTGCCAAAATATTATAAACATTATGTTTTCCTAATAATTTCGTTTCAAAAGGATATTCTTTATTATCACCTTTAAACTTAACCATAAAATTAGTTCCCTGATAACCGCAAGTAATATTAGAAGCTAAAACATCAACATCCTTATTTTCAATACCAATTAATAATATTTTACAATTATTTTTTAATTGATAAGACATCTGCTTTTTATCATCACCATTTAATACTCCCACACCATCACTTGGTAACGATTCAATAAGTTCAAATTTCCCTTGAACGATATTTTCTTCACTACCAAATGTTTCTAAATGAGCTGTACCAATTGTTGTTAAAATACCATATTGTGGATGTACTAATTCACAAAGTCCTCTAATCTCACCCTTAACATATGCTCCCATTTCCGCAATAAATATTTCATCAAATTTATCTAAATGATTATTAACAGTTATCATTAAGCCATAATAAGTATTTAAATTTTTAGGAGTAGGTCTAGCAATATATTTAATATTTAAAATATCACTCAATATATTCTTACAACTTGTTTTACCATAACTACCAGTTATCCCAATGATTTTTAAACGATCCATACTTTTAAGTTTATTTTTAGCTTTAGTTTCATAATAATGATATACCATTCGTTCCACAGGATAATTAATTAAATTTGCTAAAAAGATGATTATGTAATTAAAATTAATCATGATTGTCAATACAAGTATACTTAATAATACTGTCTGCTTATTATCCCAATTAAATAATAGTATTAATATCGGTAACAAATGCAAGATAGTAATTGTTACTATTAATCGTTTAATACGAGCTGTAATAACCAACGGCTTTTTTTCTTGGGCTTTTTTATGTTCATAATGTAAAAAGAATATTCTAAATAAATAGATAAATATGATTAGTAGTATAATTACTAAAGATAATATATGACGCTTATAAGTAAATAAGCTCATAATTAAAACCAACACGATAGCAATTATTTCCACACTAAATAATTGTTTTTTATTTTTCCAAATCCATCGTCCATAACGATTATTTTCGTTATACAGATTTTGTTGTAACATATGTAACCCTTTTTTAGATTTCACTATTAATAAAAGAAATAACGTTATTAACAACAAAATATAAATAAACATAACCTAATCCTCCTTTAAGAACGCTAATAAAATTTTATATACTTGTGGTAAATTATCTAAATAAGCATAATGTCCTAATCCTGCTAACACAACTAATCCTGCATCAGGTATTATTTTTTCTAATTCCCGAGCTTCATCAACGGGAGCTTCTGTATCCAATTCTCCCCATATCAATAAAGTAGGAACCATAATATTTTTAGCACAATCAGTTAAATCTTGATTTATTACATTAACTAAAGTTTGTCGCATAATTGGTGAAGCTGCTTTATAATCACGAGAACCAATGTAATTCTTGGCCACCTCTGCTAAATTATTTAAAAAAGGAATCTTTTTTAACGCTTTTAATGTTTTTTCTTTAGTCGTCAATTCCCTATTACGCATACAAGGGCTACCAAACAAACATAATTTATGTACTTTGTAATTAGCACTATATGCAATAGCAACTCTTCCTCCAAATGAATGTCCCATTAAAATAGGCTTTTTTACTTTTAATTCTTTTAAGAAAAGATTCAAACAATCTACATAATCATCAATACTCCAAGGTTCAACTGGCTCCTTGCTTTCACCAAAACCAGGTAAGTCTAAAATAGTAATTTTATATTTATCTTGGAACAAATCCCCTAAGGGACGCATCATGGCTATATTTTGTCCCCAACCATGTAATAATACAATATCTTGGGTGCCATTACCATATTGTATGTAATTAATGTCAATATCTTTAACATTCTTTCTCATGTTCTCACTCCAAATTAATTATAGCAACATTTTAATTGTTTGACAATTTATTCACCCTAATGGTTGTAAAAACATGTAAAAAAGAAACATTGCTGTTTCTTTAAAATAAGGATAATTGATTAGATTCCGGAAGTCCTTGCAAAATACCCATTAGATCCATTCGATCAATCAATGTTTTAGACACATGACCCCTAATTTGTAAGTCCTCAACACTCAAAAAAGATTGTTTTTTCCTTTCTTCCACAATAGTCTTAGCTACACTTCCCCCAAGACCATCTAAAGTTCTAAAAGGTGGAATAAGGGTATTATCATCAGCTACTACAAAGTTCATAGCTTCACTTAAATTAATATCGATATTAGAAAATTTAATACCTCTAGCCGTTGCTTCCAAAGCTACAGCTAAAGATTCCATAATCGCTTCTTCTTTATTAGTTCTCTCAAATCCTTTTGTTTGTAATTCCTCCATTTTAACCTTAATAGCGTCATAGCCTTTAATCATCGTCTCAATATCAAAATCAGTAGTACGAACAGAAAAATAAGCACAATAATAATAAAGCGGTTTATATACTTTGAACCAAGCAATACGTAAAGCACTCATAACATAAGCACAAGCGTGAGCTTTTGGGAACATATATTTTATTTTACGACAAGATTCAATATACCAATTTGGAATATTAGCCTTTCGTAAAATAGCATCATATTCCTTCCAACCATCAGGATCTTTGCTAGGTTTACCTTTACGTACAAATTCCATAATTTTAAAAGCCGTTTTTGGTTCAATACCCCAATTCATCAAATTTACCATAATATCATCACGACAACCAATAACATCTTTAAAAGGGACAACTTTATTCTTGATTAATTCACTAGCGTTACCTGCCCATACGTCAGTACCATGTGATAATCCTGAGATTTTAACTAATTCACTAAAAGTCTTTGGTTTAGTATCTACTAACATTTGAATAACAAAACGTGTACCTAATTCAGGTAAACCCAATGTTCCCGTGGGACACATAATAGTATCAGCATCAACATTCAAAGCTTTTGGACTAGATAACAAACTCATTACTTTTTTATCATCAAATGGCAAAGTGGTAACATCAATTCCTGATAAATCTTGCAGCATCCTTAATACAGTAGGATCATCATGTCCCAAGATATCAAGTTTCAATACATCTTGATCGATAGCGTGATAATCAAAGTGCGTAGTCCGCCAAAGAGAAGTAGCGTCATCAGCTGGATATTGGAAAGGCGTAAAATCAAAGACATCCATATATCCCGGTATAACGACAATACCACCGGGATGTTGGCCAGTTGTTCGTTTAACTCCTGTACATCCTAAAGCCAAACGCTCAATTTCAGCATTACGCATATTGGTTATTCCCTGTTCCTCTAAATAACCTTTAACAAAACCAAACGCTGTTTTTTCAGCTACTGTACCAATTGTTCCAGCACGATACACATTATCAATTCCAAATAATTCTTTGGTATATTCATGAGCTTTCCACTGATAATCACCAGAAAAGTTCAAATCAATATCAGGAACTTTATCAGCATTAAAACCAAGGAAAGTGGCAAATGGCATATCTTGACCCTCTTTTGACATTGGAGTATGACATTTAGGACATACTTTATCAGGTAAATCATAACCACTAGAATAACTACTACCATATGTTTTATGATTTTCATCTTCAAATATACTATATTTACATTTAGGACATAAATAATGAGCTGGTAGAGGATTAACTTCGGTTATACCCATTAGAGTAGCTACAAAACTAGATCCTACTGAACCCCTACTTCCTACTAAATAGCCATCAGCATTACTTTTCTTAACCAGCTTATGAGCAATTAAATAAATAACATCAAAACCACCTGCTAAAATACCGGTTAATTCGTTATTAATTCTCTGTTCAATAATAGGCGGTAATTCATCACCATATAAACTTCTAGCTTTATCATAGACCATTTCTTTAACAATTTCTTCAGAATTTTCAATACGTGGTGAAAAAGGTATACCACCGGTATCAATAATTACTTCAATCTCTTCTATCATATCAGCAATCTTATTAGTATTAGTAACCACTATTTCATATGCTAAATCCTCACCTAAAAAAGCAAAATCAGCTAACATTTCATCAGTTGTTCGAAAATGATTATTAGGTATATCATTAAGATATTTAGCTAACGGATGTCTTCCTCCCCCAGGTACTTTTTGATTAATAATAATTTCACGATATATTTTATCTTCCTTAGTTAAATGATGCACATCACCAGTGGCTACTACCATTTTACCAGCGGCTTTAGCAACCCTAATAATTTTCTTTAAATGTTCCCGTATTTCATCCTCACTTTTAAAATCATTAGAAGATAACAAATGACGATAACAATCAACAGGCTGCACTTCTACATAATCATAGAAATTAATAATATTGGTTAATTCTTCATCACTTTTACTAGCTGCTTCCTTAAAAACTTCACTTTCATAGCAACCACTACCTACTAATATACCTTCTTTAAAGCGTGAAATCTCACTACGTAAAATACGAGGCGTTTTATATAGATATTTAGTATTAGCTAAACTAATCAACCGAAATAAATTTTTTAAGCCTGTTTTATTGATCGCTAAAAGATTAACATGATGACTCCGTCCATATTTATAAATTTCATCTTTAGCTACTAATTTATCTAAATCACTAATTCTATCAATATTATTAGCTTCTAATTTCTTTAACATCTTATAAAAAACTAAAGCTGTTGCTTCAGCATCATAATTACCACGATGATGTGATTCTTCATCAAAAGGAACATTATAACGCTTTACTAAAGCTGATAAACTATGCCTAGAATAATTAGTATCTAAAGTCCTTGATAACTCTAAAGTATCAATCAAAGTATTACTAAACTGTCCTAAATTATATTTTTTATAGGCCATCTCCAAAAAAGAAGCATCAAATTTAGCATTATGTGCCACCATTGGTAAATTCCCAAACCATTTAACAAAGCGTTTAATAGCTTCCTCTTCACTATCTTTATCCTTTAACATCTCATCAGTAATACCTGTAATTTGAGTAATATGCGCAGGTAATGGATGATTAGGATTGATCAATTCATCATATTCTTCTAAAATTTCGCCATTTTTCATCTTAACTGCGCCAATTTCAATTATTGAATCGCCTCCACCAGCATTAAAACCAGTTGTCTCAAAATCAAATACTACATACACTTGATCTAATAAGATATCATCTGTTTTTCTTAATACAATGTTAACAGTATCATCAATCAAGGTTAATTCTGTTCCATAAATGGCCTTAAAAGGACTATCATTTTCTTTTAACTTCTTGTTATGAGCTGTTACTAAATTATAAACATGAGGAAAAGCCTGAGCTCCATTATGATCAGTAATAGCAATAGCTTTGTGGTTCCACTTGATAGCTTGTTTAACTAAATTAGTTTCATCAACTACCCCATCCATTTGACTCATCATCGTATGAGCATGTAGTTCAACCCGTTTTACTGCTGCTGTATCTTTAATTTCATTTGGTTCTTTTTCTATTAAATTAATATCCCGAGCATTTAACACTATTTCTTTAGAAAATGCATCATTTTTAGTATAGCCTCTAATTTTATACCACTTATTTTTCTCTAAAGCTTTTTTTAAACGAATATATTCATCATCATCTCTAACAAACACCTTACAATAAATACTGTCTATATAATCAGTTAATTTCAAAGTAATAATTTTAAAATTAGATTTGACTGATTCAAAATATTCTATAGCAAACACGTAGGCCTCAACAACAATATTATTATCTTCGCCCACGATATCCTTAATTGGTATACTATCTTCTTCAATTAAACGACCTAAAATACTACCTTCTTTTGGCTCATTTTTCTTCTTTTTTTTAGTTTCGCTTGTTTGCTTTTTTTTATCTAAGCGTTCCTTAACCTTAACAACATCCTGCTTTAAGTCATTAGCAATATCATTTAAAATAGCATTATTTTTTTCAGTATTAACAGAAATAGCTATATTTTTATCATATCCCATATCATGATACCATTCATTAATTGATGATAAAACACGACTAAGTTGCTGTTCTTCTACTACGTTATTAACTTCAATTAACAATTTTCCATCTTTTTCTTTGATATAATCATTATATAATTGCCATAAAGGAATAGCATCTTTTAATTGTTCTAAAATATAAGGAAAATAATCTAGTAAATACTTAGAATAAGATTCATCAATTTGCCATTTTATATAAACGGTATCAACATTAGGCAAATTATCTGTCTTAATATCAGCAAACTTTTTTATTATTTCCAGTGGTAAAAAGCAATCATTTGCTAGATAGACAGTCCAACTTTTTTTATTTTTATTTACCACTATTTTAGTTAATTTAACCTGAGAAAAAAGAGTATCATCAATGTCTACTCCTATTTGTTGTAAAAATAAAGCTACCTTTTCACTCATATACTTCACCCCAATAACTATTAGCTCATCTCTAAATCATTAATCTTAACAATATATTTTTGATTTTTTATACAAAAATCAATAAAACCACGTAAATCTGTCTTCTTTAATTCTGTTTCAATCGCATATTTATCCGCATCAAAAGCTATTTTATCTCTCATCATATAACGAATCATACTTTCTTTATCAGCACCTAAATACATAAGCCAATAAGGATAGATTTGTCTTTTTAAAAATTTCAAAGTTGGATCGCCACCAATTAAATAGTGACTGTGTTCATCTAACTGGGTAGCAAATTCATTTAATATAGCCAACTCTAAAACAGCTTGAACAATTTCTTTATAATCGTCATTATAATGTTGTAATTCTCTTTTTATAATACCATAAATTAATTCTGTTAAAATAGTCACCGATCTTGTTTTTATATTCTCTTTACCATAAACTAAAGCATGAACCGATGGTTTAGTAGCATAATCAATAACATTTAAATTAGGATGAACAACTAAAACTTTATAAGAATTAAGATCAAAACGCAATATCTCTTTTAATATCTTACTAACATCTTTTTTATTTTTATCCCAAATTTTAAGTAAATATAATCGATATTTATCAGTTTCTTTTTTTATAGTTTCATATGAATTAGTTTCAAAAAACAAATTATATAATGTATCATCATCAGGAATAAAATTTTTTTCATCCGCTAAAATCAATTGTTGATCGTTTTGAATACGCACATATTGCTTGCGATAATTAAGCCATAAACGTTGTTTCAATTTATGTGTACTCTCAGAAATAGACGGTCCAAATAAAAGATTCCAAATTAACATATAATCATTAACTATAAACGTAATATTCATCTTCTCACCCTTACTGCTTTCAATAAATTTAATATATCATAGTTATCTCTTTTTGAAAAGAATAAAACCGCAAAATACGACAATATTAATAAAAAAAGAAAAGGTGAAATAACCTTTAAATTTGCTTTATTACAAAATATATAATTGTGGTCATAACAGCTACCACTAAAACAAACAAAATAATTTTAACAAACACTGGAATTTTTTTATCTTCAATATCACTAAATTCACTATCAACTTCAAAATCTTTATCACTAAGATCCATGCTTCTAGTATAAAAAGATTGATCAGCATTATCTAAATTAGAAGTTGCTTTTTTAGTATCTTGATTTATTTTACTTTCATCAACTGGTGAAGTTAAAGTTAATTTATCCTTAACAACAGATTCATCCAAACTCTGTGGTAACAAATCAGCCATTAAATCTTTATCATTTATTTTACTATCTTTTATACTATTAGAGGTTATAGTATTAATCAATTCTTGAATTTCTTCTTCCGCTTGACGTTCATGATTTTGTTTTTTCTCTTGTCTATATTTTTCTACTTGTTCTAAATCCAAATTAGCTAAAATATTATATTGCGTACTGCGTAGTTTCCGTTTACGCTCTAATTCATCAATTTGAACTCTATTTTTCTTAGCTTCTATTAAAATATCATTAATATCATAATTTTTATTTTCATCCGTTGGATATAAATACTCATATTGTTCTAAATCACGTCTTGATTTAGGTGCTGGCATAATACTTTCAAACTCTTTCATCTTTTGATATACTTCTCTTGTTTTAGCCTTTTTATTTATAGATGATAATTCTAAAGCATTTTCAGTATTATCATCATGATATTCCACATAAGTACTATTAGTATATAAATTATCATAAAGATTTTGATTTTTATCTTCCCGACGTGATTTTTGCTCACTGTTATTTTGATTATAACGATCCATCCTACTTCGCATACTAACACCCTCTATCATATTAATGATACCATAAAATAATATAAAACAAAAGCAAAATAGTAAAAAAGATAATTCACTCTTTACGAATAAAAAGATATTTAATATAATATGGTTATAAAGGAGAAGTGAATTATGAAAATTAATGTTAATCGTGATGCTTGTATTGGTTGTGGTGCCTGCCAAGCTATTGCCCCTAATGTATTTGAATTAGATGATGAAGGACTATCTAAAGCCTTAGTTGATGAAGTAGCTGAAGATGAGCAAGATAACGCTACTGAAGCTAGTGAATCATGTCCCACTGGTGCCATCGAAATAGAAGAATAAAAGCACTAATCAGTGCTTTTTTTATGTCTTTCATTAATTCCATATAACCTAGCCACTTCCTTAGGTGTTAATACTCGATATTCACCCGATTTTAAATCTTTAACATCTAAAAAAGCAATCTTTTCTCTTTTTAATTTCAAAACCTTAAAACCAACTTGTTCTATCATTTTTTTGATTTGATGATTACGTCCTTCATGAATAGTAATTTCTACTATACAATTATTATTTTGTTTATCAACTTTACGTAACTTAACTTTAGCATCATTAGTTTTTTTGCCATCAATCATGACGCCCTTCTGTAAGGCATGAATTTGTGGGCCCTTCAAAATGCCTTCTACTTTTACTACATAACATTTCATAATATTATTTTTAGGATGCATTAAATAATTAGCGAATTCACCATCATTAGTCAAGATTAATGCTCCCGTTGTATCATAATCAAGCCGTCCTACCGGATAAATTCTCTTATTAGTATCAATCAAATCAACAACTGTTTTACGCTTTTTATCATCAAAAGTTGATGTAATTACTCCCCGTGGTTTGTTTAATAAGTAATATACATGATCTTCCCGTTGTAAAACGATACCATCAACTTCTACTATATTTTTGCTATTTACCAAATAACCCAATTCTCTAATAACCTTACCATCAACTTTAACTCGACCTTTTAAAATAAGTTCTTCAGCTTTTCTACGTGATGCCACACCACAGTGGGCCATCACTTTTTGTAAACGTTCCATACTTACCACCTGTACGAATTATACATTAAAAAGGTATAAAAAGCAATTATATTTTAATCTTGTAAATGGAAAAACTTTAAGATACGATGTAACCAATTTTCCTTAGTTTTATTTATAGATACATATATAGGAATAGTTTTTAGATTTTGATCATTTAAAGATACCGTCACCACTCCAACTTGATCATTATTCTTATAATTTTTTAATTCTTCAATTTGTAATAAAACTTTGACCTTAGATGCTTCACTTTCTGTTAAAGGATAAGCAAAAGATTCTTTAACATATACTTTATCCGTATAAAAATTTTGATCAATATAAAAATTATTTTTATCAATTATGTCATATTTTTGATAATTTTTAAAACCATATTCATAAAGATTAGTATGTGAATCATATTCATTAGCATCATTTAAGGTAACAGCTGTCAAATTAAGCGCATTTTTAGAAGCCGTCGTCACTAGAGTTCTCCCTGCACTTGGAGTATAACCTGTTTTACCACCGGTCGCATATTCATAACTATTTAATAATTTATTACGGTTGTACCATAGATAAGTCTTACCATCACCTTTTACTACATATTTTTTAGTTTTAGTTATTTCCTTATATTCTTCTAAACTAGAAGCATAACTAGATAATTTAGCCATATCCAAAGCTGTTGAATAATTTTGAGTTACCTCATCTAAGCCATGACAGTTGTTAAATATCGTATTCGTCATTCCAATCTCTTTAGCTTTGTCATTCATCATTTTAACAAAATTTTCTTCACTTCCCCCAATATAAGTAGCAATAACCACAGCAGCATCATTGCCGCTTCTTAAAAGCAGGCCATACAATAGATCACGCAACGACATTTTTTCGTGTAATTCTAAATAAATATTAGAGCCATACATAGCTAATATTTCTTCACCAACAGTAACAATATCATCTAAATTTCCTTTCTCAATAGCGATAGTCGCAGTCATTATCTTAGTTATGGACGCTATCAATCGCTTTTCATCAGGATTTTTTTGATATAATATTCTACCACTATCAATGTCCATTAATACTGCACTACTTCCCGTAACGGTCACTGCCCGAACTTTTACAGGACAAAATATTAACAACATCAATATTACTAGCACAATTTTTTTCATTTAATTCACCTAATCCATCGTATGCTTTTAAAAATATTTAATGAAAAAAGAGTATGATTACTCTTTTTTACTATTAGATGAAATAAAGTATTTTCTAATTAATTTCCAATAATGGACAAGAACAAGTATCAGTGCCCAAAAAAGAAATAATATCATGCTTATTTGTAGAACAATAGTTAAATCAGCCGATTTATACATTTCTATGCGGGATGAAATATCTATTTTGTTCGTAATAACTAAAATCAAAAAAGTGCTGAATAAAAATTGGATTAAGCAAAAAAAGAGGAGATTAATTTTTTTTATTACAGTAGAAAACTTATCTTGATATATTGTAAAAATAAAAACTAAATAAGAAAACAAAACGATTAAGACATAAATGGCGAAAGATGGAAAATATAAGTTCATAGCAAAAGCTGTAAATAAATAATCAAGACCCAATAAAATACTTTGATGATAACCCAAGATAGCAAACAACATTAAACTTAAAAATATGATTACTATAGCTGATTTAATAATTTTGTTATCTCGTTTTATATTTAAAAAACTAAGTACAAACAATAATCCAAAAATGATAAACAAACCTAAATAAACTGGTGATGAACATAATAATTTAGCTAGTTTTATTAATTGTCCTAAAAACGAAGTTGGTACCATAATTACCTCCTAATTAATTGGAATTTGACTTTCTAATTCCAAAATATAAACGGTTTGTTTTGTATCATCTTGATATGTACAAGTTATTAAAGTCATAGTAGTCTTATCATAATTTCTTCTTAAAGCAATAGTTCCTGTCTTCTCTTCATAATAAATATTTACTAAACGATATTGATAACGAATATTATTATATTCTACATATGCCACATCTCCTACTTCTAATTGATAAAGATTACGAAAGAAAGAAATAGCCGCTGTGCCAGAGTGCGCAACTAAAATGAAATTACCTTTATCAACATCAGGATAAGTAGAACTAGGTAAAGTTGTTACAGCATAATTGATATTATTATAACGAGAATCTTTTTGAACAAAACCCCTTTTAAAATTTATTTTAGGAATTTCTAACGTTCCAACATAAGGAATATTAATTGGTTCATCATCTTTGGATAATTCTCCTGTTGTTTCTTCTTCTAAATTTTCAACATCAGGACTATTGTTTATTTTACTATCGTTTTTATGATTTAATGATGCTAGCTGTAAATTCATTGTTTCAAATACATCAATTTTCTTTTGTTGCAAATATGAATAAGAGAATAAGACAACGCCAATAACAACAAGGAAAGAGCCAATTACAATGAATTGTCCCTTATTGTTTTTATCATTACGCTTTAGCTTTTTTTGTATTGACATAAACGATTCCAACTCCTCCCGCAATGACAATAATACCTAAGATATATACTATAACTGGCGTATCTTTAGCTGTATCTGGAACAGGAATCGTTGGTACATTATAGAAAACAACTGGTTGAATATCGCCACTATCCAAAACTTCAAACGTTACTTCATTAGTATTTGGTGCATAACCATCAGGCACAATAGTTTCAGTTAAAGTATACTTACCCTGTGGTAAACGCTCAATTAAGTGATCTTCATCAGTTGACACCCACTCATCAATAACATTTCCCTTACTATCCTTAAGTTGCAAAGTTGCCCCTGGTATTTCCTCTTCATTAGAAATATCACGTTTACTAATAGCTACTTTGGTAAAATCATTAGGAATCATAATCGACATATCCGTACCTGTTATATCAAATGGTATCTCTTTATAGCTTATTTTATAACCATCTACAGCTTCTTGAGTAAGAATGTATGAACCATTAGATAGATTAGAAATCTTATGAGCTACCCCTGAAGATGATGATGTCCACTTATCGATACTTTCATTAGTATTAGCTGTTTTTACTTCAAAATTAATACCTTCGATACTAGTTTGTATAGTCACAGTGTTTCCAACGACATTAACACTAACATAATCAGAACTTAATACTACTTTTTGAACCTTTCCATCATTGCTAACTTGGAAGGTAATTGGATTATTATTTAATATATATCCACTAGGCGCTTCTACTTCTTGTAATGTATAAGTACCTACGGGGATCTTAGCAATCTTAGTTGGTTGTTTAGTAGTTACCACTCGATATTTTACCTGTCCAGAAGCATCTTTTATTTCTAAAGTAGCTCCCGCCACTAATTCACCTGTTGAAGCATCTACTTTACTAACTGTAATAGCTGTATATTCATTTTCTACAACAATTTCTTGCGTTGCTGTCTCAGCCGTTTCATTAACAGTAAATTTTTGTGGAGTGGTATTAATGATATATCCTTCCGGTGCTTGTGTTTCTTTAATTTGATATGTACTACCCTTTGCTAATCCATAAATATGATGACTAGAACCATTAGTAACCCACGTGTCAATAACCCTAGTACCTGTTTCATCTAAAACTTGCAAAGTTACACCACTTACATTATTACCATCTTTATCTTTTTTGATAACAGCTACATCTGTTGGTGTATTCTCTATTTCTATAGTAACTGTCTTATCACCAACTAAATCATCAGCTGTTACAGTAAAATCTTTATACGCCTGATTGCTTCTATAGCCAAGTGGTGCTTGTTCTTCTTTGATTCTATAATTACCCTGTCCAAGATCATCACGACAAACTTTAGTATTAGTTGATAAGAAACTAGCTCCTTTTGCCTCATCACAATTATCAGCAGTACATAGATAGATTTTTAACTTAGCACCAGCTATATATTTACCAGTTTTAGAATCTTTTTTAGCAAAACAGATGCCTGTTGATGGTATACTTAGCGTTAAACTAGCTTCTTTTGATTCCTGCTTATTTTTAAATAAATATACTACACTCTGATAACCGTCAGCATAATACGTATTAGCACTACTATAATCAGCATAATTAGCTACTACTTTAACATCGATAGTATAACCTACACCAGCATTAGCTACTGGATAACGTACTTTAAATTTATCACCATTGTTAAAAGTCTGTTTTCTACTACCACCTTCATCAACGATTTCTCCTGCTTGGGAAGCATTAGAATCTAAACTAACTTGTATACTACTAACATCACTACTAGTTGTAACAGTGATTAAATTAGATTCGAAATAATCACCATTTTTACTCATTTCCATATTGTTACCATCAATAGTCAAATTAACATAAGGAGTTGCAGGTGCTCCAGAACTAGCCGTTTTAGCTTTATTTACTAATTGTTTTACATAAGTACCATAGGTCGCATGATTATATATCGCAGAACGTTCTTCTTCCGTAAAATTATTGCCCCCTTGTACTTCATCCATATAACACCATACAGCAAGTTGCATTAAATATGGTCTTGCTTGACTATCAACAGCACTAAGTATTTGAGTATCAGTTAACATTGTAGCTAATTGATAAGCATAAGCTGTTCCTTCTTCAGCTGGATGATAGTACACCCACGGCACTGGTAAACTTAACTTCCTTTGTAAACAATAGACATTCTCCCCTGTTGTATCAATAATAATTTGATCAAATTCTATACCGTTAACATAACTTTCTTGATGTTTAAGTTCTTTTACTTGAAAACCACCATCAACAGCCAAAGAAGTAGAATTAAAACCAATAAGTACTACCGAAGTTAATATAACAGCAATCAATAATACATTTACTATAAAAGTTCTATTCTTTTGTAATGCATTCTTCACCTAAACTCACCTCTTTATTATCTATCTTTATTATAAACTCTTTTTGCATTTCTTTCAATAAATTTTACAAATTAATGTAAACAAAAAAATGCTGTTAAGCATTTTAATATTCATAAAGTCCATGTATTTTTAAACGATCTATTTCAGATATATCATCTAATACCCACTTTTTATCTTTTTTGGTAAGCGTAAATGTTAGGGTATATTTTACTTTATCTTTTACATCTTTTAACTTTGATATTTTATAATCCATAAACTTTTCATTATCAATACTATCATCGTCAGTTGTTTTTTTATCAGTATCACTATCTTTTGTTGTTTCTTTATCAGTATCATCATCTTGTCCTACAATACCATCATCAGCTTCATAATTACCCTTATCACCATCTAAGGCCTCAGTTAGATCTTTTAAAAACTCATCTTTATGTTCTTCTAAGTAGGATTGTGCATCTTTCATACTGCTACTATAATCAAAAACCTCAATTTCTACATCAACAGTAGCTGTGTCACCATTGACGGTCTCATCCTTAATTTTATATGATAGATTTTGATATTGTTTTTTCATTAAATCCCGATAATCTTCTTTTTGCTTATCAGTCATAACCCCTTCATCTTCAATAATATCATCTAATTGTTTCAACACTTCACTATCCATAGTTTGATACTTTCCTAAAAACTCTTCGACTCTTTTTGTTGGGGTATTCATCATGTCAGCACATCCTGTAAACAATAGAAAAACACTTATCGCTAATATTATTTTTTTCATAATTTCCTCCTTGTTTATAGCATGTCATGAATAATTTTTTTTATACTAAAAAATACAACTTTTTAATCAGTTGTATTTTTTACATTAGTTACATTTTGCTCTCTTATTTTAATATGAACCTCACGCAATTGTTTTTCATC
Source organism: uncultured Bacilli bacterium (assembly GCA_947632325.1). Lineage (GTDB taxonomy): Bacteria > Bacillota_I > Bacilli_A > RF39 > UBA660 > CANPXY01. The sequence goes on from CANROU010000005.1 coordinate 23,222, forward strand.
TACTTCACTTGGACTATCCATCAAAGCATCAGCGCCACTAGCTTGTAGAGGAAACGCAATGGTATCTCTAATACTTTTAGTATCCTTTAACATCATTAACATTCTGTCAATTCCAGGTGCCATTCCAGCATGTGGCGGTGCTCCATAACCAAATGCTGTATACAAGGCCTTAAATCTTCTAGCAATTTCTTCTTCATCATATCCCGCAATGGCAAAACATTGTTTCATAATTTCTAAATCATGATTGCGCACAGCACCACTAGCTATTTCAATACCATTACATACAAAATCAAATTGATAAGCTAATATATTCTCTGGTGTATCTTTTAAGGCAGTAAAATCATTTTTAGGCATAGAGAAAGGATTATGCATAAAATCCCATTTTTCTAATTCCTCGTTCCATTGATACATTGGGAAATCATTAACAATACAAAATTCAAAACGATTATCATCTAATAAATTTAATTTTCTACCCAATTCATCACGAATTTGCCCGGCTAGGGAAGCAGCATATTTACGATCAGCAATAAAGAATAAAACGCTTCCCTCTTTTAAACCAGCTCGTGAAATTAAATTATCTCTTTCTTCATCACTTAAAAATTTATCAATAGGGCCTTTAAAAGTACCATCTTCTTGCATAGTAATATAACCAATACCTGGCATACCAATACTTTTAGCAAAATCAACTACTTCATTGAACCAAGAATTAGATTTGCTTGCCAAATCATCAACTTTAATACCTCTTACTACCACATTACGAAAAGGTTTAAAAGCGGTATCTTCGAAGACATCTGTCAAATCTATAATAACTAAAGGATTACGTAAATCTGGTTTATCTGTTCCATATTTTAACATAGCTTCCTTATAACTTATTCTAGGAAATGGTAATTTTGTGATTAATTTATCTGAAAATTTGTTAAAAGTTTCATAAAATAATTTTTCTCCCAAATTTAATACATCATCTTCTTCGGCAAAACACATTTCGAAATCTAATTGATAAAATTCCCCATATATACGATCATTTCGAGCATCTTCATCACGGAAACAAGGCGCAATTTGAAAATATTTATCAAAGCCCGAACACATTAATAACTGCTTAAATTGTTGTGGTGCTTGAGGTAAAGCATAAAACTTACCATGAAATTTACGAGATGGCACTAAAAAGTCGCGCGCTCCCTCTGGTGATGAGCTTGTTAAAATAGGTGTTTGAATTTCTAAAAAACCCTCACTTTTCATAAAATCACGTAAAAAATCAATTACCTGACTACGAAAAACAATATTTTCCTTTACTCGAGGATTACGAAGATCAAGATAACGATACTTTAAACGTACATCTTCAGATACTTCATGTGAAGTCATAACTTCAAAAGGTAAAACATGATGACTTTTACCTAAAACGTCAATAGTTTTAGCCAAAATCTCAATAGTGCCTGTTTTAATTCTAGGATTATAATCATCCTCGCTTCTTTGCCTTACTGTCCCTGTTAACATAACACATGATTCTCTACTAATGCCTTTAAAGAAATCATCCTCATTACTAACTACTTGAACAGTACCATATTGATCACGGACATCCACAAAAATAACCCCGCCATGATCTCTAATATTTTCAACCCAGCCGGCTACCTTAACTTCTTTACCTACTTCTTTTTCTGTTAAATCACCACAATAAGTAGTACGATATTTATTTTCTCTCATTATCTTTCCTCTTTTCTAATTCTTTTACAATCAAGTCAAGAGTTAACACAGGATCTGCTTGCCTATTAGTCTTCTGCATTACTTTTCCTACAAAAAAGTTCTTGACATAATCTTTTCCTTCTTTTATATATTGATCAACTTGTAAAGGATTTTCTTCAAGAGCATCTTTTACATGCTGTAAAATTATTTGATCATCTTTAATTTGTTCAATATTATTTTCTTTAATGATATCTATTGGATCCTTTTTTTCTTTGATAGCTTGATAAATAATTTTTTTACCATGATTTAATGATATTTTATCTTCATTTATCAATTTAAGAACACCCGCTAACATCTTAGGCGTTATAAAAAATTCTTCCAAGGTAATATCTAATTTATTAAGGGTACCTAAAACAACAGTCATTACCCAGTTGGCTACACTTTCAATTGGTTTAGCACCTTCCTTAATTACAGCTTCAAAATAATCAGCAATACCTTTATCTTTAGCTAAAACACTAGCATCATAAAAACTTAAGCCATAATCTTGTTGGTAATTTTTGATACGTTCAAATTCTAATACTGGAATTTCTTGTCTAATACTATCTAAATATTCTTTACTTAATTTAACAGGTGGAATATTAGGTTCAATAAAATATTTATAATCAATAGCATCTACCTTTTCTCGCATAGGATAGGTTTTGCCATCTTCATCAATTCTTCTTGTTTCCTGTTTAACTTTGCCTCCTTGATCCAAGATCTCTGTTTGTCTTTTAATTTCATAATCAATAGCCGCTCTTACACTGGTAAAAGCATTGATGTTTTTCATCTCCACTTTAGTGCCTAATTTATCATCATCTGGTTTCATCAAAGAAATATTAACATCACATCGCATTTGCCCTTTATCACTTCTAGCATCGCTAACTTGACAATACAAGAAAACATTACGAAGAGCTTCCAAAAAACTGATGGCTTCATCACTTGAGGTTATACATGGTTCTGTAACAATTTCCATTAAAGGAATACCACTACGATTATAATCAATCAATGAATAATTATTATAATGTTCTAAAGAGGCCGTATCTTCTTCCAAGTGTAATTGATGAATAAAAATCCTTTTTTCTTCTTCACCAACAAAAATATCTAGATACCCATTAATACCACATGGTTTAGTTACTTGGGTAATTTGATATCCTTTAGGTAAATCAGGATAAAAATAATTCTTACGATCAAAAATAACTTCATCAGGATTTTGACAGTTCAAAGCCATAGCGGTCTTTAAAGCTTTTCTTACAGCTTCTTTATTAGGAACAGGTAATATTCCTGGCAATCCCATATCAACTGTTGCAACATGTTCATTAGGAACAGTTGAATAAGTATTAAGACTATTTGAAAAATTTTTGGTTTTTGTCTTTAATTCACAATGAACCTCTAAACCAATAACTACCTTATACAATTTTATCACCTGCCACCATATTTTTACATTTTAAAATATTTTCCATAGCCTGCGCCATCATTAAAACTACATCATCTTCCATAATACGTCCAGTTATATTAATACCCACGGGCATAGCATCAACAAAAAACGCAGGAACAGTGATACTAGGAAAACCACCAAAATTACCGATTGCCAAATGGTTTTCTAAAAGCAAATACCTATCCGAAAGTTGATCACTTTTCGTTCCAAATAAAGGAGCAATTCCCCCACTAGCCGGCATGATTAAACCATCATATTTTTTAAATAACTCATTAACTTTATCGACGATAAGTCGCCTTACTCTACAAGCATTTAAAAATAACCGTTCTTGATTTTCTTTTTGTAAAATATAACTTCCCAATATAAAACGTCTTTTAATTAATTCTGAAAAACCCTTACTACGTGCATCAAACATAATTTCTTCTATACTATTTCCTTCACCTCTAGGACCAAATTGTATCCCTGTTAAGTTAGCATTATTACTAGTAGCTTCCGCACAAGAAATAGTCATATAAGCCGGATAAATCGCATTCAATAAATCTTTATCAAAAGAAATTCCTTCTATTTCAAAGCCAATTCCACGTAATTTATCCAACACTTCATGAAATTGTTTTAACGTTTCTATTAATTCACTATCATCTTGATCTTGATAATTATCTAAATCACAAGCTTCCTTTATATAAAATAACTTTCTACCTTTAATACTATTATTTACCATTTTATGATATTCTTTACCATCATCTTTTAGACTAGTCATATCAAGTGGATCATATCCTTTGATAACATCGGTAACTATAGCAGCATCTAAGACATTTCTAGTAAGACAACCAACATGATCTAAACTAGATGCAAAAGCAAATAACCCATATCTAGACACCCGTCCATAAGTAGGTTTAAAACCAACCACGCCACCAAAAGAAGCCGGTTTACGAATTGAATCACCTGTATCAGTACCAATGGCAAAAGGCACTACCCCTCGAGCTACCGATGCAGCACTGCCGGCAGATGAACCACCAATCATTCTAGCACTATCCCAAGGATTTTTGACAATACCCGTGTGAGCAGTAGTCCCAGTACCACCCATGGCTAACTCATCTAAGGTCGTTTTACCAACTAACACAGCACCACTTTGTTTTAACTTTTGATACACTGTAGCGTCATACACTGGTATATAATCTTTTAATATATTACTAGATGCTGTCGTTAAAATACCTGAAGTAGAAATGTTATCTTTTAGACCATATGGTATACCTGATAATAAAGACTGGCTCTGTTTCATTTTAAATTTATCACAGATACTTACAAAAGAATTATCTTGTTCTTGGTATTGTTTAGCTAAATCTTTAGCGGTTTCAAATAACTCCTCCGCCGTTACCTTGCCTTCATCTAAACAAGAACGCAAATCCATAATTGTTTTATGTCTATAATCCATTTATTCCACCACCTTTGGTACTTTTACTTGATTATCTACTTCATGTTTAACATTTTCTAATACTTCATTAACTGTTAAAACACCCTCATCGCTTTCTATGTCTTCTCTTAATTCTTGTTGATATGTTATAAAAGGAAAAGTCATTGGCTCTACTTTAGCAATATCCGGAATTTGCCCAATTAAATCCATTTGTTTTAATATAACGGCAAACTCTTGTTGTAAAGTTGTATATTCTTCATCATTCATCTCAAACATTAATTTGCGAGCATAATCTTGTAATTTTTCTTTCTCTATCATCACTCATTCCTCCTAAAAAAAACAGTAACTCATCCCCTTAGGGACGAATTACTGTAATAATCCGCGGTACCACCCACATTATTATGTTACCATAATCACTCACGAAATAACGGCTTCGTTACCGGCTTAGTCTAATCTCCCACGGATTTCTTTAAGCACTCCGAAGTGTTTTTCAAAATAACCTTTTTATTGGATTCCACCATTTCCAACTCTCTATCAAAAAGTATTATTTATACTCCTCTTCATCCACGTTTTTCAGTTAAGATTATATATCTATTTTCTTTTTTTGTCAATTATTAAGCCCTATTTTAAAATTGTTAATATAACATCTTATTTAAACCACTATTAATATAAGCTATTTTTCCAATATTAATACCATAAATTTTCAGTATTTTAACTTCTAAATCTTTTATATAAAACCTTTAAAACCTAATTTTTTTGTTTTTGATAATTAATATGTTCTTGTTTAAAGATTTCTGTTTTTATAGTCATTAAGTTATCTTTTTGATTTAATAAATCATCTTCCACAACAGTTAATTGCTCTAATAATTGTTGATATTGTGGATTATCTAATCCTAAATCATAAAATTCTTTATCTATTTCCCGCTTTAATCTCTTAGTATTATATAAAGCGCTATCAATCATAGTATTAATATATTTATTATTATATAACATACCCTTAATTTCTTTTTCATAATCGATGCTAGGCAATATTTCCTCATCTGTAATAACCTTACGACTTTGCTTAAAGAGATGATTTAAAATAGTTACCTTAAATACTAACTTACAAAGAGGATTTAAAGGTGCCATATTGATAGCTTGATAAAACAATAGATTTTCCATTAGAGCTTGTTGCGTTAATTCCCATTTTATTCTTGTTCTCTCAACTGTTTTTGTTTTTTCTTGTAATTTTTCTGTGATACTTTTAAGTTCCCTATTTTGATTAGCTATCCATTTTTTAATATCCTTAACATTTTCAGCTATATCATCCTTTTCTTTTTCTAAAATAGTAGAGTCAATAGAATCTTCTTCTTTATCTAGTACGTCATAACTTAAAATTATTTCTTGTTCTTTAATCGTATAAAATTTTTCTTCAATGGCCTGTTCTTCAAACCATTGTTGATATTCATCGATGGCCTTATTTCTATCATCTATTATCGTATTTTTATCATCTGCCGTTAAATTACTATTATCTAATTCTGTTAAATCAAGTATATCTTCCCTCATCTTATTATCGATAATAAGCGTCACAATTTCTTGCTCTATTTCTTCTAACTCTTGAGCAATGTTATCATACTCTTCTTGTTTTATATTATCCATTAAATGATTATCATCATCTAAAACAATTTCAGCTTCTTCTGTTAAATATGTTTGATAAATATCTGTAATATGTTGTTGTTCATATTCTAATTTATCATCTAATAAAGATATAACTTTTTTACGATTTTCGGTAACAGTTTTTCTCCTGTTTTTATCTTCTTCATCTTTTGTAAAAGCCATACCAATAATTAAGGGTAAAAACAACAAATCACGAATACCATAAACAGAACGTTTTTTTCTATTAGTTATCTTTTTTTGAGTTCTTTGTTTTTTTTCTTTTTCCTTTTGCATTTTAGCACCTTCTTTTGATTCATTATATTATATTACAATATTTAACAAAATTAAACTAGCAATTAATTATTCATAAAAAAGTAACTCGAATATCAATAAGATAATTCGAGTTATAATCTTTTTGGTGACCTGTATGGGATTTGAACCCACGAATACCACCTTGAGAGGGTGGCGTGTTAAACCGCTTCACCAACAGGCCAATTAGATAAAATCCCATAAAGGACTTTATCAGTTTATCATAATTTATTTGGTTTGACAATATTTCTAATATCTAATCTTCTAAATATTTTTTAAAATGATCAATTCTCTTAGCTAATGATTCTTTCCCTAATATTTTTAATATTTCATATAAATCAGGACTCATCTTTTTACCTGTAACACAAGCTCTAATTGTCTCACAAACATCTCCAACATGACCTTTATATTCTTCTGGATTTTCTTTATATTGTTTAACTTCTCTAGCATAACCATTATCTTGAGCTAATCCTTTTAATCTTTCCATCCATTCTTCCTTAGAATCAGTATCTTGATAAATATTTAAATATTGTTCTACCAAAGATACATCATAATTTTTATCATTTTCAAGGCCACTATAGGCGCTTTCTGGATCTTTATTTAAAAATATTTCATCATAGAAATTTTCAAATTCATGTTTTACATCCGAATAGCTTGCTAAATCTTTTCGAGGACGTTTGACCTCTCGCTCAATATTAAGTAAAGCTATTGTTTTTTCTTTGTTCTTTTCTATAATTTGCGCAAAATCTTGGTCATATTCTTGATAGTATGTAAGAGTACCATCATATAAGTTGTTAGCTTTCAACATTGAAAAATAAATTCTAGAGACGCTATTTAGTTTTTCAAGGTCAAAATAAGTTCCACCAACGGGCATTTTTTGAAATTGAAATGCAAAATCATCCAAAGTTTTATCTTTATTTTGATTATACCACATTTCAAAATTGGCATTAGCAAGAGTGGCTAAGAAGAGTTTTACAGCGTCATGAGGGATCCCCTTTTCATGATAAAAGCGAATTGAAGCATCTGGATCTTTACGTTTGCTTAATTTTCGAACACTAGTACCTTCTCTTTTTGTAAGGGGTGCAATATGAGCATACTTTGGAGGTGTAAAACCAAGAACTTCAAATAATTGAAGATGTACTGGCACTGAACTTACCCATTCATCACCGCGAATAACATGAGTCGTACGCATCAAATGATCATCGATTGCATGGGCAAAATGATAAGTTGGAACTCCATCTTGTTTCAGTAAAATGATGTCCATATCATTTTCAGGAAAAGAAATATTTCCCTTAATACAATCATGAAAGTTAATCGTCTTATGAAAATCCCCTGGAGATTTTAGACGAATGACATAAGGAAGCCCTGCATCTAGTTTTGCCTTAATTTCATCGAATGTTAAATTACGATTCATCGCATACATTCCATAATAACCAATGCGCACTTTCTCGCGTTCCTGCCGATTTCTAAGTTCAGCTAGTTCCTTTTCTGTACAGAAGCAAGGATACGCCAAACCTCTTTTGATTAAGTCTTTGACATAAGTTTGGTATATCTCGACACGTTCAGATTGAATATAAGGACCATAGACTCCGCCCTGAAGAGGTCCTTCATCTATTTTAAAATCAAAACTTTTTAAATCATTGATAATCCCCGTAATCCCATTTTCTACTTCTCTTTTCTGATCAGTATCTTCAATTCGCAAATAGAAAACGCCATTCGTTTGACGTGCCATTTTACTGGCAATAAAAGCTTGATAGAGACTACCCATGTGAACAAAACCAGTAGGACTTGGAGCAAAACGGGTGACAATCGCTCCCTTTTCTAGATTCCTTTCTGGATACATTGCTTCATAATCTTCAGGTGTCTTCATAATATTTGGAAATAATAATTCAGCTAATTCTTTTTGCATACGTTCCCTCTTTCTTTATGAAAAAACATCTATTTAGTAGATGTTAATTTTATGGTTGCCTCGGTTAGATTCGAACTAACGCGTCGTGCGGTCAGAGCGCACTGCCTTACCACTTGGCTACGAGGCAATTTCACTTATTTATAATCTTAACTCTTTTTCCTAGAAAATTCAATACCTTCAAATAAATTAACCACAATTACATCACAAATTTGACCATTTTAAAGCCCGAACCACAAAAGTTCGAACCCTTAATCACTTTGATAGATGAAGAGAAGAAGTACGACAACTATTAACAAATTCTTCAAATATTTTTTCCATCTAATCACCTCTATTTTTATTATTATAATATATTTTGCTTTAACAAAATCAATGTGCAAATATGTTTTCTAAACTGTCATAAATTTAGTATCAACTATATTGTACAATGAACGAATGTTTGATATAATTTTTATAGGAATATTTGACAGTTGAGTGCTTGCCAACTTCTAAAAGGAAGGAGGCTGATAGTATGTTTAAGAAAGATTTTTTAATCTTCTCACTTATTCTTATTATCTTTTTACTAATAGCCTTACTTTTTACTTTTGTAATATAGTATCCTATGTAAAAGAAAAGCACTCAATCTAACAAGATTAAGTGCTAACCAATAGATTGGCGAGTACTCCACATTGCGTTGTTAAGTATTCCCCTTTTTATTTTATGCAAGTTCCCTTGACATATTCATAATAACATAAAAACGCACTTTCATCAAGTACGTTTTCTATTTTTACTCGAAAAGTCCGAGTTTGCTATCTTTATGGTAGCGATGGGGGGGATCGAACCCTCGACCTCTCGGGTATGAACCGAACGCTCTAGCCAGCTGAGCTACATCGCTATATCACATGGACAATATTGATTATAACAAAGTTCCCTTTTTTTTACAACTATTTTTTACAAAATTACTAAAATATAAAACTTTAACCAAATAATATTAAATATAATTTAACACCTATTCTTTGTAATAATGGCGCTCTGTAAACCTTTCTAAGTTTATCAGTCTCTACAGCTTTTATAAATTTTTTCACAATAGACCGATTAGAATCTTTTCCTAAAAAATGAAATAATTTCTTTTCAATAGTACTTATTTTTCTTTTATTTAATACAAAATATGGACTATCATCAAAAAACAATTCCTTATTATCTAACATAACATCATTAAATCCAGTATTATAAATACCTGGTTCTATCAATCCTATTTGTAATGATGTCTTTATTAATTTCAATTCCTGCCTCAATGTTTTTACCATAATTGATATAGCTGCTTTAGTAGAACAATAACTACCTAAAAAAGGAATAGGTATAATCCCTGCGATAGAAGAAGTAACTATAATTTTGGCGTTATCTTTTTTTAACATCTTAGGTAATGCTGTTTTAATTAATGAAAAAGTTCCAAAATAATTAGTTTCAAAATTTTCTCTAATTTTAGTGATAGGCAAATCGACTAAAGAGCCGCCTACTCCAATACCAGCGTGGCAAATAAGACAATCGATATCCAACTGATTAACATATTCAAGATCTTTATTATCAGTAATATCTAATTTAAAACAAATAATATTTAAATTCAAATGATTTAATCTTTCTTTTAAAAGAAGAGCTTGTTGATTAGTGTGTGTGGTAATATACACTAAATGTTTTTTTTGAGCTAAAGTTAAAGCTACATCTAAACCAATACCACCAGCACTACCTGTTATTAATATTTTCACGATATCACCAATAATATTATGTTACATTTAATAATTTTTAATCAAATAAAAAAGTTTATTTATGAACCTCTTTACTAATATAATGATACACCTTTTTATGATTTTTAATAAGCATATTATATTTCATAAACACAACTATTTTTGTTATTGATAAACCCAAACCACATTCACCTTTCATACTGTTATTAATTTTTGCTAGTAGATTATAATTTGCAAACTATTAGAAAATATGAAAACCCTTCATATGAAGGATTATAATTCTTGATAACTTTTAATTAAATGCGAGGTATCAGCACAACTCATAAAACAAATGACCGCATTATTAACTTCTTTTAACTGATCAATTGTTTGTTCGCTAATAATGTGACTGTTAGGAATTTTATCTAAAATTAATTTACTAGTAACATTAGGATAATCTTCTTGTTTTTCTCTATTCGAATCGATTTCAGTTAAATACACCTCATCAGCTATTTCTAGAGCTTTTTTAAAATCATCAGCCATTTCTACTGTTCTAGAGAAAGTATTAGGTTTAAAAATCGCAATTAGATGCCTATTAGGATATTTTTGTCTAGCCGATAACAAGGTTACTTTAATTTCTGTTGGATGATGGGCATAATCTTCAATGATGATATTACCTTTGCAAGAGGATTCTTTAAATCGTTTCTTAGCATTTACGAAAGTAGTAAATAATGATTGTATGGTATCAGCTTTAATATTTTTTAAGTAACAATAACTAATGCATGCTAGAGCGTCTAATACCATATGTTTGCCAAATAAAGGAACACTAAAATGACCATAGAAATTTTGATGAATATAAACATCAAAACTACTACCTACCTCATCTAAAACTACTTCTTTAGCTATAACATCATTATTTTCATGAAAGCCATAAAATAAAGGCGGCATTTTAAAACTAATCTTACGAATATTTTCATCATCGCCACAGGCAATTATACCTTTTTTAGCTTTATTAGCGAATATGGCAAAATGATTAATAATATCGTCTAATCCGTTATAACATTCTGTATGCTCCAACTCAATATTAGTAATTACAGCATAACTTGGAGTATAAGCCATAAAATGTTTTTGATATTCACATGATTCTAAAACAAAAATATTATTCTTTTTATCAGCAAAGCCACTACCATCACCAATAAAATAATTACAACCACCATTATGAGTTAAAATATGCTTAATTAAAGAGCTAGTTGTCGTTTTACCATGAGTACCTGCTACACAAACAGTTTCAAATTGACAGGTTAAATCACCTAATAATTCATGATAAGTTTTAATGGTAAGTCCTGCTTCCTTTACTCGCATAAGTTCCTTATGATCAGGTGAAAAAGCAGCTGAATAAGTTACTATCATATCTTTATCTAATGGATGACTTTGATCATAGTAAATAGGAATATGCCTTTTATCTAAACCATCTTGGGTAAATTTATATTCTCTAACATCATCGTAACCTTTAACCTCATTACCTAAATCATATAAAATTTGTGCTAAAGCGCTCATACCAGAACCTTTAATACCTATACAATAATATTTCATATTTTCAACTTCCCTCGCCTTTTATTATAAACTATTGCAAAATTCTTGTAAATATGTTAGCAAGTTAAACAGGACTTATAACTTTTTAATGTATGGCAACCTTAAATGGATTAGCCTTAGTCCCATTACCTCCCGTAATTATTACCTCTGGCTTTAGCCATATCATAGGATACATATAAGCTACTTTATTATCATTGATTTGGAACGGAAACGTGTTAGTTTTCATATCCAACAACCAGCGGTAATTATCAGTAGTTTTAGCTAAAGTTAAAGTATATATTAACTGAGAAGTTGTTTCTTCAAAAGGTGAAGCAAACAATTCTCCTAAATGAGCCATACCAACAGAAGAAGTAAAGCTATGTTTTTTAATATCGCTATAATTAAGAGAGCCCGCTTCAACGACACCATCATACCATTGACCACTCTCATTTACAAGAGCCCTATTATTATTGGTAATAACACTATTTATTAATGTTTTACCAAGGTTACTAGCTAAAAAATCACGATTATCAAAAGACAACTTAGTTGAAATTCCTTTAACTCTTACTAATTTAGTACCACTATTTCCATTAGTTTCGACTATGCGATATAATTCATTATCAAGCTTTACATATTCACCATTATATCTGGTATTTAACTTACTATAGGCTTCTATTGTATTGTCACTAGATAACCTATAAGGATTATCTTTACTACCATTACCTGCTACAACATAAGACGCCTCTGCCAATCCATAGTTAACGGTTGTGGTTAAACGAATATTTACCATATCACCCGTGGTTACTGCTTGACGGCTACAACTGCTACCATTACAATTTTCAATAAGATAATCGTAGGGAGCATCATAATTAATTACCAAATATTTACCAACGTTTGTACCAAAATAGGCTTTGACCTGTTCATATTCGTTTGTATTTAAAACACCTTCATATTGTCCTCTGTATTCTTCCATAAAGCTGGTAACAAAACTTTTAGAATAAGGCATTACGGCCATAGTTTGTTGAGAAAACATTAATATGTTAAAAACTCCTTTAGCTGACCTTATCTCATAAGCTCTATATAAATTACCATGATACCAAACATAGTTATTTTGACAATTTCCTGTCAAATAATCATGATAAATGTCAAAACCAACATCTGTATAATCGACCTTTGAAGTTACCTTACATCCTGATCCCCTTTTATCTTCATCAATTAACACATCACTAAGTACATATGAATGTTCAACCGGTTCAGGATTACAAACACCACTTGGTGAACCACCTTTATTATAAACCAATTTACCATCATTATCGGTACACGTTAAATAAACCTGATAGGTTTCATTGGAATTTTTCGTAATACGTACTTTGCTAGTACTACAATTATAATCTTTACTCATAGGACTCAAAAGATTAGCTTTTAATAAATCATCATAACTAATTTCTATACAACCCGTCCACTCTTCAAAAGCCAAATCCGGTTCTTTTTGATTATAATAAATTTTAGCTGCCGCTAATAAAGTTTCTTTATAATATTCAAATTGTTTATCTTTATTTTGTTTAATCAATTTACTAACAGACGGAAAAACCATGATGGAAAGTAATCCCATTATGGCGATAACTACTAATAACTCTACCAAGGTAAAACCCCTTTTATTATTCTTCATATCTTCACCTATCTTATATAATCAATTATATCATCTTCTTTCTTAAAAAAAAAGATTTATAAATCTCCTATTATCTATAGTACAAATTCTATTATTACTACATAAACTATTAATAGGTGAAGATATTATGTTTAAGAAAAAAGCTGGACATAGTTTTTTCTGTCGATGCGAATATTGCAAAACAAAAAGAAGGCAAAGTTTATTATATCTTGCCTTACTAATATCTTTAACAGTTATTGTTTTTTATCAATCGCTACTTTTAATTTTTATCACCACTAAATTAAATGCTGTGCTTCTATTTATTGAACTATGCTGTCTATTCATGGGCCTTTTTAGGATATTGTTTTGAAATTAATTCATATAATTTTTGGAAATCATTTAGTTGTTCGACAATCTCCTGACACTTATGAAATTCATCATTATCTAAAACAATTTTAGAAGGTATTGATAGTAATATAAGTAACCATATTTTTTCTTCTTTTAATAAAGGATATTTACTCTCATAAATATCTAATAGAAGATTAAAATCAAAAGCCAAGTGATTGTTTTGATAAAAATTATAAAGATCATCAACAGGACTACCTATTTTAGCTTTATCCCAATTAATAAAAACAGATTGTTCTCCTCTAATAAAATGTTCTAAGTCCAAATTATTGTGAGTCATAACATAACGCTGTTTACGTTTTTTTGACATAATATCATACCATGTTTGTAATTGTTCTTTACAAAAATTAATGCTTTTATAAATAATGGTTATATTACGAATCAAAAGATATTCACTTGGCGACATATAAATATTATTCTCAATAGTGTTTTGTAAATCGAAATAATATTGTTCCAAATAAACAAGTTTGTTAAAAACATTTTCATAAAAATTTTTAATATCATCTAAATCCACCTCTTTGTAAAAGGTGGTTTTATTATGTAATAAACTAAGAAAATACATCATATCTTGAGCTTTTTGTTCCTTAGGTACTTTTATTTCTGTTATATATGGATAAATTTCATAATCATCTTTTTCTAAATTATTTAATGGCAAAGGAAAATAAGTAAAATTACGTGATAATAAATATTGATATATATTTTGTTTATCTACTCTTTTTTTATCTTTTATAACGTAATTACCTTCATTAGTTAGCAATATTTTAAGTTTTTTATCAATGGTATACTTTATAGGTTTAAGATGATATTTGCTAACTATATCATGTATTTTGTACATCTTTAGTTATATGACGGGGAATGATCAATTTAGTTCCTAAAGCAATATCATCTAAATTATTATAATTAGCTAGTTCTTCTCGTGAAGTTTGATAACGCGTAATAATTTCTTCTAAAGTGTCATTTTCCCTAATAATATAAACAGAATACGTTGAGAATGTTTCATCTTCATCTTGAAACATAGTGAATAAATCAGGTGTTTGAGATTTAGGATTATCTTCTGTTGATAGTACTTCATCAACAACTATCTTTTTCTCATCATCCCTTTGATCAGCAGCCACTTCTGCTTTATCATCTGTTTCATCTTCACGAACTGTATTTTCTTCTTCTAAGACAATATCTTGCACTTTTGGTACTTCATCTAATACTTCAATAACATCTTCACTTTTCTTTTCAATATTATCTAATAATAATTCGATATTTACTTTAAGAACATCATCATTAATTACTTCGTAATTAAAATCATCAATATTAATGGTTGCATCACTAATATCCCAATGTTCAGCTATTTCTATATCAACAGGAATACGATATTCAAAATCCTCCTCAATTTGACTTGCTTCCGTCATTTTATAACGTCCACTTATAATAAAATCACCATGAACTGCTTTATCTTCTGCAAAAGAAAGCGTGTGTTCTAAAGAAATATTAGTTATTTCTCCAATCATCGTTCTAAACACAAGCTCTTTTTCAAAAGGTATAATTTTTTGCATTTATATTCTCCTTTCTTTCATTTAAATATATGATAAGAAGAAAAATATAGTACAAAATAAAAGAACATAAAAGTTCTTTTATTTTTGTATTTTATCTAATCGTCTTAATGTCATTTTAGCTTGCTTGCAATATTGTTTATCCCCTTGTTGCATAGAACTATTAATAATATTCCTACTATCATCGATGTATAATGGATTTTCCAAATATAAATCAGGACATACACTTAAAAAATAATTAGTAGAAGATAAGAGATAAGGATTATTGGCTAGTGATTGAAGTTGACCATGGCGTAAAC
Organism: uncultured Bacilli bacterium; assembly: GCA_947632325.1. Lineage (GTDB taxonomy): Bacteria > Bacillota_I > Bacilli_A > RF39 > UBA660 > CANPXY01. Next base: position 38,802 of record CANROU010000005.1, read on the forward strand.
TATAGTAGGTTACATAATCTATTGTATATAATTGTTTTAATGTTGAAATATTATTATCTATTCCACCTTTCCAATTACATTTACGAAGTTTCATCTCTTCATAAGCTAAGTCATGAATAGCAGCTTCCATTACTGCCATATTACGTTTTTTATAATACTCTAAATGAAATAAAAATATTGGAACAGCCTCATTATTTTCCCCACAATATTTTCTAACATTGCTATAAACATTACTTATTTTATCTAATATATGAGAATCTAGATGCACAAAGCCCTCCTGTTCATCAAGCATCCAATCGACACATCTTTCTAAATTATTAATACTTTGTTCATTAGTATAAAATTGCTTTAGTTGATCATCTGTTAAATTTAATAACTGATATTTCAATATTGTTAATAACATTATACGATTTTGTATACTTTTTCCCATCATTGTACTACTCCCCCTTTTAATTTAAACAATTGATCATAAATTTCATCATAACTGCTTACAAAATGAAAAGTTAAATCTTGTTTTATCTCTTCTGGAATTGAATCTAAGTCTGCCTCATTTTCTTTAGGCAAATATATATTAAAAACGCCACTACGATGAGCTCCTATAATTTTTTCTTTTAATCCTCCAATTGGTAGTATTTTTCCTCGTAAAGTAATTTCTCCTGTCATAGCTATCATAGAAGATATAGGTATATCTTTTAATAAACTGATTAGTGTTGTCGTAAGAGTAATGCCAGCACTTGGACCTTCTTTCATGACAGCACCCTCTGGTATATGAATATGAATATCATTCTTATCTAATAAAGTATCTGTAATACCAAATTTCATAAGACGTGATTTAACATAACTGAAAGCTATATGAGCCGATTCTTTCATTACTTCTCCTAAGGATCCTGTTAATATTAATTGACCACTTCCCTTAAAATAAGTAGCCTCAATTGGTAAAATATCACCACCAAACGCTGTATAAGCTAAGCCGTTAACTACTCCAACACGCATAGTCCCAGTTTTTTCATGAAAACGATATTTCTTTTTACCAAGCATCTTTAAAACTAAATTTTCATCAACTTGATAAAAAGCTACAGTTGGATCTAATAATAGATTTTTAACAATTTTGCGTAAAATAGAAGCAATAGTCCTATCCAGATTACGAACCCCCGGTTCTTTAGTATAATTTCTAATAATCATTAAAATTGCTTCTTTAGTAAATTGTACCTGTAATTCTGTTAAACCATGATATTCTAATTCTTTAGGAATGATATAATTCATAGCAATATCTAGTTTTTCATATTCTGTATATGATGATATTTCAATGATTTCTAATCTATCCTTTAACTCCTCTGGGATTTGTTCAGGATAATTAGCCGTGGCAATAAATAACACTTTAGATAAATCAAATTCTTCTTCAATATAATGGTCTGAAAAATGACTATTTTGTTCTGGATCTAAAACCTCTAATAAACTACTCGCCGGATCACCTCGTAAATCTTTAGTCATTTTATCAATCTCATCAATAATGAACACCGGATTGGAAGTGCCTGCTTTGCGCATCCCTTGAATAATTCTTCCCGGTTGAGCACCAATATAAGTTCGTCTATGTCCTACAATTTCGGCCTCATCCCTAATTCCACCAACAGATATTTTTGTAGCTTTCCTACCCAAACTCTTAGCAATACTATAGGCAAGTGATGTTTTCCCAACACCTGGTGGACCAACTAGGCATAAAATAGGACTTTTGGATTGCTTGGTATTTTGAGCTACAGCTAAATATTCAATAATACGATTTTTAACACTTTCCAAGCCATAATGTGTAGAATCTAAAATATGTTTAACACTTTTCAAATCCATATTATCTTTAGTATGATAACACCAAGGTAAATGTATTAACCAATCAATATAATCACGAATGACACTTAACTCCGGTGAATTAATATTAGCTATTTCATAACGATGTAATTCGCTTAAAAGACGATCTTTTACTTTAGGATTACATTTTAAAGAACGTATTTTTTTATGAAGAGTATGAATTTCATCATCTTTATTATTAATATCCCCTAATTCTTCCTTCATAACTTTTATTTTTTCACGTAACACAAATTGTTTTTGTGTCTCATCTAGTTCTTTAACAACTTTTTCTTCTATTTGTTTTTCTAACTCTAACACCTGTAAATCTTGATTCATGTCATCCATCAACATCTGCACCCTAGTTGGCGCAGATAACTCATTTAAATAATCTAATTTTCTATCTAATGAACAAGGAAAAAAAGATATTACAACATCAGTTAGTTCATTTAAATCAGCTGTGCTTCTAACTTGAGACAATACTGCATTGCTCATATAAGGAACTTTTTCAATATATTGCTGTAATTGTTTCATTAAACTTCGTTGATTAGCTTTCTCTTCTTGAATTTCCATATTTTTAGAATAAACAGGATTAACTATCGCCTCAAATAGATTATCTACTAAAGTATACTCCTCTATTCTAGAACGCATCACACCATCTAAAATAACCCTTGTCTTACCATTAGGCATATCCATTTTCATTTTAATATTAGCTATTACACCTATTTTAGGAAATTCAGTTATATCAGGATTAATTTCTAATGTATCCTGAGGAATAATTACCAACAAATGATTATCATATTGGGCTTCAGATACAGAAAGTAGTTGTTTATCTTCCAGACTATCAATTTCTATTCTAATTTCACTAAAAGGAAAAAGAACCATATTACGAATAATCAATACTGGTAATTTTGTTTTCATAAATAATGGTCACTTCCTTTTTTAATATTGCGCCTATTATAACACAATGTTGCAAAAATTACAATTATTTTTTCTAAATTAAAAAACCTTGTTAAATAACAAAGTTCTTCTTCCATTAATTTGAAGTTTTAATATTATCTAAAGTTTTTAACATCCGCTTTGCTCTATTACGCCTCTCCCGATCACTACGCCGATTATTATTTTGACCAAAAGTTGTTGAGTTTAAAAATGATTCTACCACTGTTTGAGCATCTACTAATAGTGTTGGATTTTCAATATAAGCTTCTTTGAAACAGCTAACAGTAAATTTTATGGTAGATAAAAAACTATCCATTTTTAAATTACTATATTGTCCAGCTAACAAAGCTTTCATATTATCATAATCATCAACAACAGCATTCAATTGTTCTCCAGGTGTTAATTCATGATAATTATTATGAACACAAGAAATAAATTGATAATAATCATCTCGATATTTTATATTTTTATGATCCAATACACTATAATGATTCATTCTATTAATAATTTGATCGGCTTTTTCTTTTACTGTAGCTAGATTACTTTGAAGTTTTATATTAGTCACTGTTTTTTCCAAATAAAACTTTAAAGTGGGAGTTAAAATAAGGAAAAAAGGTTCTCTATGAGCGACATTGTTCAAAGAATTTAAAAATCGAGAACGTTCTTCATCCGTCTTATACTGACTACTATACTCTTGATGACCAAAAGTATGTTCAACCACTTCCTTTTTCACTTTTAAGTAATCCATCATTGCCTCAACCATATTATACCTCCCCTAAAATTAAAACTACTTATTTAATTCTTTTAATAATTCAATAACTTTTCTCATTTGTAAATCATATTGGATCATTTCTATACCACCAAAGTTCTTTAAAAACTCTTCTTTAGTAATTTGGTACTTTTTAGCTAATTCAACAGCCTCTTCATCAGCCTGATCCATAGTTACTTCAATTTTCTCATCCCTCATAATTTGTTCCAACATCAAACGATATAATACATGAGAGAAAGCTTCTTTCTCCATTTGTGAACGTAAATCTTTTTCAGTTGTTTTAGTGATTTGATAATACAAATCTAAAGATACACCTTGCATTCCCATTTGTTGTTCAAAACGACCCAATAGTCGGTCAATTTCTTCATCAACCATCTCCTGAGGAATATCAACTTCAGTATTTTTGCCAATTTCCTCTAGTAGATGATCAACATAACGATTTTCAGCATCCATTTCTTTTTGAGCCTTAATGTTAGCCTCTAATTCTTTTAACAACTTTTCTTTAGTATCTACACCTTCCATACCTAAATCATCAAAGAAATCCTTATCAAGTTCACGCGCTACTTTTTCTTTAACTTCATGTACAACAACTTTAAAAGTAACTTCTTTCCCTTTTAAGTCTTCACTTCCATAATCTTCTGGAAAAGTAACCTTAATATCCTTCGTTTCCCCAGATTTCATACCAATTAATTGTTCTTCAAAACCAGGTATAAATGTGTTACTACCAATTTCTAAGGAATAATTTTCACCCTTACCACCTTCAAATTCCTTACCATCTTTATATCCAGTAAAATCAATTACAGCAATATTACCTTCTGCTATTTCACCATTTTCTTTAATAACTGCTTCTTCATATCTTTCTAATAAATGTCCAAGCTCATGTTCAACTTCTTCCTTAGTGACTTTTACTTCCTCTTTTTTAATGTTAAGACCTTTATATTTTTTAACTACTACATCTGGCGCTGTAATAATAGTAAAAATAAACTCTACTCCTTTATCATCAATACTTTTTAAATCAACAGTTGGTTGAACAACAGGAATTAAATCATTATCAGCCATAGCTTTACTGTAAGCCTCTTGTAAAACTTCTTCAATAGCATCAGAATATAATGATTCTTTCCCAAATTTCTTTTCATATAAATCCCTTGGTACTTTTCCCTTACGAAAACCATCTACTTTAGCTTCTTTAACATTCTTTTTAAAACTTTTGTCTAAAGCCTCATCCCATGATTTACCTTCTATTTTTATATTAATTTTATGAATATTTTCATTACTTTTTTTACTCATACTAATCCTCCCATTAAATTAATTATAATACATTTTTATTAATCAAACAACCTAATGATAATAAAAACAGTACGATGCGTACTATTTAATTTCTATAATTTCAATTTCATATGTTCCGTTAGGACTATCAACAGTAACAATATCGCCAACTTTATGACTTAGTAAAGCTTTAGCAATAGGACTTTCATTAGAAATTTTACTAGAAAAAGGGTCAGCTTCTTGGCTACCAACGATTTTATATTCATCAGTATCATCTTCATCATCTATATATCTAATAGCTACCGTACTTCCTAATCCTACTTTATCTTTAGAAATTTCCGTAATTATTTCTACATTTTCTAACATTTTTTCAATAGTTTTAATACGTCCTTCTAGTTGTGCTTGTTCATTTTTAGCGGCATCATAATCAGCATTTTCAGATAAATCACCTAAAGCTCTTGCTTCTTTGATGGCCTGAATATTTTCAGGACGCTTAACATTAATTAATATTTCTAATTCTTTTTTTAATTCATCGAATCCCTCTTGTGTTAAATACACTGGATTTTTGTGTGTCATGCCCTTCACCTCTTCATTCAATATACGCTTCAAATAATACTACAAAATTAAGAAAAAGTCAAACCTTTTCTAAATATTTGTCATGCTTTTATTGTATGCTTAAAAAAGTAAAATGTTCCTATAATTTATTTCTTAATGTTTTTTATTTCATTTTGCAAGAATGTATCAGTCATTCCACATATAAAATCAAGTACCTGTCTTTTAATATTAACATTATCTAAATACTTTTTATCCATATTATTCAAAAACAAAGTATAAATAGAGCTTTTTTTATTCTTTTTCTCAATATCTTTAATATATTTATAAAAAAGTCGTTCGATGTTATCATGAAATAATTTATCTTCATCCTTAGTTAATGCATCACTATAAATATACTGATAATTAAAGTTTTTTAATTTGTTTAAAGCATAAAAAACATCATCACTCATTTTAATATAAGGTTTGCCTTTACTTTCCTTAATAATATCTAAAATAATGTTATTAACGATATCTTTATTATTATTACCCAAGATTTTCACAATTTCATCTGGTATATTTTTTCTATCAAATAATCCTAATGTAATGGCATCTTCTATATCACGACCAATATAAGCAATAATATCAGAAATACGGACAACGCAACCTTCTAAAGTCATAGGTTGAGCTTTTTTACATACGTTTAAATCCTTATAACTATTGCGATATTCTTTTATAAAATCATCAACCGTTTTATCATAATTAGGTTGATAAATAGGAGTTAATATTTCGCCATTATGACAAAAAATACCATCCAAAACTTGTACTGATAAATTTAATCCTAAGCCATTATTTTCAATTTCCATGTAATTTCTAACACTTTGAATATTATGAGCAAAATATTCATTTAATTCTTTCATACTTATTTCATTTAAAACAGCTTCACCCCGATGGCCTAATGGAGTATGACCAATATCATGACCCAAGGCAATTGCCTCAATTAAATCTTCATTAAGTTCTAAGGCTCGACCAATGGTTCTAGCAATTTTACTAACTAATTGAATATGAATTATTCTTCTACTAACATGATCATTATCTTTATAAGAATAAACCTGTGTTTTATCTATATATCTAGTATATGATAAAGCATGAATTATCCTATCACTATCATGAAAGAAAGCTGGTCTAATATCCTCTTCTTCAGGATTCAAACGAATACCTAGACTACTCTTGGTAGCATATTTACTAAATAAAGCCTCTTTTTTTAACATAAGTTCTTTTATCTCTTGCATACTTTTATCCTTTCATCTTATTTTGTAAGCGCATCATCGAATATTTTTCCACCTCATATGGAAAGTACATAAATAATTGCTCTTCAGGATGTCTGGCTATCTTAATAGCTTGCATATCACTATTATATAAATTATCAATAGTAAAAGCAATTAGTTTACCACTGGGCATAAAAATTTCCACATCAAAACCAACTTCAAAATAATTTCTTTCACTTAATGTTATTAATTTCTTCTTTTTATCATAAGCCATAACCAACGCTAAAAAGTCTTGATTAGATAGTTCTTGTCTGCCTGTATAATATTGATCTTCCCAAGTTGCTTCCCTCATAAAATAATGACTGCTAGTTTCACGGTTAGCTACCTGATTTAATATTTTTTCCTGCTCCCTTATTAATTCATCAGTTAAAATATTATCATAATATGCATCAATTAATTTACGATAACTACCAATAACAGTAGCTAAATAATACAAAGAACGCATTCTCCCTTCTATTTTTAAAGAACATACACCAATATCAATCAAATCTTTAATAAAACGTGCCATATTTAAATCTTTAGTAGCCATGGTAAATTTAATATCTTCCCCTAAAACATCAAAAGCAAAACGACAAACTTGACTACAACCACCACGATTAGAATCGCGATTAGTTACATAATTAGATAAAGCGCATCTACCACTATAACAAGTACACACTGCACCATGAATAAAAACTTCAATATCCACATTATTAGCTACCATTTTTTTAATTTGCTCTTTATTACATTCCCTAGCTAAAACAATACGATTAACTCCCTGTTTTTTAAAAAAAGCAATTTCTTCACTATTAGTAGTTGAATGTTGTGTACTTAAATGTACTTCCACTTGCGGATAATTTTCTTTTATATATGAAATAAGAGAAACATCACTAACAATAAAAGCATCTATACCATAGGCAACAACTTTTGAAATATACTGATCAATTTTTTCCATATCCTCATCATGAAAAACAATATTAAGGGTTAAATAAATCTTTTTCCCTAATTTATGAGCAAATAAACAACCCTTTTTTATGTCTTCCGTCGAAAAGTTATCTGCATTAGCTCTAAGATTATATTCCTTACCACCAATATATACGGCATCCGCTCCATAAAGCAGTGCTATCTTTAAGCGCTCTAAATCACCTGCTGGAGCTAATAATTCAACTTTTTTCATTTTTCTTCACCTTAAAAATCGTTTTTTTATAAAAGAAAGAGGTATCATTACTACCAAGTTCTTCTGTTACTTTTGTGATAAATTGATCATCCTTTAAAACCTTATCTGTTCCCTTTTTGTCCTGCATTTCTTTAAATAAGCTCAATACTTTTAAAAATCGTTCATGATCTAAGACTTCTTGTAGTACTCCATAATCAAAATTATGTCTTAATAATTCTAAATAGGGCTTACTACCATTTAAAATAGTCTTATAAAAAAATTGTGTTCCATCTTTATTTTCTAACAACAAATATTCTTGTTTACTAATTGGTTCTTTAATAACTAATTCATTATTTGGCCTTTCTCCTAAAAATTGATAATAATTATTTATTAATTTCCTTTTAGAAAAAGATACAGGAGGATAACCTGATAATAAGACCATTAATGGCATATTCGTTTTATCTTTAATAGCTAACATTTCATCTAAAGTTATTTCACCAGATAAAAAAGCCATATCAACACCCTGTTGTTGATAAAATTTTAAACTTCTACTGTTAGTTACCATATGTGTTTCATTCCACACTAAATGAAACCGTAAATGTAATTTTTGATAAAGATTTAATACCGCCATATCATAAAACAATACTCCTGTAATACCTATTTCTTGTAGATTTAATAAAATTTCTTGCAAAGTCTTTATTTCCTCATCATAAATCATTTTATTGATACTAACAAAAATATCATGGTTAGGGAATTGCTCTTTTATTTGTCTTATCTCTTCTAGTGAATGAGTAAGAAAAAAACCAGTACTAAAATCCCTAAGACCTAATAAAAATCCACTGGCACCATTAGTAATATAGGAACTATAATGTTTTGTCTTAGGCATAACTAATAATCTCATAAATAAACACCTCCCTGATTTTTAAAAAAGACAGAATATTCCTTATAGTTTTTCACTAACGGTAATTCCATCTCCTGTTTTATAGAAGGTTGTTTTATAATTTTGATTTTCTTTTAAAAAGGTAATATATTGTTTTATCTTACGTACTAAAGATCTTAAATTATGACTCGTAATTTCTTTTTCATCTTTATCAACGTAGCCATGAAAATCAATATTATCAGTAATGATATACCCTTTATTAAGCAAATTATTTTCAAATCGTTCAAAAAACTTAATGTTTTTACCTTTAGCGGCATCAATAAAAATAAGATCAAATTTATCATGCAAAGTAACATCTAACGCATCATTAAAAATCAAAGTAACGCGATTTTCTAAATTCAAACGCTTAATATTTTTCAAGGCTTCCAAATAACGTTGCTCATCTTTTTCTATAGAAGTAATCTTTAAATTAGGATTAGCCAAGGCCATCATAATAGCAGAATATCCAATAGCTGTACCTATTTCTAAAACATTTTTAATTTGATGCTTTATAACAAACGTCGTTAAAAAATCAATTCCATCATCAACCATAATAGGTATTTTATGATCAATAGCATAACTTTTAATTTCTCTTATTTCACTATATATATTATCTACCATGGCCATTCTCCTTTATTTTTAATTTCCTGAACCTTAGCCAGATGTTCTTTTTCAGTTTTGGTAAAATAAACTCTCTTATATTTATCCGCTACAAAATAATAATAACTATGTTTACTAGGACTAATACTACCTATAATACTGTTTTTAGATGGATTACAAATAGGTCCAATAGGAAGCTTCCCAGCCATTTGAATATTTCTAGTATTATAAGGTGTATAAGCATTATAGTCAATAGAATCATTACAATCTTTTATATCTACTTTAGCTCCATAACAAGCTGTTACATCACTACCAAGTGACCAACCAGCATTTAAACGATTATAAAAGACACCCGCTATCATATCACGGTCTTCATCATTAACCCCTTCTAATTCAACCATAGATGCTAAAGTCAATAACTGATGAATAGTAAAAGAACTTTTATCTATTTCCTTTTTATCTTCAGTTAATACTGAATCCATTTCATCAAGCATTCTTGTAATAATATCCCCAACACTCACATCTTTATTCTTAAATTCATAAGTATCAGGAAACAAATATCCCTCTAGTGGATAATAAATATCACTATCCTTAATTTCATCCGTTAAAAACCAATATTTATTAATTAAAGTGTCAATAAAAGTTTCATCTTGCATCTTAGATATAATTTCATCATAGCTATGATTAGTTTTAGAAGCTATTTCTAAAGCTACTTGTCTTATATTAAGCCCCTCTTTAAAGGTTAACCTAACCACATTAGGGTTGTAAGTATTACCTTTAGCTAAAATAGCTACTATCTCTTTTAAACTCATATTTAATGATAAATCATAAGTAGAGGCCTTTAAGTTAGTAATACCATTTAACTTAATATAAACAAGGAAAGCACCTGTTGATCGAATAAGTCCCTTATCTTTTAATATTTGACCAATTTTTTTATTACCACTTCCACTAGGAATTTCTACCGTAATAACTTCAGTATCTTTTTTACCAACCGGAGAAAGTTGATATTGATAAACACCGATACCGCTTATAATTAATCCTAAGATAATTAAGGCAATAATTAACGTACGACGCACACTTTTTTTCAGTTTTAATTTCATAATACTACTAACCACCTATAAAAAGAAGTATACTATTCTTCTACTTCTTTATCTATCTTTTTTATTTCATCTTGTAAAGTATCTAATATTGTCTCAATAATTTTCCATTCTTTATCTGTTTCAATTGGTTGTAATTTCATATCTTTATCATCTTTAGGATCATAAATTGAAGCATAAACTTGCGTTGATCCTGTACTATCTTTGGTATTATCTGTATAAACAATATAATTTTTACCAGTTTCATCACTTTCAAAAGTAAATAATACTTGACATACTACCTCTTTACCATCATCGCCTAAAACTGTAAATGTATTTTTTTCCATTTATTTTTTCCTCCTATCCAAATAACTTTGTAATATTATAGTAGCCGCGACACTATCAATAACCTGTTTCCTTTTCTTACGTGAGGTATTATTACTAATCAATAAATTTTCAGCTTGCCTTGTTGTCCATCTTTCATCTTGTAAATGAACAGGGATCTTTAATCTATCTTGAAGTTGTTTTTGAAACCAAATACTTAACTTAGCTTTATCTCCAACATCATTATTTAAATGTTTAGGAAAGCCTAAAACAATTTCATTAACCCCTTTTTCTTTCACAATAAATTCAACTTGCGACAACAGATCATCATAATTTTCATCATGGTGAATTACTTTATAACTATTAGCTAATATACCTGATGCATCACTAACAGATACCCCTAATGTTTTACTACCTAAATCTAATCCTAAATAACGCATAATTAATCCTTTTTTTGAAATTCTTTTAACAAAACCTCTAATAACTTAGCCCGATCTAATCTCGTAATCTTATTTCGAGCTTCTTTATGACTAGAAATATAGCCCGGATCACCACTAATTAGATAGCCTACCAATTGATTAGTGGGATTATATCCTCGCTCTTCTAAGGCTGCATAAACATCTTCTAAAGTATCTCTTACTAATTCAGTGTTGAAATCATCAAGATTATATAAATGAGTAGTATTTTGACTCATAGCATCACCTCATATCCTATAATATTGATAGTTTAATTCTATCATTTTTTGCTATTTATGGCAATACTATTTCACATATGCAAATCCCATATATAACATAAATATTGTCAATATAATAGTAACAATTGTGCCATTTATTTTTTCAAATGTACTACTTTTATATTTTATACCAAGCGCAATAGATATACTAATGCCACCGATTAATCCGCCAATATGTCCAGCATTATCAATACCTGGTGACATCATACCAAGTAATAAATTTAATAATATTAAAGGAATAATTTGACTTTTAATAACATTACCTAAATAAACACGATAATGGTAACCAAAATACAAAAGTCCGCCCATTAAACCAAAGATCGCTCCACTAGCTCCAACAGAAGCTGTACTACCACTAAAAATAATCGATAATAAACTACCTGTGATAGCACTATATAAATAAATAATTATATAACGCCATTTACCCATGAAACTCTCTAACTGTGAACCAATGACAAACAAAGCATAACAATTAAATAGTAAATGCAAAATACTACCATGCATAAATGCTCCCGTTAATAAACGATAATATTGACCTAAATACCTAATACTAGGTCCATGTACACAAAATAAAGAAACCATTTTTTCATAATTACCCAATAATAAAGGTATGATATAACATAATATGTTAATTGTAATCAAAGCATATGTAACAACTGGTTTTTTAGGCTTAAAAACCTCCTCTATCTTAACAGAATCTGTTCTGTTATGCTCATTAATATCCGAAGTTATTTTAAGAAACAACTGCATACCTTCTTCATTATATACTAACTTTTCAGACATATCAGGAAAATTATTTTTTATTTGTTCATAACTAGATAAATCTTTTTCATCTTTAACCTCGATACAATCCACGTCTTTTATTGACTGCATATCTACATAATCACTCAAATCCGTAAAAATACTAAGGGTTTTTAAACGCCAAGATAATGTTTTGGCTTTTATTTTTTTGATAATTCTCTTCGTTTTAAACATATCAAATGAAAACTGCTCATTATTGTGAATATAATTAGATACAATACGAATAATCTTATAATCCTGATTTAAATTTTCTAACCATATTTCATTTTCAACACCTTGTAAAATGATAGGATTATAGTTTTTTTCTGTAATAAAATAATGAAGTAATTTCATTGTAATAACATTTTTTTTATCTAACATTTCTTTCATGTTTTTTCTCCTTTAATAATACTAATATTATAACTTAAAACATAGAATAAAGAAAGAGGTGTTTTATGTTAAAAAAAATCGGTTTGTTTGTTATAATTTTAGCTCCTTGGTTTCTATCTAGTCTCTTTCCTTTTGATTATTCATTCTATAATAATTTACAGCTACCTTTCTTCGCTCCACCTAGAATCATTTTCCCCATTGTTTGGACTATTATCTATATAACTATAGCTATTAGTATCTATCAACTTATCAAAGAATTTGGTTTTAAAAACCTTTCAAAAAATTATAAATGGGCATTATTAATCAACTACTTATGGAATCAATCATTTGCTTTTTTATTCTTCGGTCTACAGAATACTTTCTTAGGTTTTGTAAGTTCCACAGGAACTTTAATTAGTAGCTTATTCTTATATGAAGAAACATCTAAACAAAATGAAAAAAGTTCTAATTTATTAAATCTTTATGTATTATGGAACCTATTTGCCACTATCTTATCTTTAACTGTTTATATTTTAAATATTAAATAATTATCACTCACCAGTAAGCGTTTCAACTAATTTCATAAACTCACTTGGTGGATCGCATTCAAAATACAATTGTTGATGTGTAACAGGATGGGAAAATTTAATACTTTTAGAATGAAGTAATTGGCCAAATTCGGTGGCTTTTTTATTATTACCATAAATTTTATCATTTGCCACAGGATGATGGATATAAGCCATATGTACCCTGATTTGATGTGTTCTGCCTGTTTCTAATTTACACTCAACAAGAGTATATTTAGCAAAACGTTTTAATACTTTAAAATGGGTAATAGCTCCTTTAGCATTAATATCAGTAACTTGCATCCTTTGTCTATTAACACTATCACGCCCAATCGGTGCATCAATCGTTCCTGTATCATGCATAATAACGCCTTCTACTAACGCTATATACTTCCGTTCTATCTCATGTTTTTTAATCATCTTCGCTAATAAATCGTGAACTTGATCGTTTTTAGCGACCACCATTAAACCGCTGGTATCCTTATCCAAACGATGAACAATACCTGGCCTAGTTTTATCTTTAGTAGTAGTAAAATCAAAATGATAACTTAATGCATTAACCAAAGTATGTGTATAATTACCTGGTGCTGGATGAACCACCATACCACTTTTCTTATTTATAATCAATAAATAATCATCTTCATACACAATATCCAAAGGAATATTTTCAGGATTTATCTCATCTTCATTAGTCACTTTCAATTTAAGAACATCTATTTTATCATTAAACTTAACTAAGTAACTAGCTGATACTGTTTTACCATTAACCAAAATCTGATTATCTTTAATTAATTTTTGCACTTTACTTCGGGTTATAGATAATTTGTCTGTTAAATATTGATCCAATCTAAGCCCTTCTGTTTCGACTACGATATTCATCTATTTCCCCCCTAACTATGTCCCATATTAATAATATAATGCTAATAACAATAGCCATATCGGCTATATTAAACACCGGAAAATCATATTTAAAAATATGAAAAGATAAATAATCAATAACATACTTATGCACCAAGCGATCACAAAAATTACCCAATATGCCACCAATTAATAAACCATAGCCTAAAATTGATATCTTTGATAATTTCGTTTCCTGAATTAAAAACCGATTTAATAAAATCAAAAAAACAGCGCTAACCAAAAGCAAAAAAATGGTTTTACCTTCTAATATTCCCCAAGCAGCTCCCTTATTTTGCACATAAGATATTCCAAAAAAATGGGGTATGATACTAAAGGATTGACCTACTTGCATTGTAGTAGTTATAAACCACTTTATAAATTGATCAAATGCTAAAACCAATATACTTATTATATATATATAATATTTTCTCATTTATTTCACCAGCAATATTATAACACTAATCTATACTTATACCAAGTTAAAAAAGTTCATCTTTTTTTATTAAGTATTTTTGGCAAATCTTCATCCATTAGTTCTGTGTCTTTAAAATATGCTTTATGTTCCTTGCAATTATTTTTAGATGATTCTTGAAATTTTTCAATATCCCTTAATGATTTACCAGGGTTAGTAGCATATATAACAAATTCTTTAACATATTTTGACTTTCTAATTTTAATCAAAGCTTGTTCCACTATTTGTCTTATTCTCTCTCTACTTAAATCATATTTTAATCCTATTGCCGCTGAGGTCATCGGTTCTCCATCGTTCAAGCCATATTTAAGCATCAATATATCCCTTTCACGAGGCTTTAAATCACATTTTTTTAATAACTGTCTTATTCTAGTATTAAAATCTTCATCCATTAATTCCTCTTCCGGAGTTTTATCACCAGAGGCAACAAAGCATCCTAATTCAGCATCATCTTCTTCACCAACTGCTTGATTCAAACTCACTGTATCAACCTCAAAATTATATATGTCTAACATTTCTTTTAAAGGTATTTTTGCCTCATTAGCTGTTTCAACTATGGTTGGAGATCTTTGTAATTCATTTTGTAATTTGATAGCAGCTTTCCTATATAATTTGATGTTTTTTTGCCTTGATTCAGGTATTCTTATAGTTTTACTTTTAGAATCAATTGCCCTATTAATAGCCCGTCTAATACATAATGTAGCATAAGTAGAAAATCTATAACCTTGGTCTCCATCATATGTATCAACAGCCATAATTAATCCCAAATTACCTTCTTGGATAAGATCGGCTAAAGGTAAACTGCTTCCTTTATATTTCTTAGCAATACTTATAACTAATCTTAAATTACTTTCTATAAATTTTTCCCGAGCCCGACTATCACCAGCGATTACTTTTTTAGATAATTCTTTTTCCTCTTGAATTGATAGTAATGACTTATCATAAAGATCATTTAAATACATCCCTACATTATCAGTTGTAAGGTACGCATCATTATTTTGACTATCCCTACCACTCATCAAATATATCTGTAACGCTGCCGTTAATAAATTATTGTCTAAAACTTGTTGTAAATCATATTCATGAGCTACCATATCAGTTATATTCCTAAAATAAGCATTGTTATCTAATAATTCATTTAATAAAGTCGTCTCGGGCAAACAATTATATCCTTTAAGTAAATCATTTAATACTTGAAACCCCATTAAAGCATCTTCAATAGTAGAAATACTATTCCAATTATTTTTTATATAATCATCCAATAAATCATATAATTGCGTAGCATTAATTTGTTCTTTTACTGTATCCATTTGCTCCTCCTATTATCACAAGTCCAGGGTACTATTTTAACACTTTTACATTAATTAGCAAATAGTTATTTATCAAACTTAAAAAAGAGTTTTCACTCTTTTTAAACATTATTTATTTTAGCTAGTTTAGAAATAGCGTTTTTAGCCGCCACCTGTTCGGCTTCCTTCTTACTACCTGCACTACCTTGACCATAAATAATATTACCAATTCTAACTTCCACCGTAAATTTTTTATTATGAGCAGGACCTGTTTCTTTTACTAATTGATATTCTACACTTTTTTGTTCTGTTTGTACATATTCTTGTAAAGTTGATTTATAATCTTTAAAAAAAGTAATATCAGGATCAGTAATAAAAGGAACAATAATATCCAAAGCCACTCTCTTCGCCACCAAATAACCTAAATCAATATAAATAGCTCCTATTAAAGCTTCAAAAATATCTGCGACTATTGGTTTTTTATATTTTCCACCGGATGATAATTCTCCATTACCCACCTTAATATAAGCACTTAAATTAAGCTTTTTAGCATATTCATATAAAGCATTTTCACACACATAACTAGCTCTTATTTTAGTCATTTCTCCTTCAGCTTTATTTTGATTGGAATATAAATAATCCGCTACGACTAAATCCAAAACAGCATCCCCTAAAAATTCCAATCTTTCATAATCTTGTTTTAAATGATGTTCATTTACATAAGAAGAATGCGAAAAAGCACGTTCATATAATTCCTTATTAATTGGTTGTATTTTTAATATTTCAAATAAATCTTTCATTTAATCACCACCATCATTATAGCACACTTCTAACACTTACAATTGCTATTTATGTTTTTTTTTGATAAAATGATAATACGGTGATTATAATGAAACGAGTAATTATTGCTCTCATTCGATTATATCAAAAAATACCAGGTCCTTGGCATAATTATTGTCGCCACATACCAACGTGCTCTAACTATGCCATTGAAGCTTTAAATGAATATGGATTGTTTAAAGGCTTATTTTATTCAGTCAAACGCATTTGGCGATGTAACCCTTGGTGGGGCACATTTGGTTATGACCCGGTAATTAAAAGGAGGAAAAAATGAAAAAATTTAAAGTGTTTTTATTGACCGTGATATTAGTATTAATAATTCCTTTAATCTGTGGTTGCGAAAATAATAATATGGACAATATCGAAATTATCACTACATCTTACCCTGTTGAATATATTACTAATCAGCTTTATGGAGAACATGCTTTAATTCATTCCATATATCCTGATGATACTGATACTAAAACATATAAAATTACTAATAAACAATTAACCGATTTTAGTAAAAAAGACTTATTTATTTATAATGGCTTAGGTAGTGAAGAAGATATCGCTATAAAATTATTAGATCGTAATAAAAATCTTAAAATTATTGATGCAGCCTTTGTTTTAGAAATCACTTATGGTGTTGAAGAATTATGGTTAAATCCTTCACATTTATTGATGATTAGTCAAAACATTAGAACTGGCTTAGAAGAATACATTCAAAACAATGTTATACAAAAAGAAATAGATGCTAATTACGAAGAGTTGAAAGTTAAATTATCCGAACTGGATGCAGAATTAAAATTAGTTGCTGAAAACTCCACAAACAAAACCATTGTTGTCGCTAATAAGGTCCTAAAATATCTTGAAAAATATGGTTTTGAAGTTATTTCCTTAGATGAAGAAGATGCCTTGATAGATAAAAATATTAATATAGTAAAAGATAAATTATCTTCAGGTACTGTTAACTATATTTTCCTTTTAGAACACGAAAAAATACCTGATAAAGTTCAACAACTAATCGATGATGAAAAAATAGAAACACTTACCTTTAGAAGACTTGATAATATCACTGATGAAGAACGTGATAATAAAGAGGATTATTTATCTATAATGAATCAAAATATTGAATTAATTAAACAAGAAACCTATGAATAATCTAGGTTTCTTTTTATTTTCCAATATTTCTTATCTAAATCACTAACTTGACGTGATTCTAAAATCTTTTGAATTGTTTTACGATATACAAATGAAGAAAGTTTATTATTATTTAAATAAGCTGTTGTTAATTCTTTATGTTTAATATAACAAATAGATAACAACCAGGCGATAGCCATATTAACATAATAATCTGTCGTTTGTATTTCATCACATAAAGAAAAAATTAATGGCACATACTTTTTATCTGGCAAATAATAATCCAAAAATAATACGATACCTATTCTCACTACAAAAGGATTAGAATCTTTTAGATAATCTTTAATAAATGGTAAATAATAATCTAAATGATCATGCACTATTTTCATACTAGCACAACAAGTATCACAAATAGCCCAATTATCAATTTTTCTTATGAATTTATCAAAATACTTAAAAGAGCATTCTGTTTCTCTTATAGTAGCAATCACTAATCCCTGTAATAACACTTCTTCATAAGAATCATCTTGACAATAACGTAAATAACCATATATATCTCCTAAAGCAATATTTTTAGCCATTTTCCTCAACTGATTTACCCTGATACCTAAAATAGGATATTTAGTATTAATAAGACGCTGTTGAAACTTCCTATACTTGCTATCTTGCCATTTTAATAATTCTTTTTGCCATTGTCTATATTTACATTTATTCCATTTATTCACTATTTCACCCTTATCTAAAAAAGAAGAGTTTCCTCTTCTAAATATATATGTGTTCTTGTTTATGATACAACATGTCATAATCTTTCAACAATTGGTATTTATCTATTAATATTACTTTATTTTCCTTTAAACTGTTTTGCACATCAATAATACGTTGATTAGAAGAACCTTTAAATTGTAAATCTAAACTAGCTTTATCTCTTTCAAATTTACCATCAACTAAAACATCAATATAAGTTAAAAAAGCCCTTTTATGTTTATCTTTCAAAACATCTTCATAAAGATCACCTGTATAACACCAAACAGATAATCCCTTTTCTTTAGCAAATTTAGCCAGTTCTTGACAAGCTAGAGGTTGATACATAGGATCGCCTCCTGAAAAAGTGATCCCATCTTGACCCTCTATGTCAGCTAAAGCTTCCTTTATCTCTTCTACATCATACAAGGCTCCACCTTTAAAACTATGTGTCGTAGGGTTATGACAACCAGGGCAATGATGAGGACATCCCTGCGTCCATATAACCGTTCTAATGCCCTCACCATCAACGATACTATCAGTTTGTAAAAAACTAGCCAATCTAATCTTCATGTATTATTTATTAGTTGATAAAATGCCAGTTGTTGAATGTTTTACTCTATCACGTTCTTCAGCTCTTTTGCCATTGTTGAAACGATCAGTAGTTCCTACAAGATACCCTGTAATTCTTCTAATTCTTTCGAATTTTACTCCTTCTCCTACTTTTCTTTCTTCCATTTTCATTTCTCTCCTTTCTTATCTTCCACAGCAAGTTAAACTTGCGTTTTTAACACGTTCAATAGGTACACCTTCAAATTCTCGTCTGCCACATCCTGGACAAACATCACCAATAACCCCTGTATAACCACAAATAGGATCACGATCAACAGGATGATTAATAGCGCCATACCCAATATTATTATCATGCATTATTCTAACAACTTTTTCAAAAGCTTCCAAATTATTAGCTACATCCCCATCTAATTCAATATAACTAATATGTCCACCATTAGTTAATTCATGATAAGGTCCTTCTACTTCTAATTTATGAACAATCGATGTATTGTAATAAACAGGAACATGGAATGAATTAGTATAATATTCTCTATCAGTAATACCCTTTAATACACCATAAATAGATTTATCAATAGCTGTAAATCTTCCGGACAATCCTTCAGCTGGAGTAGCAATTAATGAGAAGTTTAATTTATATTGCTTAGAATATTCATCTGTTTTCTTTCTCATAAAGGAAATAATTTCTAAACCTAACTTTTGAGCCTCAGCACTTTCACCATGATGTTTACCAATTAAAGCTTTCAAGGTTTCAGCTAAACCAATAAAACCAATGGTTAAAGTTCCGTTTTTCAAAACGCCACGAATTCGTGAATTATTTTTTAGACCTTTAGAATCAATCCATACTCCTTGCCCTAAAAGAAATGGAAAATTATAAATCTTTTTGCTACATTGAATATCAAATCTCTCTAAAAGTTGATCTTTTACTAAATCCATCAATTCCCCTAATTCAGTATAAAATCCTTTTAAATCCGTCTTTTTATTTAAAACTTGTCCGTGTTTGATACCAATACGAGGTAAGTTAATAGAAGTAAAAGATAAATTACCTCTTCCAGGAACAATTTCCTTATCTGGATTTACAACATTACCAATTACTCTAGTACGACATCCCATATAAGCAATTTCCGTACGGTAATCATCTTCTTTATAATATTGTTTATTAAATGGTGAATCAATAAAGGCAAAATTAGGAAATAATCTTTTAGCTGATACTTTGCAAGATAATTGAAATAAATCATAATTCTTATCACCTTTATTATAATTAACTCCCTCTTTGACTTTAAAAATAGAAATTGGGAAAATTGGTGTTTCTCCACGCCCAAGACCTGCTTCAGTAGCATATAAATAATTTTTCATGACCATTCTACCCTCTGGTGAAGTATCTGTTCCAAAATTAATTGAAGAAAAAGGAACTTGAGCACCAGCTCTAGAATGCATGGTATTTAGATTATGAATAAAAGCTTCCATAGCTTGATATGTAATACGATCTGTTTTATCATAAGCTTTTTTGTAAGCCTTTTTAAAGATTCTCTCTGCTTCTTCACTACATTGATAAAATTCACTAAATTCATTTATATCAAATTCAATACTTTTAAGCTTTTCAATTTTCTTTTCAACATTATGAAATTTTATGTAACCAACTATGCCCATTATTTCAAGAAAATCATAAAGCACTTGTTTAAACTGTTTCTTAAATGTTTTTAATACCCCAGGTGCCATATAATAATCAAAAGCTGGAACACTTTGACCTCCATGTTGATCATTTTGGTTAGATTGAATAGCAATAGCCGCTAAGGCAGTGTAAGACATTATATCATTAGGACATCTTAAATGACCATGACCAGTTGAAAAACCATCTTTAAATAATTCAGCCAAATCAATCTGGCAACAAGTCGTCGTTCCCATTGGTAAAAAATCCATGTCATGTATATGAATTTGTCCAGAATCATGCGCTGATGCAAATTTAGATTTCATGCGATATGCTTTTGCAAATTCCTTAGAAACAGTACTACCAAATTGTAGCATCGTTCCCATGGCTGTATCGCCATCAACATTAGCATTCTCTCTCTTAGCTGTTTCCTCTTTAGCATCTTTCAAACTTAATGATTCAATGGATTTCATTAATTTATGTTGTCTAGATGCAAAAACTTTACGTGATTCATTGCGTCTTTCTCGATAACTTGAAAATTGTTCTAAAACATCCGCGTAACCAAGATTTTTTAGATTTTTTTCAATAAGATCTTGAATTTGTTCAATCTTTATTTCTTTCTCATCACTATATTCCTTTTCGATTTCCTCTAGTACTTTTAAGTATACTTTATTAACATCTTTAGAAGTGTATTCTGTACCTAAAGTACTATTAAAACCTTTGTTGATAGCTACGGCAATTTTTTCCCCATCAAAATTAACCCGTTTACCATCACGCTTTACCACTAATAATTCTGTGTCAGATAGCAATGTTGCATTCATATTATTTACCTCCCTATTCTATATTATCTACAATTTTATTTTAAGACTAACAGAAGCGAAAATGCAATGACTTTTTTTGCTATTTTTAGACATCAAAAATAGAAATCCTTATACTATATGGATTTTGCCAAAAAACTTTTTTTCACCTTGACATTTTTTTGACATCAAATACAAAAAAAGAAGTTTTATAAAAAAACTTTTTTAACATTTTAACGATTTTGAAAAATACCTAGATTAACAAAAAGCTTATTTTATAAGGGTTTTATAAAATGAGGCGTTTTCTATTTTTAATGTTTTGGATTTTTTTGTTTTAATTAAAAGTTCAAAATAAACACTACCCCCCCCTTTATAAAATCAAGCATTAGGTGGCAATAAACTTAAAGCTAAACGTTTGGTTTTTAAGTCAATATCTATAACGTAACAATCGACGATATCACCAACATTAACTACCTCTTGGGGATCAGCAATATATTGTTTACTTAATTTAGATATATGAACCAATCCATCATCATGCAGACCCACATCAACAAATGCTCCAAAAGGAGCTACATTTCTAACTGTTCCTTGTAATTTATCTCCTACATGCAAATCCATCAACTGTAATATATCACTTCGCAAAATAGGTTTAGGCATATCATCACGAGGATCACGATTTGGTTTTTCCAAAGATAAAAGAATGTCTTCTAAAGTATAGCTAGAAACATCTAATATTTTAGAATAATTGACTAAATCTAAATCCTTTATTTTATCTTTTAATTTAATAGTACCAATATCATTAACACTACAATTAATTTGTAGCAATAACTTTTTAGTTACCTCATAACTTTCTGGATGAATATCGGTTTTATCTAAGGGATTACTACCATCTATAATACGCATAAAACCAATCGCTTGCTCATACTGCTTATTAGAAAGCCCTTTTATTCCCTTAATTTCTTCCCTAGAATTAATAATACCATGTTCATCACGAAACTTTAAAATAGCTTCAATCGCTTTATTTGTTAAACCAGAAACATACTTTAAAATAGAAGCACTAGCAGTATTAATATTCACACCAACTTGATTTACTACTTTAGTTACTACGAAATCTAAAGTATTTTCCAATTTTTTAGGTGTAACATCATGTTGATAAAGCCCAACTCCTATACTTTTAGGATCAATTTTAACCAATTCAGCTAATGCATCTTGTAATCTACGTCCAATACTAACAGCACTTCTTTTTTCTAAAGTAAGATTAGGAAATTCCTGGATGGCCAATTTGCTAGCTGAATATACTGAAGCCCCTGCTTCACTAACAATAATATATTCAACTTTTCTTTTAGCCTCTTTAATAGTATCTGCAATAAATTGTTCACTTTCTCTTGAAGCTGTACCATTACCAATAGCAATTATATCGACTTGATATTTATCAATCAAATCTAATACTACCTTCCTACTTTGCTCTACTTCGCATTTTGGTTCCACAGGATAAATAACCGCAATATCCAACACTTTTCCTGTTTTATCAAGCACCGCTAATTTACAACCTGTCCTAAAAGCTGGATCTAAAGCTAAAACAACTTTTTCTTTAATAGGTGGTACTAACAATAATTTTTCCAAGTTTTTAGCAAAATTATTAATAGCCACTTCTTCCGCTTTATCTTTTAATTCACTTCTAATCTCTCGTTTAATACTTGGCCAAATTAATCTTTTGTAACTATCTTTTATAGCTTCATTAACAATATCCACCGTAAATGATGTTGGTTCCTTAATAATCTTACGGCGCAAATACTGAAGCATTAATTCATCATCTACTTCTAAGGACACTGTTAAAACTTTCTCTTTTTCACCACGATTGACAGCCAAAACACGATGAGCTTTAATAGTAGAAATTTTTTCTTGATAATTATAATACATTTGATAAGTTAAATCATCATCAATTGCCTCTGGTCTTTTTTTACTACTAATTAATCCTGAAAGGTAGCCCTGTCTTCTAATCCATTTACGATAAAAAGCATTATCACTTATCCATTCCGCTATAATATATTTAGCTCCATCAATAGCTTCCGTCTCAGTAGTTATTTCCCCTTTTATATATGGTTGAACCAACAAATGTATATTACCTGTTTTAGGAAAAGACATTATTTTCTTAGCCAACGGTTCTAATCCTTGTTTAATTGCTTTAGTAGCTTTAGTTTCTTTCTTTTCTTTATAAGGCCTATAAATATCATCAACCTCTATTAATTTTTCACAATTTTCAATTTGCTTTTTTAACTCTTCTGTTAAAAGACCTTTTTCAAAAATTAAACGAATAACTTCTTCTTTACGATTAGCTAAATTAACTTGATATTGATATTTATCAGCAATATTTTTAATCATTTCTTCATCCAAAAAAGAAGTAGCTTCCTTACGATATCTAGCAATAAAAGGTATAGTGTTACCCTCTTCTAATAATTTAAGCACAGCCTCTACTTGATGTGGCTTAATCATTAAATCTTGACATATTTCCTTTATAATTTTTTGATTCATTTATATTCTCCTCTACAATAATTTACCAAAAGAAAAGGTAAACTGTTTTACCTTATCCTAATCCCATTCTCAATATTTCAAAAGTAACATTTTTACTTACTCCCAAACTATTAGCTTCCTTTTCACTAGTACACAGCAAATCAAATAAATATTTACCTCCTAAACCAATCATGCCGCCACGATCTAACACAATACCTAGCAATGGTTCCTTAGACACATTACTGTTATTAATCCGGACAATAGTATAGAAAGGATATTTATTATCTCCCGCTAAAATACGTACTTTACCATAGGTAGAATCGTTATAATAAATATTACCATTACCAACATTATAACCACTAGCGGTATGAGAACTACATCCTATACAATCAGGCCCATAACCACTCATATTACCAATTAGTGTTTCAATTATATCACTAGACTTATCAGTCTTTTTAATATCTTCTTCAACAAAAACATCAACACTATCTTGATCAACCGTGTTTATACTAGGATTTGTCTCTGGTGGAACTTCTAACACTTTATCTTCATTACTAGCTATATTTATCTCTTTAACCTCTTCCTCACTATCCACCACGCCATTATACACTAAATATTTACTTGGTAAATACCTATCTTTACTAGTAGAAAACGCATGATCTCCCGACAAACTATATTGACACAACAATATTCCAATACTACTGATAAGAATTACATCTAATACATAACATAATTTTGACATAGAATCTCTCCTTATATAGTAACAATAGTATTCTATCACATTTATATGTAAACAAGCAAAAAACTTGACACAATAAACATGTATTGTTTTGTCAAGTTTTGTCAATTAGTTACATCACTACATTTATAACCAACTTCTTGTAAAGCGTTTTCAATTGTTTCTTTATCTTGATTATAAACAAATTCTGGATAAAATCCTTCTAGTTCTCCCATATTCTTTTCAAAAATTATTTCATCTAATGTTTTATAATCCAGTGTTTGTTTTATAGTATATTTGTTATCATTAAGACTACATTCTTGTTTTATGCCATCATACTGTTCAAGTTCTTTAGCAAAAGTTTGACAACCAAGTTGTAGATTTTGCAAATACTCTTCATTATTATCTGCCATATATTCTATAGTATTAATGATCGTTTGCTTTTTTAACGCATTATTTTCATACTGCATATTCAATTTAACAGATGTTTTAATAGAATCAGTAACATCAGTTAAGATGCACATTCTTTGTTGTAATTGTTTAGGAGCATCTAAATTATCCTCAATCTTTTTATCTTTTCCTAACAATTGTACATAATTTCGTATATCGGGTAAAAAGAAAACAAAAGCTAATAATAAAACAAACAAGAAGATTATACCAAAAGCTTTACCTTTAGAACCTTTTTTATTTTGATTATTATTCGAAGAAGCAGCCACAGGTGTAGATACACTTTCTGTGTTTGCTTGATTTATTTGAGGATCGACTTTTTTAGGATTTTGTTCAACATTTGATTGATTTATTTTATTATCAGTTACGTTTAATTGTTCCCCTGATTTATTTACTTGATTCAAATTACTATTTGATTGCAAATTATTATTATCCAATTTAACCACCTCTTATTATATTTAATTATATTTTCACCAATTACTAGCGCAAAGTATCTATAGCATCCTGAAAATTATTACTATTGGTAACATATGAACCACTTACCAAAATATCGACTGCAGTTCCTATCAATTTCTTTGTATCGGCATTAATACCCCCATCAACACTAAGTAAAGCCTTACTTTTTACATCTTTCAACATCTTTTTTATCTGTTTAATTCTTTCCACAGTATCCGGTAAAAACTCTTGTCCACCTTGCCCTGGCTCAACTGCCATCACTAATATTAAATCTACTTGCGATAAATAAGGTCTTAATAGTTCTAAATCACTAGTTGGTTTAATAGATAATCCACATTTAATACCATAACTTTTTATTAAATTTAATAAATCACCCACGTCTTCTTCAACCTCCGCATGAATAGTTAAATATTCCGTATTAAGTGAAGCATAATTTTTAATATATTTATATGGTTTGGCCACCATCAAATGAACGTCTAATCTTTTAGATGTAAATTTATAAATATTTTTCATTTCTTTAAATGGCATCGTTTTATTCTTTACAAATTTTCCATCCATTACATCAACGTGGATATAATCAACATCAGTGTCATTTAATATAGTAAGATCTCTGGGAATATTTTTGCTTGATAAAAACGAAGTTGAAATTTTCATATTATCACTTACCTTCTTTAATTATTTTACAATAATTTTCATATCTTGATTTTAAAATTTTATTATCTTTTACTGCTTGTTTTACTGAACACTCTCTTTCCTTAATATGAAAGCAATCAGCATATGGACATGTAAATTTTTTAAATTCAATAAAAGCATCTTTAATTTCTTCTTTACTATAATCATTAAAATTTAAAGAAGAGAAACCGGGAGTATCCAAAATTTTACCACCACAAAATTCTAATAATTTAACTGTTCTAGTAGTATGCTTACCCCTACCTAAAGCCAATGATATTTCTCCTGTTTCTAAATGCAATTTAGGATTTAAGCGATTAATCAAAGTACTTTTACCTGATCCTGTTTGTCCTGTAAAAACACTAGTTTTATTTTTAAAATATTTTTTTATTTTTTTAAGCTTAGTATTAGAAATAACCTTATAGCCCAATTGACGATAATATTTTATTATAGGTTTGATTTCTTTTAATTGTTGTTTAGTTAATAAATCTTCTTTGCTAATGCATATAATCGGTCTTACTTTTTTCAATTCAACCATTACCAATAATTTATCCAACAAATTGGTAGAGAAATCAGGATTTTTAACACTTGTTATTATAAATACTTGATCAATATTGCTAACCGCCGGTCTTACAAATTCATTTTCCCTTGGTAAAATTTCCTCGATAATCTGTTTATCAGCGTCAAAAACAACATAATCTCCTACTAAAGGTGTCATTTTATTATTACGAAATTTACCCCGACACTTACAAGCATACTCCATATTTTTTTGCCTAACAACGTGTATATCACTAATAATGTTTACAATCTGTCCTTGCATAAAATCACCTATGGTAACAAATCATCTATCGAAGCATCTGGCTTAGGATTGGTATCGTTTTGTGGCTCAACCGCAATCGTAACCGTTAAATTAGATCCTTCAATAATAGGTGTGCCACTTGAGCGAGATTGAGACATTACTTTGCCTTTTTGATATTCGCTGGTAGCTTTTTCGTTTACAGTTAATGTAATATTGTATTTATCACAAAAAGCTTTTACATCATCTAAAGTCCATCCTTCTTGCACCATATCTGGATAACCTTCAACAATATTAGGAATATAAAGAATGATTTCATCGCCTTCACTTACTTTAGTTCCTGCCTTAAGACTTTGACCAACGATTTCCTGTTCATCATATTCTTTATCGCCACTTAAATCAACATCTTTTTTCTCAATTTGCACTTTTAATTTATGAAGTGTCTCTAATAAGGTTTGAATTTCAATATAATTTTTACCAGTATAATCCTCAATAGTATAACTTTCTTTACCCAGGGATTCAAATAAGGTTATTTTACTACCTTTTTTAATACTTCTACCAATAGAAGGTTCTGTTTTAACCACTTTACCCTTATCAACTTCATCACTTTCTATCTTTTTAACTTCTGTATTAACATTAAACCCAATTTTCTTAAGTTTTTCTTCCGCATCAATTACACTCATACCTGTAACATTGGGAATTTTAACATCTGGAACTTGTGTTACTGCCGGTATTACCAAAAAGATAGCCGCAATAACAACCACAATTCCTCCTAATATAGCTGATAGGACCCATATCCAGCGATTAGTCTTTTTTACTGTTTCATCCGTAATAGGTTTAACTAAATCATCAGTCGTATCTAACACATCATCCTCTTTTATAACCGGTATTACTTTTGTCTGTTCTAATTCATTTTCTGGATAAGGATATACATAACGTTTTTCATCCATTCTTTCATCATTTAAAGCTGTCAACAAATCTTGATGCATTTCTTTAGCATCATTATAACGGTTCTTAGGGTTTTTAGCTGTAGCTTTCAAAATAATATTTTCCACGCTTTGAGGAATAGCAGAATTTTGCTTTCTAACACTTGGTAGAGGATCCTTCATATGTTTTAAAGCAATTTCAACAGCATTCTCTCCTTTAAATGGTAAGATACCCGTTAGAAGTTCATAGAAAATAATACCCATGGAATAAATATCACTTTTAATAGTAGATCCCTTACCACTAGCTTGTTCTGGTGGTAGATAATGAACAGAACCCATTACGGAATTCGTTTGCGTTAACTGGGTACTATTTAAAGCCATAGCTATTCCAAAATCTGTAATTTTAATGCCACCATCATCAGTAATCATAATATTTTGTGGCTTTAAATCACGATGAATAATATAACTATCATGCGCATGAGCCATACCATCTGTTAGTTGTAACATAATATCGATGCTCTCACTCAAAGTTAAATTACCCCGTTTTTTCAATAACTGTTTTAATGTCTTACCCTCAACATACTCCATAACAATAAAATAGTTACCATTATCCTCACCAACATCATACATTTCTACAATATTAGGATGTGATAAACTGGAAGCAGATAAAGCTTCACGTTGAAATCTTCTTACAAATTTTTCATCATTAGCTAAATCCCCTCGTAATACTTTAATAGCCACATTACGTTCTAAAATAATATCATACGCCAAATAAACATTGGCCATACCACCTTCACCAATACTACGAATAATCTCATAGCGTTCACTAATTTTTTGCCCCTTTGCAATCATTTATTCTTCACCCTCTTCATCCCTAATAAGATAGGCAATAGAAATATTATCTGTTCCGCCCCTATTATTACTCTTACGAATTAAACGTATAACTTTTTCTTCAATATCTAAATCACTAAGTAATACCTTTTCTATTTGCTCTTCTTCTAACATATTAGTAAGACCATCACTACAAAGCAAGATTGCAGAAATACTCATGTCGCAATCAAAAATGTCAATATCAATAGGATCATTGGCTCCTAAGGCTTTCATCAACACATTTTTTTTAGGGTGCTCTTTAGCTTCTTCCTTGGTTAATTCACCAGCACTTACTAATAAATTTACTAATGTATGATCATAAGTTACTTTATGTAATTTATCATCCTTCATAACAAAACCACTAGAATCTCCAATATTACCAAATAAAATATAATCCTTTGTTTGAATAGCTACTACTAAGGTAGTTCCCATTCCTTTGCTCTCTGGATGTTCTTTTTCATGCATAAAAATCAAACTATTAATTTCACTAACACTATCACGCAACCACGTTACAGCATCACTTTTACTCATATTTAAAAAGGTTTCATTAAAATGCTTACCTAAATAACTAATAGCTATAGAACTTGCCACTTCACCAGCGGAATGTCCTCCCATCCCATCTGCTACAGCCATTAAATAATCTTGATTAAAATTTTTAACAATAATAACACTATCTTCATTATGCGTTCTAACTTTACCAGCATCCGTTAAATAAAATGATTTCATAGTTTCTCCTTCCTACTTCTAAGTTGTCCACAAGCAGCACTTATGTTTCCCCCAAATTCCCTACGTATAGTTACATTTATTTTATTTTTCTTTAGTATATCATAAAACCTGACTATTTGTAAGGGTGTACTTCGCTTATAATGTAAATATGAAGTTTCATTATAGGGAATAAGATTAACATAACCATTAATACCTTTGAGTAACTGAGCCAAAGCTAAAGCATCTATTTCTTTATCATTAACATCTTTTAATAATATATATTCAAACGTTACCCGCCTATTTGTCTTCTTTATATATTCTTCCACTACCTCTATTAAATCCTTAAGAGGATATCTTTTATTAATAGGCATTAATTGACTCCTTAATTCATCAGTAGGAGCATGTAAACTAATAGCTAAATTAACTTGATAACCATAGTTCATAAATTCTTTAATTTTAGGAATGATACCACAAGTAGAAATAGTAATATGCCGACTACCAATAGCTAAAGATTTAGGATGATTAATAATTTTAATAAATTTAGTTACCTCTTCATAATTATCAAATGGTTCACCAATACCCATTACTACAACATGACTAATTCTCTTTTCTAAATCATCTTCTGCTAACAATATCTGTTCCACCATCTCATGAGCCAAAAGATTCCTTACTTTCTTTCTTCGACCACTTTCGCAAAAAGTACAGGACATATTACATCCAACTTGACTAGAAACGCACAAACTAATACCATAATCATGCTTCATAACAACGGCCTCTATTTTCTCATCATCTTCCAAAGAAAATAAATATTTAACTACATCTTTTCCTTCCTCTTTATCAATAATATTAATAGTCCTTAATGAATAATTCTTCTTTAATTCCGTTAACATCTCTTTTTTTATATTTTTTATTTCATCAAAAGAAGTGATCTTTTTTTGATAAAGCCATTCATATAATTGTATAGCTCTAAATTTCTTATCACCCTTATTGACAAAAAATTGTTCCAATTCTTCAATTGTTAACTGATAAATACTCATCATTAATAACCTCCATTGTTATTAAAATTAAAAACCTTTTATTCGTAATTTGGTCCGGATAATTCTTCTATGGTATTAAAAAGCGAAAAATTCAAAGTAATATTTAATGTATCTGTAGTCTGTTCTTTATATTGATAATAAGGAGTTATATTCAAACTTATTTTATATACTTCATTATTACTATCCACAGTTATATTTATTTCATTATTATTATCCATCAAGTCCACTACTTCATTATCTAGTAAAGACAATAAGGTAGAAGTTGCTATAACATAATGATGCTCACACATACCATCAGCATATTCCGTCTTAGATAAAAAAGTACTTTCCTTTATTAATTTATCGATTTGTTCATAATCAAAGAATACTGAATAAGGTATAGGATTAGATACTAAATTCCAATTATTATCAATTTTTCTTAGATAAATATTGTCTTCTTTAAAATATTCTACTTCCATACCCTTATCTAGAATTACAAAATATTCCTTATTATTATTTTTATCGCCGGTTATTGTTATTTTATTAGTTGAATAAGTCAAAGTATAATCATAATGATAATTACCATTAGCAAGTAATGACCATTGATATTCACCTTTAGGTGTTGTCTTATTATTAGATGATAGATTTGAACTATTTTTATTTGCCGATAAAATAATAATTAAAACCACAAAAAAGATAAAATAAAAGCCAAAAAAGATTAAACCTCTATTCCTAGGTTCTTTAAATGCTGTAGCAATTTTTTGCCAATTATGTTTTCGCACACTACCACCTCTATTATTTATTTCAATACCTTACCTAATAATTCTTTAGTTTTTTCATGGTTACCATTAAGATAATCCTTAACTAACATCCTTTTTTTACCATCAGGCTGGATTTCAGTAATAATAATTTCACCATCTTTAGTATTAACACCTATTCCATCTTTATAAATTCTACTAATTTCCCCCATTTGGCGTTGTGTAAAAAAGCTATCACTTATTTTAGAGGCAAAAATTTTAACAACTTTACCATCTAATAAAGCAAAACCACCAGGTTTAGGATCAAGAGCTCTAATTTGATTATAAATGTCCAAAGTACGTTGTGTGAAATCAATATGTTCATCTTCTCTAGTAACATTATAAGCATAAGTTACCTCTTCTTCATTTTGTTTAATAGAGCTTACTTGTCCTTTTAAAAAAGAAGGTAATATTTCGATAATTAAAGATGCCCCCATTTTACTTAAACGTTCTTCTAAAGAACCATAAGTATCATTTGGACTAATAATGGTTTCTTTTTGATATAAAATATCACCTGCATCCATTTTTTCTACCATATACATGATAGTAATACCTGTTTTAGCATAATTATGCATTATAGCTTTATGAATAGGAGCGCCTCCTCTTAATTTAGGTAGTAATGACGCATGAATATTAATACATCCATATTTAGGATAATCCAATAATTCTTTAGGTAAAATTTGACCATAAGCACAAGTAATGATTAAATCTGGTTTCCATTTTAAAATAGCTTCTAGCTCATTTTTAAGTCTAACTGGTTGACAAACAGGAATATTGTTTTCCTCAGCTACTAATTTAACTGGTGGTTTAGTAAGTATTTTTTTTCTACCTGTTAGTTTATCTGGTTGACACACCACTCCTACTACTTGATAATGTTTAATTAACTCTTTTAACACAGGAACACTAAACTCTGGTGTACCCATGAAAACAATTCGACACTTATTCATAATCACTCCTATTTTGTTACTAACCAATGTTTAATAATTAACCACGTTATTCCTAATACAATCAATAGTATTCCTGATAAAGCAATAACATCAGCTTTCCCATTAGTATCAGTAATATGTTTATTTTCCTTCTTAATAGGTTCTTCTTTTTTATCTATATTTACTTTACTAGTATAATCTAACAAATATTGATAATGAGGAAAGCGACATATTCTAACATCATAAGGGATTATTTTAGTATATCTAACATCATCTTTATTACGACTATCAAATATTCTAGCTAAACTATAAATAATATCCTGTTGTTCCACATTAGCCATAATATCCTCATAATCATCCAATTGATCTCTACCAACTATTTTTCGTTTAACAAATGACATCATAGGTATTAAATCACTAGCTTTTATCATCTGCCACTCATCATCAAAATAAGTCATGACTATCTTTTTTTGTTCATTAGTTAATCCCACTTGATTGCAAAAATTTTCAACCGTACTAGCACAAACATCCTTATTCTTTAATAAATATGGATTAGTTTTGGTTTTTTTAGAGCAATTGCCGATAAAATCATTAAAATAAATAGGAACATGTAAAGCATAATAAAAAGCCATCGATGCACTATCAGTTAAATGAAAATGTTCCTTAGCAAAAAAAGAAATTAAATCATAACCAAAAATATCTTTAACATTATGTTTCTTAAATATATCATCAATTTCTATCATTTTATCTAACAACTTAGGCTTAGTTGGCAACAAGCCTTCCTTGGCAATATTATCCATAAGACCAGAGGGGAAACTATGAAAACAATATCCTTCCTTAATATAATGATCATACGCATATGATACTATCTTTTGTTTATTATCAACATGTAACATATCAGTTAATCCTAATTTGCTTTGAATACTTTTAGCAATCAGTCTATTACCATTAGTAAAAAAAGTTTTATAATCACTTGCTCCTTTATATTCTATTGACAATTGTTTAATAAATTCTAAAATACTATCTTCTTGAGGAAATAAAATATAATACTTAATAATAAACTCTACCACCGTACATAAATAATATTGGCTGTTAGAAATATTCATATTTAATATAAAAGGCAATTTTTCATATTCTTTGTTTTTATCTTGAACAACTAGTGATAAAAATTTTAAAGTATCTTCATTCTTAAAAATATTAGATAAAATATACATACAATTAATCACCTTCTTTTATTCTATTACATTATATCATTGATTTTATGTAATGTAAATTAGCAAGAAAACTACAAAATACAATTATTTATATTTTAGATATGATTAGGATTAAAATCTATATCAAGATGAATCTGTTTATTATTTTGATAGTGACTAATTAAGTCTCCTAACACTAAATTTAAATTCTTTTTATCACGACACTTCAAAATAATACCAAAGTAATAAATATTTTTTATACGTAAAACATTACCAACTGAAGGTCCTAATATGATAATATTTTTAGCCAAATATTTCTGTAAATAATCGCGTATTTTCTTAGCTTCTGTAAAGACAACATTATAATCTTTACCTGATATTTTAACATAAGTTAAATAACAAAAAGGTGGATATTTTAATTGCTTACGTATTTTCATTTCTTCTTTATAAAAACCTTCATAATCATGATTTTGAACATATTTAATCACATAATGATCTGGATTAAAGGTTTGGATAATAACCTGTCCTTCTTTATCCTTACGACCACTTCTACCACTAACTTGGCTTAATAATTGAAAAGTAATTTCACTACTTCGAAAATCAGGAATATTTAAACTAATATCTGCATTAATAACTCCTACTAATGTTACATTAGCAAAGTCTAATCCTTTAGCAATCATCTGGGTTCCCAATAAAATATCATATTCATTATTAGCAAAACTTTTAATCATTGTTTCATGAGCATTTTTTTTACTAGAAGTAGTGTCATAATCCATTCTAAGTATTCTAGCTTCTGTAAATTGTTGTTTTAACAGCTCCTCGATCTTTTGTGTTCCATTACCTAATTCAACAATAGAATTTTCGCCACATTTGGGACAAACATTAATTTTTTTTGTAGCATATCCACAATAATGACACCGTAAAATATTAGAAGTTTTGTGATAAGTTAAGGTAATATCACAATTAGGACATTTTTCTACATATCCACAATTTTGACAAGTAACAAAAGTCGCATATCCACGACGATTAAGCAATAAAATCACTTGTTCCTTTCTTGCTAAAGTATGTTTTATAGCTTCACACAATTCTACAGATAACCAAAAATTATTAACCTGTTTTTTATTATGCATATTTACCACTGTTACTTTCGGTAACTTCTTTTGATTAATTCGATTAGGCAAAGACAACAATTCATATATCTTCTTCGGCGAAATAGCACGAGAATAGCTTTCTAAAGAAGGTGTAGCACTACCTAATATTAACGGACAGTTATGATATTTAGCGCGAGCTTTTGCTACATCAATGGTATAATACCTTGGCATCTTTTCTTGTTTATAAGTACTACTATGTTCTTCGTCAATAATAATAATTCCTAAATTGGTAAAAGGAGCGAAAATAGCACTTCTAGCCCCTATTACCATTTTAGCTTCACCCTTAGCAATACGTCGCCATTCGTCATATTTTTCTCCATCGCTTAACTTACTATGAAAAACCGCTATTTGATTACCAAAGCGACGATAAAAACGTTCAATCATCTGCGGTGTTAACGAAATTTCTGGAACTAAAACTATAGCTGTTTTCCCTTTTTTTAACACCCCATCAATCATTTCCATATAACATTCTGTTTTACCACTACCTGTCACACCATATAATAAAAAAGTTTTATTGGTACTTAACTTATTTAAAACTTCATCTACTACTTGTTGTTGTTGTAACGTAAGAGAATACTTAACCGGCTTTACATCATGAAGTTGATAACGATATTTTTCTTTTACTACTTCTTGAAGAAGACCTTTTTCAAGCAAAGTTTTAACACTACTAACTGAAATCTCTTGCAACTTTTTCTTTAAAATTAATTTTTGATCTTTAAAGCAATTTACAATCTTTCTTTGGGGCAAATTAAGATGCAACGCATCATAATCAACGTTATTAACCAAAGATATATAACTTTCATATTTCTTAGTAATGGACGTACCTTTTTTAGCTTTTAATCCTCTAGGTAGCATAACTTGATAACAACTAATAAGAGGCGCTAAAGTTTTAGCTTTTAGCCATTGTCCCAACAACAGTAATTCTTCATTTAAAACAGGAACTTCATCAACTAACTGAATAATCTCTTTTATATTATCAGTATGACTATTTTTATTTATTTCAACAATAAATCCTTCCAACACCTGTTTACCAAATGGTACTAAAACCCTCATCCCCAATTTTATTTTAGAGCATAAACAAGAAGGCACACAATAATCAAAAACTTTATCAGTATTATAATTCACCAACTGTACTAAAACGCCAATAACCATATATTTCTCCTTTATAATATTATACTACAAACAAAGTCTTTCACCCAACTAAAAATAAAATAGATATATCTATTTTATTCATTTATCTACACTCTTTTTAATTATTTATATCTTTATTATAATTTCTTCTTTCTTATTAGCAAAAAAAGCCTAATGGCTTTAGTTAAATCTTTAGAACAAACACAGTTTAAATGATATCTATTTAATCAATAGTAATTTGTTTCTTATTATTTGTTGAAGCATCAATAGGAAATTCAACTTTTAAAATACCGTTATTAAAAGAGGCTTTAATACTATTTTCATCCACATCTCCAACGTAAAAAGAACGTTTCATTTCTCCGTAGAATCTTTCTTGACGAATGTATTCTCCTTTTTCTTCATTATGTTCTTCTTTCTTAGCACTAACAGTTAAATATCCATGATCTATTTCCATATGGATATCTTCTTTTTTTATACCAGGTATATCCATCTCTATTGTGCAATTACCATCATGTTTATATACATCAGCCTTCATAAAATTCGTATCACGCCATAAAGTATCATCATTAAAATCAAAGATACTTGGCCAATTTCTTGAAATTAAATTCATCACATCATCCCTCCTATAATTATTGTAACTTTTTTTATTATTTTTCAAACAATTACTTGTCGACATTATTTGCCTCATTTAGCAAAACATCTAAAGTATCCATAGAATAGCCTTTTTGATTAATATAATTAAGAATAGTTGGTAATTCTTCTTTAACCTTATCATTAATACTCATCCCAATGATGGAACCTTTATTTAATTTTGTTTTTATTGTAGCATAAGGGTAATTCTTAGCTAAAATAGTTGGAATAATTGTATGCAATTGTTCTTTTTCACATAATTCTAATACTTCCTTTTGATCATATTCAGCGTAACAATATTTCCCATCTAAATTAATGACATTCTTTAATGTTTCCTGAGCATTTTTAAAATCAACAGAATTATAAGTACCATCGTAACTCAAAACTTCTAATTCATGATTATCTTTAGCTAACTCATAAACTTTTTGTATATTATTC
Organism: uncultured Bacilli bacterium; assembly: GCA_947632325.1. Lineage (GTDB taxonomy): Bacteria > Bacillota_I > Bacilli_A > RF39 > UBA660 > CANPXY01. The sequence continues at coordinate 75,735 of CANROU010000005.1, forward strand.
TCTATCCATATCCCATCTAAGAAAAATGTAGCTTGAATATTTCTTTCATTTAATATGGATATGATATCATCAATATCATCATTAGCGGTAACCTTAAATATCAAAGCTACACTATTTTTAACAGAACTACCAGAGGCAATATAACGATCATAATATTCCTCAATACTAACTAACGGACTTACCTCTTCAAAAACCAATAAATTTTCATTAAATTTACCATATCGTTTCATTCTCTCAAAACTCTTATTAACATTCACTGTTTTTCCATTAAGACCAGGGATCATATCAGTTTCACCAATAACTGCATCCGTAGCGTCTATTTCATAATTTTTTTGTACGCTCTTGATTTCTTTCATAATAGGGTCATTACGTCTTACAATATCCACTGCTTTATCTGTATAAAAAAAACTAAAACAAATTAAAGCAAAAACAGAAGTAATCTCTATTATTTTTCGTTTCAAGTTAATCACCTTACTTTTTTCTATGCATCTAATTCAATATATGAAAAAAATCACAAAATAATAAAAAAAATAGAAACAATATTCTATTTTACGACTTATTAACAATTTCTACATCGCCCCATGAAGCATGAACAGTTCCAGTTATAAAACTATTATTACCACTTCCATTAATTATACCTTCCCAATTAAAACTCTTTCCTGTTAAGTTTACTATTTTATTTAATGAGTTACATCCATACAAGGCGTGAGTACCAATTGTCGTAACCTTACTTGGTATTGTTATGGTTGTAAAATGACTAGCATAATAGAAAGCATAATCACTAATTGTTGTTAAATTACTTGGTAAAGTGATACTAGTAGCAGTAACGCCATAAAAAGCTTGATACCCTATTGTCGTAACTTGATCTGGTACAACAACTGTTTTATTAGCTCCTCCATAAGAATTTAAACTAGTATAATCAATACTACCATCACTTTTCCTATTATAAATAAAAGCCTCATTATCTGGTAATTGATTAGAAGCAAATGCTCCATTCCCAATTTGTGTCACAGATGATGGTATATTTATATGATTAAGCTGATTTTGAAGAAAAGCACCTGGCTCAATTGTTTTAACACTAGGTGGTATCACTACTGATTTTATTTGAGATAGATAAAAAGATACCTGACCTATAGTTACAACATTACTAGGAATAACTATGTTTTCTCTTTTTTTACCTCCATAAGAATTTAATTTAGTATAATCAATACTACCATCACTTTTCCTATTATAAATAAAAGCTTCATTATCTGGTAATTGATTATTTTTAAAAACACCTTTCCCAAAGTAAGTTACTGTATCTGGAATACTTAAATGTGTTAAACCTTTATTAGCCATAACATAATTATGGCCACTACCTCCAATGCTCTTAACTTCTACTCCATTTATCCTATCTGGTATATCTACACTAGTACCACATTTATTAACATCATAACCTAATATTGTACCTGTACTAGTATCAAAAGTATAACATTTATCATTTTCAATATTATCTATTATCTGACTCGTTTCTAATTTTAATTTCTTAGATAACACTTTATCTATAGCTAGATTATCTGCTTTCTCATCTATCCATAATCTTAAGTTATAATGATTTGTATTCCCTTTATTTATACTTGCTTCATCTAATAGATTATCTTTTAATTCATCTAATTTACCACTTTTTATTACTATATTTTCTCTTTCTAAACTATATCTTACATATTTATTAGCTATTCTCTCTTCATTATCTTC